>PNON01000003.1 GCA_013824865.1 Anaerolinea sp. | reverse complement strand
GTGATGCATGCCTGCGGCCATGACGGGCATGTGGCGATTGGTCTCACCGTTGCGAAAATCCTGGCTGAAGAGGCAAGTGGATTGAGCGGGCGAATCATGATGTTATTCCAGCCGGCAGAAGAGGGGTTTGGGAACGATACCGGCATGACCTGCGGCGGCGCGGAAGCTATGATAGCGGAGGGAGTTTTGGAACGCTTTCAACCGGACGCGGCAGTCGCATTGCACTTGTGGAACGAACTCCAGACCGGTCATGTGGTGATCCACCAGGGAGCGCTGATGGCGGGAGCTGACATGGTGACAATCACAATTCATGGCAAAGGCGGACATGGCGCTCTCCCGAATCTGGCTGTTGATCCGGTAATTGCAGCTGCCCTGGTACTAATCAACCTACAAACGATAGTATCGCGCAATGTATCTCCGCTGGAGACCGTGGTTGTGAGCATTACTGAATTTCACGCAGGGGAGACCCTGAATGTTATTCCATCCGAAGCTATTCTCCGGGGGACAATGCGCACGTTCTCGCAGGACACTCGGCAGCTGGTGATGAATAGGATCGAGGAGATTTCAACATCTATTGCTGGCGGGCTGGGATGCAAGGCTGAAGTGGAGATCAAACAATTAGCCCCGGCGGTGGTAAATGACGCTGCCATCACAGAAGAGATCATTCAATCTGTGCAACGTCACAACCCCGCCCTGGTTATCAATGAGCAATTCAAAGTGATGGTCTCAGAAGATATGGCGTTCTTCCTGGAGAAAGTTCCCGGGTGTTATATCCTGGTGGGTGCGGCAGGTCCGGCCGGCACAAGGGTGGAAAAACATCATCACCCGAAATTTAATTTTGATGAGCAAGCCATGTCACTTGCAGTTGCGCTGCTGACGGGGTATGCAAGCGATTACCTGGCTCTTTCATAATAATTTTTCGCAATTCAATCTAATAAAACTCTTGACACTGATGGCATATTTGCTATACTGATATTGTCGGAATAATCAGATTAATCATATGTAACTACTGAAACCTATGATCACGAAAATATCCAGGAACCAGTATTTATCTGCTTTTTTGCAGTACCTGAGCCATTATTCAAGCGAGGAAAGCGAGCGGCTACCCTCTCTGATCGAATTAAGTCAGGAGTTGGGCATCAGCGTTGCTTCGATAAGGGAACAACTGGAAGTGGCACGCATCATGGGGTTGATCGAGGTTCGTCCACGTACCGGTATCCAAAAACTTCCGTACAACTTCACCAAGACCTTGATGACCAGCGTATTTTATGCGCTGGAAAATGATAAGTCAGCGTTTGAGCAAATTTCAGATTTGCGAAAGCATCTTGAATCTGCTTACTGGCAGGAAGCAGCCAGCAAGCTCACCGATTCGGACGTGGGAAAACTTCATGAGATCATAGCAGATGCCTTTCATAAATTACATCGAAAACCACCTCAGATTCCGCACGAAGAACATAAAAGATTCCACCTTCTTATGTACCAAAAATTAAACAATCCATTTGTCACCGGGTTGTTGGAAGCTTATTGGCAAGCCTATGAAGCCATGGGATTGGATGTGTATGCTGATTTGCAGTATTTGGAACAGGTGTGGGCATTCCACCTGAAGACAGTGGAAGCCATTGCCAGGGGAGATATTGAAAGCGGTTATAAGTCGTTTGCTGACCACATAGATTTGATTTCCAGACGAAAACAGCCTTCGCGTGCCAGCAGTTTTGAATAGGAAACTTCAGGAGAGCAGATATGAGCAGTACACAAAAAGAAGCAGGAAAGGACATTGTTAACGATTTTTGCATCACGTTTGCAACAGTCAATGGTTCTGGCAGCCAAACAGCCAACATCACCATCCTGCGGGCGCTATTCAAAATGGGCATTCCCATCTCCGGGAAGAATAAGTTTCCATCCAACATTCAGGGTTTACCCACCTGGTATAGTATCCGGGTAAGTAAAGATGGCTATCTGGGTCGTCTGGAAGAGGATGATATTCTTATCTGCATGAATCCAGCTTCCTTTGAGAAGGACCTGGCCTTTATCAACCCTGGCGGTGTGCTGTTTTACCCAGACGATTTCAAGCATCCTATTAACCGCGATGATATTATCACCTACCCGATGCCAGTTAAAGCGCTGGCCAAAGAAGCTGATGTATCTCCAGCGCTGCGAGATTATATTGCCAACATGGTATATGTTGGGATGCTTGCCAAAATGTTGGGTATTGACATGACTGCCATCCTTGAGGCGTTGGATTTCCAGTTTAAGGGCAAGCAGAAAGCGATTGATTCAAACTACATTGTCGCAAAATCTGCCTATGAATGGGCTGCAGCAAACCTGGAAAAGAAAGACCGCTATGTTGTAAAAAGGATGAAACCGCTGGATGGCTATATTATGACAGATGGCAACACCGCTGGCGCGCTTGGCTCCATCTTTGGCGGGGTACAATTCGTGGCCTGGTACCCGATCACACCGGCTTCGACCCTGCCAGAAGCGCTGATCGAGTACCTGCCGCAATTTCGCAAGGATCCAGAGACAGGAAAGAATACTTATGCCGTGGTCCAGGCAGAAGACGAATTGGCGTCCATCGGCATGGTGATTGGAGCGGGGTTTGGAGGGTTACGGGCGATGACTGCCACTTCCGGACCTGGACTGAGCTTGATGACAGAATATGCCGGTTTGGCTTACTACGCGGAAGTTCCCTCAGTTATCTGGGATGTCCAACGGGTGGGTCCAAGCACTGGATTGCCAACAAGGACTGCCCAGAGTGATATGATGATGGCTTACACCCTGGGACATGGTGACACCCAGCATATCTTATTGATCCCTGGATCGGTGACAGAGTGTTTTGAGTTTGGTTGGAAATCCTTTGACTTGGCGGAAAGGCTGCAAACCCTGGTTTTTGTAATGACCGATCTTGATTTCGGTATGAATCAGTGGATGACCAAAAATTTTGAATATCCCGACCAACCCCTGGATCGGGGGAAAATTTTATGGGAAGCCGATCTTGAAAGGCTGGATGGAGTGTGGGGCAGGTATGTCGATGTGGATGGAGATGCCATCCCTTATCGGACTTTACCGGGCAATCTAGATCCGCGCAGCGCGTACATGGCGCGGGGCACCGGCCATGATAACCATGCTCAATACAGCGAAGATCCGGAAGTGTGGGAAGCCAATATGGATCGGTTGATACGTAAATATAATATTGCCCGCAGCCTGGTTCCTGGGCCAATTATTGAACAGGAAGGTTCAGTGAAATGGGCCCTCATCACCTACGGCTCATCTGACCCTGCTGTGCAAGAAGCCCGGGCAAAACTTAAAGCAGACGGCAAGAAATTCAATTATCTCCGCTTGCGAGCGGTACCTTTCTGTGATGATGTGAAGAATTTCATTGCCAGCCATGACACGGTTTACGTGGTGGAGAATAATCGGGATGGACAGATGAACCAGATATTGCAGATGGCATATCCGCAATTTGCGGGAAAATTGGTCTCCATCGCGCACAATGATGGCTTACCGCTGTCCGCCAAATGGATCATGCGGACAATTATGGCACAGGAGGCGAAATAATGGAGCAAAATATCCCGATAGAATACGTCAAAGGTGATTTCCGCGGTTTACCTTCCACTCTGTGCCAGGGTTGCGGTCATAATTCCATCTCTAGCCAGATCATCTCCGCTTGCTTTGAGTTGGGGATCCAACCTGAGAAGGTCATCAAGTTCAGCGGTATTGGCTGTTCAAGCAAGAGTCCCACATACTTCCTTAGCCGATCTTTTGGGTTCAATGGGCTGCATGGACGCATGCCTTCTCTGGCGCTCGGTACATTGTTCGCGGATACCAGCCTGAAAGGGATCGGTATAAGTGGAGATGGCGATACTGCCAGCATTGGCATGGGTCAATTTAAACACCTGGTGCGGCGCAATATGCCAATGGTGTACATCGTGGAAAATAACGGGGTCTACGGATTGACTAAAGGACAGTTCTCGGCCACCGCGGAAAAAGGATTAATGCTCAAAAAACAAGGGTCCAACCCATACCTGCCAGTGGATATAGCCATGGAAGCGCTGGTATCCAATGCCACCTTTGTGGCTCGGTCATTTGCCGGAGACCCGAAACAGGTGAAAGAGTTAATCAAAGCTGCACTGAGCCACAATGGCATTGCGGTGATTGACATCATCAGCCCGTGTGTCACTTTCAATAACCAGGAAGGCAGCCTGCATTCTTATAACTGGGGCAAGGATCGTGAAGCACCGCTCCACGAGATCTCTTTCATTCCACCCCGGGATGAAATCATGGTGGAGGATTTTGAAGAAGGTTCCGTCAGGGAAGTCACCATGCATGATGGCTCGCTGGTGATCCTTAAGAAACTGGAGAATGATTATGACCCCACAGACCGATGGCAGGCGCTGCGCATTCTGGAAGACGCCCAGCGGAACAATTGGATGACCACCGGGCTGCTGTATATCAAACCCGACATCCCGTCGTTGGTGGATATGTATGATTTGCCAGAACAACCGCTGAACAGGATGAAACCTAACCAATTGAGACCAGAGGAACGAGTGCTCAATGAAGTCAACGCGATGATGTTTTAGGTCGGATGCTTTGGCAACACATTGATAGGAAGGTCGGGAATCACCCTAAAAAGGTAATTCTTTCATAGAGATAATGATTGCACATGAATGGTGTAAGGAGTAATAAAAATACATTAGCCTACGATTGAACAAACAGTTGAATGCGCGAATCTTGCTTTGTATAAGATTACGCAAACAATTGTCAGTTCAAATGATCTGGGTGATTTGTTTGCTTCGATTGTTCAGATTACCCCCATCCTGGTTGGTTCTGAAATTTGCATGATCTACCTATGTGACTCTCAAGGAAGCCACTTTCGTCTTGTTGAGTTCAACGGGATTAAGCGACAGGTACTGAAAGATGCAGGCATGGAAGAAGTATCGGCTCTTCAATTCCCGCTTTTGGAGCGCGTGCATAAATCCAACAAGCCAAGCGGGATTTTGATTTCAGCAGCGGAATCAGACCAACCGCTGTGCTGGACCCGGGTGGATCAACCAGAGGATGCGTCCGCCTACCTGCACACACAAAACACAAAATCCCTTTTGATAGGCATCCCGCTCTCGGTGAAGAACGAATTCTATGGTGCACTTGTGGTAAAGGACCGGGAAAAGACAAGGTTTATTTTCAAAAGAGATTGGAACTCCTAACTGGCATTGCCCAGCAAACAGCTCTAGCCATTCAGAATTCCCAATTGCAAAGCAAAGAAGCGATCCGGGAACAGTTGGAGAGAGAGCTAGTGATTGCCCGTAATATCCAGAAGACCTTCTTACCAGCTGAACTGCCTGTGCCACCCGGATGGAAGATGGATGTTTGCTGGCGGACTGCCCGCGAAGTAGGCGGTGATTTCTACGATGCCTTCACCCTGCCTGATGGGAGGATAGCCATCCTGGTGGCGGATGTAACCGATAAGGGTATGTCAGCAGCCTTGTATATGACTGTTACCCATACTTTGCTGCGTACGGTCAGTCAGCAAGTGGATAACCCGGCAGAGATTCTTTACAGAGTAAATGAACTGCTGTTGAGAGACACGCCACATGGAATGTTCATTACCGCGTTCCTGGGAATCCTTGACCACAAGAATGGTGAGTTTATCTATTCCAACGCTGGCCATAATTTGCCCATTTGCCGTCATCCGGATGGTCGATTGGAAAAACTGTTGAAAGGCGGCATGCCGCTTGGGATCATGGAAGATCTCACCCTGCAAGGACACACATTTCATTTTAGGCATGGGGATAGTTTGATCCTGTTCACCGATGGTGTAACGGAAGCCAGTACTGCAACAGATTATTTTGGTGATCAACGCCTGGAAGCAGCCATCTTCAACGCTGACGGCAATGAACCGGAGCAAATCCTTGATTCGATTGAAAAAGCTTTGGTTCTATTCCAAGGTTCAGAGACCCCATCGGATGATGTGACCATCCTGGCAATTCATCGGCGCGAAACACCCCCCAAGGATTAAAGTTCACCCACAGTATGCAGTAACGCGAAATTTGGGGACCGCATTTTATTGGCTGGAAAGCCAGAAATCAGGACGACCTGTTGGTCAATGATTTCTGGGAAGAGCTTCGAGATAACCTGATCAACTGTTTCAATCATCATTTCGGTGCTGGATGCGAAAGGCACCAGGCAGGCGGTGACTCCGCGATATAGACTCATGCGTTGATAGGTGGTTTGCAATGGGGTAAAAGCCAGCACAGGCACAGTGGGCTTGGTTTTAGACATTAATAGGGCAGTTCGACCGGAGTGGGTGAATACGGCAATGGTTTTTACATTTCGGTCCCGGGCGAGTTCGCGGGCTGCGCGGGTCACAGCAACTGCATCGTCTGTGGTATCCATCTCCGGTTCATGCGCACAGAGACTCCAATCTGCATAATGGGCTTCTGCCTCCCGAATTATGGCATCCATGACGCGGACGCTATCAATAGGATAGCTGCCAATAGCTGTTTCACCGGAAAGCATGACTGCATCTGATCCATCAAAAATGGCATTGGCAACATCTGCAGCCTCAGCACGGGTTGGTCGTGGATTGGTGATCATGGATTCAAGCATTTGGGTGGCAGTGATCACAGGTTTGGCAGCTAAATTAGCAGCTCGAATGATGCGTTTCTGGGCAACAGGAACAAACTCAGGTGAAAGTTCTATCCCAAGATCACCACGGGCAACCATAACACCATCAGCAACTTTTATGATTTCTTCCAGATTCTCCAACGCCTCCGGTCGTTCTAGCTTGGCAATGATCGGGATAACCACTCTTCCCTGGGAAAAGGCAGCAATATCCTCGCGGACGATGTCTATATCCGCCGGGGTGCGAACGAATGATACTGCAACATAATCCACGCCATTGGTGATGCCAAAATGAAGGTCTTCCCGATCTTTTTCGGTAAAACCGGGTATATCCAGACAGGTTCCTGGCAGGTTGAACCCCTTGTGCGAGGTCAACCTGCCACCTAAAATTACTTCAACGGAAGCATGGTCGGGATATATATTTGTAAGAGCGAATTCGATCTTGCCGTCATCCAACAGGATTTTCATACCTGTATACAGTTGCGGGAGAAGACTGGGGATGGGGATGTAGATCCATTTTACCGATGCGCCAGCAGTTGGTTGGACTGACTCGAGGTCCTCGGCGAAGTATACATCCAAACTCTCGCCTGATGCTAGGAACATTTCCCCACCTGGGATCTCGCCAATGCGTACCTTGGGTCCCTGTAGATCTTGTAATACAGCAATCGCTTTGCCTTTTTGCTCAGCCAGCTTACGGATGAGCTGGATGACAGACAAATGGCCAGCATGGGTACCGTGAGAAAAGTTCAAGCGGACAACATTCACGCCAGCGTCCATCAGGGAGGAGAGTACATCCTCGCTGCTGGAGGCGGGGCCAATGGTAGCAACTATCTTGGCTTCACGGTTCATAGCACCATCCATTCATTCAGACGAAGCGGCACCAATAGACAGTCAATTATGGCATCCGAAGCGCTTCGCTTATGAAGGGCAGAGCCCAATCAATAGTGGCTTTGTCTATCACAAGTGGAGGAGCAAAACGGATGACGTGATGATGGGTTTCTTTTGCCAGGATGCCTTTATGTTCGAGCGCTTCACAAGAATGGCGTGCGCCACCTGCAGATGGATTCAGTTCCACACCGATCAACAAGCCTTTTCCGCGGACTTCTTTGATGTGCTGGCTGTTAAACTGTTCAAGGAAGTACACTCCCAGCTTGTTTGCATTCTCTACCAGGATTTCATCCACTATAACTTTCAAAACATCTCCGGCGACAGCTGCTGCTAAAAGTTGACTTTAGTATAGCCCGATTCGCCAAAACATCTGAAACTAAAATAATCCACGGCCAAGAGGCTTACCCTTTGTGATCATATCTGAGCGCACGCTTTCATGCTGGCAAACAAATACTTTCTCGGTACTGGATATTCGCGTCGTCCGTGCATAATACATGATTTCTCCAAATCGTGTCACAGTTTTGTATAAAGCGGAAGAAAAATAGTTTATCGACATTATACCTCACTGGGATCCCATAAATTACGCATGTCGTAGGTACTGTGCTATTTGGAAAAAAGCCAACAGGTCAAAAAATCCACTAGACCGTCATGCAGTATCATATGACTATAGTTATCAAAGGATGTATCAAAGGTCATTTATCATCTGCATAGAGGGACTCCTTGTGGATTGATGCATCACCTTGAATCAGATTGCCAGTGGTCGATGAAACCACTTCTCTATAGTGGTGATCCTTCTCTAGGTATCGCTCTTAGTTCATTTCCAGCTCTTGATTACGAGATGCAATGATTGTATTAGTTTACCTCAGTTTAGCCAATTAATTGGCTTCTTGTTTTTCAACACCATTTAGGTACTTTATTTCCTCTTTGTCAAAATACATGGTTTTACTATTTTGGACAGTTTTTGCTGTCATTTGAGTGTTCCTTGTCTTTCTTGAGTTTACACCAACTTTAATATTGATTGGAACCCTGTCTTTTTGTGATCCTTTCTATGTGTTTTTCTTACTGTAACCACCTTATTGCAGCTAATTGACAAATATATAAATTCGGGTAACATAAAATCCAGTAAGATCGTCGTCCATCGACAACAAAGTCTGCTCTTCTATAAAATCGGAGTAGACTATATTTTATATTTACAAAATGGAGGAACCAAAATGATCAACTTTAAAATCCAATCAGTTCACGCCAGAGAAATCATCGACTGCCGTGGTTTACCAACGCTAGAAGTGGATGTTCTCCTGGAAAACAATATAACCGGCAGGGCGGCAGTCCCAGCAGGACGGTCTACTGGTACTCATGAAGCCTTCGAGTTGCGAGATGGGGAAAAGCGTTATCACGGTATGGGTGTCCGAAAAGCGATAAAAAATGTAAATGAAATCATCTCCCCTGCGTTGGTTGGCAAGGATGCCACCTGCCAGCGGGAATTGGATAATATTATGCGCCAGGATCTGGATAACACGCCGGATAAGTCAGTGCTTGGGGCAAATGGAATTATTGGAGTTTCTTTGGCTGTGGCGCGCGCCGGAGCAGCTGCCTGTGGTATGCCTCTTTATCGGTATATTAACAACCACGCCTATGTCATACCAGTGCCGTTATTCAACCTGATCAACGGTGGAAAACATGCCTCTGGTGACCTTGAAATCCAGGAATTTGCCATTTTCCCGACAGGCGCTCAAAATATATCCCATGCTCTCCAAATTGCTACAGAAACCATGGACGAGCTTGCAAAAATTTTAGTTAAGAAATATGGGAAGTTTGCCATTAATTATGGAGATGAGGGCGGTTTCGTTCCTCCCATGAAAGGAATCAAAGAGCCTCTGGATGCTATAGTCGAGGCAGTCGATCGCGCTGGATATTCTGATCTGGTAGTCTATGGGCTGGATTGCGCCTCGACGCATTTCTATGATCTAGAGACAAAACTTTACCACCTGGCTGGGGAAAAATTGACCTGTGAGCGGATGATTGCGATGTACAAGGAATTATGCAAAACTTATAAGCTGGTGTCCATCGAAGATGCATTGTATGAAGATGACTTTGAAGGCTGGGCGCAGCTTACTTCCGAGCTGGGAATCCAATTGGTGGGGGATGACCTTTTCACGACCAATCCTGCCCGCCTTCTAAAGGGCATCCAGTCTGGTGCAGCCAATGCGCTTCTTTGGAAGGTCAACCAGATTGGCACTTTATCTGAGGCATTGGATGCAGCCGAGCTTGCATTTAAAAATGGTTACGCGGTCCAGGTATCCGAACGCTCCGGCGAGACAGAAGATGACATTATCTCCGACCTGGCTGTAGCCTTGAATGCTGGTCAAATTAAGACTGGCGCACCCGTACGCGGCGAGCGAACCAGTAAATACAATCGCCTGATCCGTATCGAAGAGGAACTGGGAGACAGTGCTGTCTATGGCGACCCAAACTCTCGATTACTGCGTCGATGAGATGATTTCCCATGAGGTTCTCAACCGGTCTTGTTTGATCGATCATGGACCATCTCAATTGCGAGCTGACGCTGTTGATATCATCGAGCATGCCATCCGAGCAGCCGACCCATATGAAGAAACCAGGAAACGTGTGCATCTGGAGGGGAATCTACTCCAGATCGGGACGTTGAATTATGACTTGCGCATATGGAAAAATGTCTTTATTTTGGGCGCCGGCAAAGCAACCCAGGGCATCGCTCTGGCTCTCGAAGAAATATTAGGAGACCACATCACAGATGGAGTTGTAATCTTAAAAAGAGGTGAAAGCAATCATTTGAAAAGGATCCGGGTGGTTTATGCCTCGCATCCTGTCCCGGATGAAACCAGCCTGCAGGGTGCGTGGGAGCTAGTCGAGCTAGCCCGCAAAGCCGGAAAGCATGATCTGGTCATCTCAGCAATTACCGGAGGCAGTTCAGCCTTGGCTGTCTTGCCCCCCGATGGGGTCTCTCTGTCAGATAAGCAATGCCTAAATGAAGTGTTATTGAAAAGTGGGGCTTCAATCCGAGAAATTAACGCTGTCCGCAAACACGTATCACTAATAAAAGGGGGCCGCTTGGCTCTGGAAGTTTTTCCGGCAGAGCTGGTGATCCTGACCGTTTCAGATGTAGTAGGGGATCCACTCGATTACATTACCGATCCAACCGTGCCTGACACGTCCAGCTATATTGATGCATGGAATACTCTTGATAAATACCGCCTATGGGATCAACTGCCCCATGCTATCCGTGAGTATTTAAAACGAGGCATCGAGATAGAAAGCCCGAAATCATTTGATTGTCAATTTCATCCGTTTGTCCTTGTAGCTGGCGACGCCGCTTTTAAAGGCGCAGTGAATCGTTGTATAGAGCTCGGATATGATGCAACCCTAATCCCAAAGGAAATTGAAGGGGAAAGTTGCGTCCAAGCGCGGGCCATTGTTGAACGAGCGGAAAGTAAGTTTAAAGAAATCAGAGGAAATAAACCATTTATACTGGTTGGAAGAGGGGAAACAATCGTGACAATCGCGGGTTCGCATGGGAAAGGAGGACCCAACCAGGAATTTGCCCTGACAGCAGCGCTGGCTATCCAGGGCCATGACGGAATAGTTGCCGCTTCGATCGATATGGATGGAACGGATGGCCCAACTGTTTTCAGCGGAGCAATTGTCGATGGGTGGACTGTAGCACGCGCGAAGGAGCTCGGTTTCGAAGCAGAAGAGTGTCTAAAAAACCACGCCTCCACAGTACTTCTTAAGGCAGCTGACGACCTGGTTTACACTGGGCCAACTGGGACGAATGTAAATGATCTTATGTTTATTCTGATAGATCGGCGAAAAATACGATTCTGGTAAGTGTGTTCTTCATGTAGGCACTTGCATGGCAGTTTGAATGAGTGCCACGCCGAGGGCTTTGTATCCTAGTCTGGTTTACCAAAAAAGTATTTCCCGGTGCTTTCAAGGGTTCCAAGAGTTACACCATCCCCGACTGTAAGGTGATTGGCGTTTTCAAATTGGCTCATATCCATGCCAATCTCAGACACAATGACCTTTGATGTCTGTTGAACCAACTGGGAATTGTGTAGAGTAATCACCGACTTCCTCGAAAGGGCACCAGTCCTGGACTCGTTCACCGAATCGGATAATCATTTCGTCCAGGCTTCCGATCTGACAAATCAATTTATCATGAATTACTGTTAATAAATAGAGCCTCCCTAATAAGTATATAGAGAGGCTCTAGAATGGTTTTAGCCTAATTGGAATTTCTTTATAAAGTCTTCCAGGATCCCATCGAAATTTGGTCGGCCGATCTCCTGTAAATTATAGAAGACACGAGTAAACGGTTTATTGATCTTGATGATACGGCTCAGGTCAATCGGTGTTCCAATAACGACTGAGTCACAGTCTGTATTATTAATAGTAGTTTCAAGATCTTTCAACTGCTGTTCGCCATAGCCCATGGCTGGTAAAAGTACACCAATATTCGGATAGGTATTGAAAGTTTCTTTGAGTCTCCCTACAGTAAATGGACGTGGGTCAACAAATCCGGTCGCGCCAAACTTCTGTGCGGCAACAACAGCCGCCCCAATCGTCATCTCGCCATGCGTGAGGGTAGGTCCATCTTCAATAGCCAAAACTCGTTTTCCCTTGATGACTTCTGGATGATCAACATCCAGGGTGGAAGCAGCATCTATCACTGTTGCACCTGGATTCACTGCAGCTATGTTCTTTCGTACTGTTTGAATGCCTGCGGCGTCCGCGCTGTCCATCTTGTTGATCACGACGATATCAGCCATCCTGAGGGAAATTTCTCCTGGGTAGTAGGAAAGCTCATGACCCGGGCGGTGAGGATCCACAACTGTGATTTGCAGATCAGGTTGATAAAACGAGAAGTCGTTGTTGCCACCATCCCATAGAATCACATCACAACCCTTTGGATCTTTCTCAGCAGCCCTTAGAATAGCCTCGTAATCTACGCCTGCATATATGACATTGCCACGCGCTACATGTGGCTCATATTCCTCCATTTCCTCAACAGTGCACTTGTTCTTAGCAAGATCTGAAATTTCTGCGTAGCGCTGGACTTTCTGGGCGACAAGGTCACCATAAGGCATGGGATGGCGAACAGCGACAACTTTTAATCCCTTAGACATCAATATCTCTATTACACGACGGGAAGTCTGGCTTTTACCACAACCTGTTCGAACTGCGCAAACAGATATAACCGGCTTGGTGCTCTTTAACCGGGTGTCTTTTGGACCCAGCATGGTAAAGCTGGCTCCCGCTGCTTCAACAATTGCTCCCATCCCCATAACCTTCTGATAGGTGACATCACTATAGGAGAAGACACACTCATCTGCCTTTAATTCCTTAATCAATTTTGGCAGATCCTGCTCATCATAAATCGGGATGCCTTTCGGATAAAGATTGCCAGCCAACTCCCCGGGATAGGATCGCCCAGCGATATCCGGAATTTGGGCAGCAGTGAAGGCAACTACTTCAAAAGCATCATCGTTCCGGTAGTGTGTATTGAAATTGTGGAAATCTCTTCCAGCCGCGCCGATTATAATAACTTTTCTCTTATTCATTTATCCTCCGAAAGATTTGATATGTTGATATTGGTAATTTCACAATTAAGATATGCTTGAGTCAGCAGCCCAGAGTGGCTACCATAACTGCCTTGATCGTATGGATCCGGTTCTCAGCTTCGTCAAAGACAACTGAAGCGGATGACTCAAAGACCTCTTCTGTGACTTCCATTGATTCCAGACCGAATTTTGCAAATATATCCTCGCCAATTTTTGTTTCACGGTTGTGGAAGGCTGGCAAACAGTGCAGAAATTTAACCTGAGGATTCCCGGTTTTTTTCATTACTTCAGCATTGACTTGGTATGGGTTTAGCAGCTTAATGCGCTCTTCCCATACATTGGCTGCTTCACCCATCGAAACCCAAACATCTGTTTCAATAAAATCGCAGTCTTTTACACCGGTGTCTACGTCCTCTGTCAATGTAATCTTTGCGCCGGTTTCTTTGGCAATATCTCTTGCAGTAGCCACCAGTGCGGGATCCGGTTGCACCGATTTGGGAGCAACAATGCGGAAATCCATGCCCATCTTGGCTGCACCTATCAGCAGGGAGTTACCCATGTTATAGCGGGCATCGCCCAGGTAAGCCAGCTTTACCTGGCGGAAAGGTTTATCACAATGCTCAGACATGGTCAATAGATCAGCAAGAATCTGAGTGGGGTGGAATTCATTAGTCAGCCCATTCCAGACTGGGACGCCTGCATATTTAGCCAGCAATTCAACGCGATCCTGTCCAAATCCACGATATTCGATGCCATCATACATTCTGCCCAAAACTCTGGCAGTATCCTTGAGAGATTCTTTATTGCCCAACTGAGATCCAGTTGGATCAAGGTAAGTGACATGGGCACCTTGATCATAGGCAGCCACTTCAAAAGCACACCGGGTCCGTGTGGAGGCTTTTTCGAAGATGAGGGCGATATTCTTCCCTTTGAGACGTTGTTCTTCGTAACCACCATACTTGGCAGCTTTTAGATCAGCTGAGAGTTTCAATAAGAATTGCAGCTCATCGGGTGTAAAATCCAGTTCTTTCAGGAAATGCCGATTTCTAAGATTGAATGCCATTGCAATACTCCTTTTTTGTTAGTTTATGTTTATTCTTTAGGCACAAATACTGAGCAGAATCATCCACCCAGATAGGCTTTCTTAACCTCATCGTTGGTGAGTAATCTGGAAGCTGTATCTTCAACCATAACATTTCCCGTCTCGATCACGTATCCGCGGTCAGCTACTTTTAATGCTTGAAATGCATTCTGTTCAACCAGTAAGATCGACGTGCCCGATTTCTGAATTTCTCTGATGACCTTATACACTTCTTCAATAATAACCGGCGCCAGACCCAGTGATGGTTCGTCAAGCATCAGCAATTTTGGATTTGCCATTAAAGCCCTTCCGATTGCTAGCATCTGTTGCTCTCCTCCGCTTAAAGTACCTCCTGTCTGATTTTCCCGTTCTCTCAGGCGTGGAAATAGCTTATGAACTCGCTCAAGATTCCGGTCGAATGTCTTCCAATTCTCAGGAAGAATGGCGCCCATCTCAAGATTATCCCGTACTGACAAGCTGGAAAAAATGCGTCGTCCTTCAGGTACTTGGCAGATTCCCATGGCAACAATCTTGTTTGGCGCTGTCTTGTGTAGGGGAACATCATCATTGAAAATTGTGCCGCTTTTCGGGCGCAATAAGCCAGATATCGTATTCAGGAGTGTGCTTTTCCCGGCGCCATTACTGCCAATGATAGCCACAATCTCACCCTCTCTAACCTCAAGAGAAACTCCATGCAGTGCCTTTATGGCACCATAAGCGACAACCAAATCTGTTATTTTTAGCATATCTACTTATCTCCGAGCTCTTGGGCAAGATATTCTCTACCCAGGTATGCTTCAATTACTTCATTAGAATGCTGTATCGTGGAAGGTTTCCCTTCAGCTATTTTTTTGCCCATATTGAGGACAACCACATTATCTGCAACGGGCATGACCACGCGCATGTTGTGTTCTATCAGTAAAATGGTTTTTTTCATTTCGACATTCAGCCACTTTATAAAATCCGTGAGTGTATGTGATTCGCTAACATTCATTCCCGCAGCAGGCTCATCTAGAAGTAATAATTCCGGCTCTGCAGCCAGTGCTCGCGCAACTTCGACACGGCGTTGGTCCGCATAGGGTAAACTAATGGCTTTTACATCGGCTCTGTCCGCTAACCCCAACAAATCCAGATAGTGGAGTGCTTTTTCTTTCGCTCGTTTTTCCTCAGCTTTCGTGCTGGGGAGATTTAATATCGCATCAATCACATTGCCATTTGAACGGGTATGCATTCCAATCAAGACATTTTGTAGCACAGATAAATTCTTAAAGATGCGCAACTCTTGGAATGTGCGACATAAACCCTTCCGAACAATCAAATGTTGTTTCAGATTGGTTATCCGCTCCCCTTTAAAGAATATCTCTCCGCTTGTGATGGGGTATACACCTGTGAGACAGTTAAACAATGTAGTCTTTCCAGCACCATTCGGCCCGATCAAAGCCAAAATTTTGCCTTCTTCAATCATAACATCTACATCATTCACAGCAACCAGTCCACCAAATGCTTTGGTAACATGTTCTGTCCTTAGTAACTCTTTCATTGCATTTCATCCTTGTTTTCCAGGGCTTTATCCTTATCACGAAAAAACAATCTTCTGATAGGTTCAAGTGAGATATAGACAGGATCGATCGACATTCCGGCTATCCCTTGGGGGCGGATGATCAAGAAAACGACCATGATCAGACCAACCAAGGCCAAACGAAGACTTGCGACACCCGCACCTGTTGTAAAGGGGCGAAATATTTCAGGGAGAGAACCAATTGCAATTGCACCAGGGAAGGTACCCAACAAACTGCCGATGCCTCCCAGGGTATTCATAACTGAAATCATAATGGAATCCACAAGTTGAAAAGAATCCGGGCTAAACAAGGTCGTCCACGAGGCATAAAATACACCAGCAAGGCCTGCATAAGCTGAAGATATGCAAAAAGCCAATACCTTATATTGGTAAGCCTCCACACCCATGGCAGCCGCAGCGGATTCATCGTCCCGAATAGCTAGACATGCTCTACCAAACCTGGAGAATAACATCCTCTCTATGGTTAAGTGTGTGAAAATAATCAGAATTAAAAGTAGAAAGTAGTAAGGAATATCACCCTTAAACGTGTAGCCAAAGATGTGAGGTCGCGGAATTCCAGGTAATCCCATGGGTCCTCTGGTTACATTTACAAGGTTGATAGCTAAAATCCTAATTATCTCTGAAAAACCCAGGGTAACCATTCCTAGATAATCACCACGCAGTCGCAACGACAACATACCCAAAATCAAACCAGAAAGAAATCCTACCACACCGCCAGCCAGGAGGGCCATCCAGAAAGACCAATTGTTATTAAGCATTAACAATGCGCCGGTGTATCCGCCGATAGTAACAAATGCTGAAATACCCAACGCAAGTTGACCAGCAAAACCTGTCACAAAATTGAGGGCATCAGTAAGGATCACATAGATTCCCAGCAGAATAATGACGTGCAAAACAAAAGGTGCTCGTACAATTAGCGGAATTAATAGGGCAACAAAGAATAATATATACTTCAAGTTGACTTTCCGAGGAAACCAATTCATTATTATCTCCTTTCCTAAAGTGAGCTCTTTTGTTCGCGGGCAATAATACCTGTTGGCCTGAAGATCATGACAAGAATGAGAATAGTAAATGCAATTGCATCCCGGTAACCTGATGACAACAAACCTGCTCCCAGATTCTCACCCATGCCAAGCAACATTCCTCCCAGCATAGCTCCAGGGATGCTTCCAATTCCACCAGTTACTGCACAGATAAAACCCTTCAGACCAGCCAACCATCCCATGGTTGGGTAAACCGCACTGTAATAGATGCCGACCAAAGTACCAGCTACGGCAGCCATTGCAGAACCTATAGCAAACGTAGTTGAAACTGAACGGTTCACATCTATACCCATCAAGAAGGCAGCTCCCATATCTTCGGAACACGCACGAATAGCTTTTCCTTGACGGGTTCGGGTGACAAATAATTGGAGGAGGATAAGCAAAACTAATCCAGTTACACTCATGAAGATCTGCTGACCAGTGAGAATTGCCCCTCCAATATGAATTTTTACCCCTGGAAATAATTCTGGTGTTGGTCTGGGTTGTGGTCCAACCAAGAATTCCATTGTATATGTAACCAATAAAGCCATTCCCACAGAACTCATAAAGGTCGTAAGACGGCTCTTACCGCGTGTCGGACGGTAGGCAACCCTCTCCATTAACATTCCAAAACATGCCGTTATGACCATGGATATCAAAATTGCAAGCAAAAAACTCGGCCAAACCCCCCACCCTGCTGTATTTATTAAAAATAACCAAACAAAATAGCTGACATAAGTGCCAAACATGTAGACTGCGCCATGTCCAAAATTGATAAATTTTAGAATGCCATAAACCATTGAATAGCCAATAGCGATAAGAGAGTATACTATCCCGATTGCAATGCCGCTAATGAGTTGTTGGATAATAAAAGACTGGGACATAAATTACCTCCACTCATTGTATGGATAGTTACCCATATAAGAATTTTGAAATGTCATTCTTTACCTATCTTTCGGGTTTCTCCAGCCAGGGTGGTTCTCACAACGAGAACCACCCTGGAGTTGTATTTTCCTAGTGTTTTGGAACGGATTGTTCTAAGGGTACTCACAATTCCGCATTGGAGTCCCACAAGAAAATCCATCTACACTTATTTCACTTCTACCCACTTGCCATCTTTGATCTCAATAGGGGTATACATTCCCGGAGCGAACATACGTTCGCCTTCTGCGTCGAGGGCAATGGTTCCAGTAACACCCTTATACTCGGTAACATTTGCCGCCAACCACTGCTGCAAAGCTTCACGACCAGAGCATTTGGTAGCCTCTAAACCTGCAATAACAATGTTAGTCGCATCAAAAGCATAACCAGCAGCATTGGTCGGGTCCTCGCCAAACTCAGCCCGGAAGGCTTTGACAAAATCAGCAACGATCGGATTAGTTGAGTCGGGCATATAAGCAGCCACTGTTCGGGCACCTTCGACGGCGGTTCCACCTAGATTAATAATTTCAGGTGAGAACAAACCATCTGAGCCATAAAGAGGTAAGTTGAAGTCAATATCTTTAGCCTGTTTTGAGAATAACGCGGCTACCTGATACTGCAGCATTCCTACCACAGCATCGGGGTTAGAATCTTTGATCTTGGATACAACCGCGCTCAAGTCAGTCTGATCCTTGAGTACTGCCTCTGCAACAACGACCTCACCACCGAATTCCTTGACTTTAGCTTCAAACACTTGTTCCAAGCCTAAACCATAGTCAGTGTTCTCATAAAGAGTTGCAATTTTCTTGTAGCCAAGTTGGTTGACCAGCCAATCTGCCAGATAGATTGACATGTTTTCGCCTGGTGGATAGATACGGAAGGTGAATGGGCCACCTTTTTTGGCAATATCTGGAGCAGCACAGTAATAGACGACCTGAGACATCTTGCATTCACCAAAAACAGGGGCTTCTGCCAGGCAAACTGAACTATTATAGTCAGCAACCGCTGCAAGCACATTTTGCGTACTGCAGAGCAGGGTAGCAATATTAGCACCTTCTTTTGGGTCAGCTTTGGTATCATTTGAGGTTGTCTCGAGCTTGACGCCTCCACATACGCCACCTTTATCATTGGCAAGTTTGACTGCTAATTCAGCTGCTTTAGCAGAGTTTTGTCCATCGAAACCATCGGGGCCAGTCAGTGGTCCAACAAAAGGAATCAGAATCGATGCTGGCTTCGCCGGCTCTGCGGGTGCTGCCGGCTCTGCGGGTGCTGCCGGCTCTGCGGGTGCTGCCGGTTCTGCGGGCGCTGCAGGGGCAGCAGGTTCTGCAGGGGCAGCAGGCGCAGCAGGAGTACAACTGGCAAGCAGCAGTGCAGCAATCATTAAACTGCTTACAACAAACATGATCTTTGTGGTTAGTTTGAACATGATTTATCTCTCCTTATATCCTCAGGTTTTTAAGAAAAATCTTCGATTGTTTTGTTACTTTGTTGCTTCTTACTGCTTATGGGATCACCTCCTTTTACATATACACAATAACTAATACCCAGAAATCTGCTTGGGGAAGTAATCTTCACATGTTCCTTCTCGTTGGACGTCTACAGTGGTGCAGTGCAAAGAGCCGCCGAATGGCACTACTTTGTCGTAAGGGACGGGAATAACTTCGATACCCAGTTTGGTTAGTTGTTCTATATATCTTTCCTCGTGAGCTTCCACACAGATTGTATTTGGTCCTAGTGAAAGTGTGTTAAAATAAATTGGATTAGGGCCTTTGCGTGGTGTCCCAAATGAGTCGAGGACTTCATCATAATTAAAGGTCGGTCCGACCGCTTCGACAATCTCCCAGTCATTCATTTTAAATAGTTTCACCGCCTCTTCAGTTAGGAAGGGGCGTGTGGGGTTATGTATTAATAAGCCTGGACGGACGGGACAGATGATTACATCGACATGAAACGCATAAAAAACTGTACTGGTTGTACCAAACTGTACTTCATGGATTCGAATGCCCTTTGCTCCAAAGTAGCGCTTTAACCAGTCGATCCCCGCATTGTTAGTTACACATGAGTGGTACCAGAAAATGTCTTTACCCATACGCATACAGCAAGCTGCGTCCCACATTGGCTCCTGGTCAGTCAGTTGGAAGCTACTCTCTTCCATGAGCTTGCGTTTCTCATCGTCTGTCCAAACATTATAATAGTTGTACCAAAAATTCCTTACATAAGACTTGTCAGTCATTAATGGTTTAGGGGCAGCCGTCCATAAGCAATTGGGATCTTCTTTAAAGTAACGCTCGAAGAGGGGGCGCAAGTTAAGATGTTCATACCATCGTGAACGTAACGCTCCAGCAGCTTCAATAATCTCATTTCCTACAGTCATGAACAGATCGCGTGGACAGTTTGTACCACGCATATTGGGCATTGTCCAATCTGGTGTTCCGTTACCCCGAACTTCCATATAAGATGGATGCACTTCCACCCGATCTACAATGATACCGTGCTTTGTCAGAATGTCAGCAAAATTATCCATCTGCTCATTCGCCTCATCCACCATTTCCTGTGGATACATTCCCCACGTACCAATGGGGAAACCACCTTCGGGTTGATGTGAATAAATTCCCGGTTCTGGTCCCGCAACCTGGGTGCCCTCTGGACGGCCTAAAATTACCCGCTTTAATACATCCCATTCATTCCAAGCATTTACTTTAACTTTTTGCTCCACCATAGTCATATTTCTCTCCAATTATTAAAGTATTTATGATTTATCACATTCACTACTATTCAATTATTAACAGTGTGTCGAAAAAAATGGTCATTCATTAATGCGATAAAAAAGATGTCTGCTATGGATTAATCCTCCTCGGTTATATTAATTTTTTCGATGTATACAACCACACAAAACTAATACATTATGGCAAGTAATTTTGTAAATAAATTACGAGGTATATCTTAATGATCATAGCAATTTATTATTAATATGTCAATATGATTGACAAATATTTATTTTGAAGCAACATTTGTTAATATATTTCGAAAATCTCTTTGCTCTTAGCCGCGGGCTCTTTGAGGGTATTGTTCTTTAAGGTAAAAAAAAGCCTCCAATTCACTTTTCCGCGGCACGTGTATAAATCAGGCTCCCTGAACAAAACTCGCTGTCTCCGCCTAGTGAGGGGAGAACGGGAACCTATATTAAACCCCATGTAACGACGTTTTTCGGAGGCACTGAATGTCAGAGGTTCCCTAAACAGGACTCGGGCTTAGAACATTAATTGGTGGAATTTGCTTCTACTTTATAACGGGCAGCAACATCAAGCACGCCTTGCCAATCTTCGTCGCGTATCGGGATTCCTTCTTTCCTGCGCTGCGCTTCTCTGGCAGCCTCACCCTCACCTGGAACAACCACGCGATCAAATCCTTCAGCAGGTCTCACCGAACTCAGTGCACGGGAAAATTCATCTGCGGCGATTTTAAACTCAGTAACTGGCTGTAGTTTTGATACATCAATCGCCATGTAGAACGCACCATCGTTCAATGGCTGTTCTCCAGTTGGATCATAGTTGTTTTTATTGGACGTATTCACACCTGGCAAAAGTCCTGAAAACAGCTCGACGATTAACGCCCATATCAGTCCTTTGTGCCCGAGTGTAACAATACCTCCATTAAACTTCGATTCGCGTAATGCAGGATTGATAACAATTTTCGTTGCATCGTCGGTATAGACACCCTCGCTGGTGACCAAGTGAGCTGAGGGTAAAAGTCTATTGTCCCGGGCAGCCATAACCACCTGGCCTACAGAGAAAGATCCCGCAGCCATATCAATAATGATCGGTGGCTCTTTCCCCGTTGGTACTCCGACTGCGATAGGATTTGTATAGAAGAAAGGATCCCGACCACCCCATGGAGCCACCCGAGGGCCTTCATTTCGCATCACGATACCGACCATGTCTTGCTCAACCGCCTGAAGAACAGGGTTGGCGGTCATATTGAAGTCTCCCCCGTGCTGAACCCAGACACAGCCAGTGCCTGCCTTCCTGGCCTTTTCCATCGCCAGTTCCATAGCCCGTGTCCCGACAACAACCCCAACACCAAATCCTGCATCTACCAAGCACATTCCTGCTTCATCGCGAAGGATCTTAAATGGAACACCGAACCGCGCTATATTCTTTTCTGTCAACCCGACTGTGTAGGGAATAATAGCGGCTCCTTGAGTGTACATGCCTCTAAGATCAGCACGCACATGACAGCGCGCAAATATATCAGCTTCCTCCTGTGTGGCACCCAACGCCTGGGCAATTCCGGTGTATATTGCAGTCAACTTTTTTTCAGTTACAACTATCATTTCATTACCTCCAGGATAGAAAAAGATGTATTCAGCAAAAGTTGTTTATCTGCCAAATATTAATGAAAGTATTGCCATCCTAACTGCAACACCATTATTGGCTTGTTTAAAGTAAAAAGCTGCATCCATTGAATCGACATCTACTGGTAATTCATCAACTCTGGGCAGCGGGTGCATCACAATGATACTCTTCTTAGCGCGATTGATCTTTTCTCGATTGATGATATAAGGTTGAGGGGTTTGCGGGCGCTCTAGCATTACTTCTGTGCGACCTTCTGAGTAGGAAGGTGTTTTGGTACCCATTAGATAGATAACATCTAAATCAGATAAAATACCTTCCAAATCAATTCTTTGTTCGAAACTCAATCCAACCTTCGTAAATTCTGCTAACCATGGCTGTGGCATTGCCTGGTCTTTTGGAGAAACAAAATATACGTGTGTATTATATTGCGCCAGAGCTAAAGGCAACGAGTGCATAACTCTCATATTCTGATCCCCAACCAAGGCGACTTTTAGACCATCAATACTACCTTTGACCTTAAGCATTGTATAAACATCCTGAACAGCTTGGGTTGGATGTTCATTATAGCCATCACCAGCGTTGATCACTGGAACTTCAGCAACGGTTGCTGCCTCCGCTGGCGCCCCGCTTTGAGGGTGGCGGATAACAATGGCATCAGCATAACCATTCATCATGTGCATAACATCCTGTAAACTCTCAGAATAATAGTCACCTGATCTTGTGGTTTTCGGGTCGGCAAAACCAACAATCCCCCCCCCCAAACGTAACATGGCACTTTCAAAGCTCATGCGTGTGCGTGTGCTGACTTGAAAAAAAGCTACCCCCAGCACCTTATCATGTAACAGATCAGCCCTGGTACGTTTTTCCACGATTTTTTCCATCTCGAGAGCCGTTTCAAAAATGAGCTCCAAATCGGTTCGTTTTATTCCTTTTAGAGTCACAAAATCTTTTGCTGCAAACGGATTATCCATAAACCATTACCTCCATTCAATGCATATTAATACAATCTTACCAATCGTCGCAGAAGATTCAAACAACTCACGTGCTCTTTTATCTTCTACCAATGGGATACATTCAGCCAGCATGGACAATCCAAAACGTCTCCAGAAAAGGGCAGCAAAAGCAATCGTATCCTCTGAGATTAATCTTATGGTGCCCTTTTTTCGGTTACCAAATTTCTTGATCACTGACACTTTATACTATCCATATAAAGAATCGTTATCGTTCTCGTTCTAATTCGAATGTGGAGCAGTGGATCCCTCCACCGTTGGCGATAAAGATACTATAATCTGGATCGTAAACCTCCAATCCATGAGCTTTCATGGCATCATTTAGTCGGTTACCACGGAAGGACAAGACTCTGTCTTCTCCAAGCGCAAGCACATTGATCTCACAGGTTCTGCCATATTCTCCAGGAACTTTGATCAACTCCCAACCCAAGGCATCCAACATACCAATAAAGTAATCCGGTACTGCATCAATATTTACGATGGCTAGTTTATCTGCAAGCGGCCCGAAATTGTTGTCCAGGTGGTTCCACTTGGAAAGAAATTCGATTACGTATACACGTTTACCATTTTCAGCTAAGATTCTTCGGGCATCGTCGAATCCAGAGTAGGTGCTGCGGTTTCCATTGCCAATGACCAGGATTTCCTCGTTCAACCAAAATGAATCACCACCTTCCATGGCACCCTTCGAAATTTGTTTGGGCAATACCTTTTCACTTAATTTTTCCAGAGTACGTTTGGCAGCAATTTCCTCGCCTTTGCGTTCAAGATAACGGAAACGACCCACAAGAATTCCATCGGGTGAATTGACACCAAAATCTCGAGTAAACATTTGCCAGGGCAGTTTTTCTGGTTCTACCTCCACCCAACAGATTTCAATATCCAATTGACGAAATACATCTTCCAATTCTTTATGTTGCTGAATTTTATCTGCAAATTCGTAATTAAGCCCGCTGTCCATAAGATCACGTGCAACATCACTAACCGGGATATTAGCATGATAAGTCGGCTTACCCAGGAAAACACGTTTTAGTTTCCCGGTCGAATTATATATAACCGTATTATTTTCAACCATTTTCGCTTAGCTCCTTTCTATTAATCGCAGCCAAATCAATACTAGATAATTAAACCCAATTTTCACATACGCAACCTGATACCTAAAATGCTTACATCGATATAAAGAAACATCCTTTATATACTCTCAGGATCATAAGGTTTACCGACAGTCTTTGGTCCAACAGTTCTGCCAACCAGGCCAGCCAAGGCAGCAATAGTTAACAAGTACGGTAACATTACAAAAAGCTGGTATGGAATGGCAAATTGAGCTGTTTGAGCTCTTAACTGAAACGCGTCCGCTGCCCCAAAAAGAATGCAAGCCGCCGCGACCAATACCGGATTCCACTTTCCGACCACAAGTGCAGCCAGAACCGCAAAACCGCGACCGGCTGTCATCCCTGTAGCAAACAAACCCAAATCCGCCAACACAAGAGCAGCGCCACCAAGACCTGCGAACATTCCACTGATAATTACACCTTGATACTTTAATTTATTCACCGAAAGACCCGCGGTAGCCACTGCATGGGGATGGTCTCCTACTGCACGAATATTCAATCCCCAGCTTGTTTTGTAAAGAATCCAGGTAGCTAGAACAGGTAAGAGGAAGGCAAGATATACGATCACTGGCTGAGCAAAGAGAATTGGACCTATAAAAGGTAATTCTTGTAATACTTCAGGGGCGACAATCGGATACATGGTAACGCGTGGTCGATATTCAAACCCTGCATACAGCTGGCTATTCAATAGATTCGTTATTCCTAATGCAAATAAATTTATGGCTGCTCCGGTAACGATTTGATCCGCACGACGGGTCACAGTTAGAAATGCATGTATAAGCCCAATCAAACTTCCCACAAGCATAGCAGCAAGTGTTGCCAACCAGAGATTTCCAGTAACGAGACTGACGTATACCGATACCATACATCCGATCAGCATTGTACCTTCCATGCCAATATTAAAAATTCCAGACCGCTCAGTGAAGACTCCCCCAATACCAACAAGCATGAGAGGTGCTGCCATTCGTATAGCCGCAGCTAAAAAATCATTTATTGAGTTCAGATCCATATATAGTATCCTCAGGCATTTGCTCTTTCCGCTTGTCTTGCTTTGATTTTCGGTTGTACTCAACGAAACCAATCATGATAACAAACAAAACCGCCAAAGCCTGAATAACTTGAACAATCGGTGCTTTGATACCAACGGCTGTTTCCATCTTGCCAGCTCCTGCACGCAGAGCTCCAAAAAATAATGCTGAAAAGATAACACCAACAGGATTGCTGTTTGCCATCAAGGCGACTGCAATGGCGTCATAGCCCAAACCACCGGAGAAATAGTCAAATAATCTGAGTTTCAATCCCAACACTTCTCCTGTTCCTGCCAATCCCCCCAAACCACAACTCAGTATTAATGCCACGACAGTTTGCTTTTTTACATTCACACCTGCATACCGGGCAGCCTCGGGGTTTTGTCCAATCATTTTGGTGCGCATCCCAAAGGGAGTATAGAACAGCACATAGGCAAGAATGATTGCGGCGATTAATCCCAGGATGATTCCTAAGTGGAGACTTGTTCCTTTAATCAAAATGGGTAGCTGTGCGCTCGCTAAGATTGGTGGTGATTGCGGAAAAAAAGCTCCTTTTTCAGCCAATGGGCTGGGCTCATGCACCAGTAAACTGCAAAGTTGGATACCCACATAGTTTAACATCAAGGTGACGACAATTTCACTAACACCGCGATAAGCCTTCAAATATGCAGGAATCAAACCCCATATTGCTCCTCCAAGAAATCCCGCCGATACAGCCAGCACAAGATGTAACCATGGTGCTACTGGAATTGGCATGATACCAACCGCGGCTGCGGCGGACCCACCCACATAGATTTGACCTTCTATCCCTACATTCAATAAACCTGCTTTGACTCCAAGAGCAACCCCCAGGCCGCCAAGAAGCAATGGGGCAGCGCGAACGCAGGTGTTGGCCAGAGCCGCCACGCTACCAAATGAACCTCTAAGCATAGCGCTATACGCTTCCAGCGGGTTTGCTCCTTGAATGATAATCATTACCGCGGAGACCAGGAAAGCAAGGATGATGGCAAGAATTGGTCTCCCACCTGATAAGACCAATCCGCCAATATCGAGCAATCTTGTACTGTCGAGTTTATTAATTTTATAATTCATGGTGTCGCTTCTAATCCCTCCCGATGCCCTAACATTAATTCACCAATCAAATTAACGTCTACTTTTTCTGCATTCAAATCCCCCATTATCTCACCATTGAACATAACGATAATTCGATCGCTAAGGGTCAATACCTCGGAAAGCTCGGTTGAGATGAATAGTACTGCGGCTCCGCGGTTGCGTTCCTTAAGTAAGAAATTATGAACAGACTCAACTGCGCCCAGATCCAAGCCTCTCGTTGGTTGAGAGGAAATCAATAAAGCAGGCTTGTTGCTTAACTCACGCGCAACAACTACTTTCTGTTGATTTCCACCGGATAAATGATTTACAGGGACCATTGAATTCGGTGTCCGGATATCATATTCTTTTATCAAAGCATCTGCTTTTTGCCTTATTTCATGCCACTGGATAATTCCACGCTTGGTATAAGGAAGCTCTTCAAATGTCTTTAAAATTAAATTCTCTTCAACAGTAAATTTGAGTACCAGACCAGTCTTGTGCCGGTCTTCCGGGATATAACCCAGCAAAGTTGTATCATTAATGACCCCATCAACGGGTTTTTGGTTGATATGTATTGTACCCCCCGTGAACTGCCGCAACCCTGTGATGCATTCGGCTAATTCCCTTTGTCCATTGCCATCTACTCCAGCTACTCCAACAATCTCTCCGCTCTTCACAGTTAAATCTATTTTCCTGAGAGCCGGAAGTTTTCGATCATTTAAACAATCGAGATGCTCGATTACTAAAACCTCTTTTTTATCCTTATATGGAGCACGTTCACGCCTGTCCAGAAATACATCACGTCCAACCATCATTTGAGCTAATTGGGCAGATTGCACTTCTTTCGGATCTACAGTACCCACAACGTGTCCATCGCGCAAAACTGTCACACAATCAACAACTTCTTTCATCTCCTCAAGTTTATGGCTTATAAAGATAATCGCACGACCCTCCTGAGCAAAACGCCGGACGGTTGATAATAGCTGTTTAGCCTGCTTTGGAGCCAGGACAGCTGTTGGCTCGTCTAGTATTAATAACTTGGCATTTCGGAAGAGCAATTTAAGAATTTCCAGCCATTGCTGATCTCCAACCGGCAATGACCAGACCGGGGATGAGGGGGTAAGATGGAGATCGTATTCTTTTGTTAATTCATTAAAACGGTTGCGAGCCGGTTCAAGATCGAGTAATGGCGGGTGTTTTGTTGGAAGGCCAAGGACAACATTCTCAAGTGCAGTCAGATTCTCAATTAGCATAAAATGCTGGTGAACCATCCCAATACCAAGATCACCTGCTGCTTTTGGGGAATGTATTTCAACCTTCTTACCATTTAGAAATATTTCACCGCTATCTGGTTGATGGAGACCATAAAGAATTTTCATCAGAGTGGTCTTGCCGGCACCATTCTCTCCTAAAATCCCGTGCACTTGACCGGCTTTCACCTCGAAGTCTATATTATCGTTCGCCAGAACACCCGGAAATCGTTTGGAAATCCCCACCATGCGCAAGGTGCTTAGGTCATTGCTCTGATCCATCCCGTAAATCTCCTCAAAATATTCTGTCCCATCCCTTTCCAGAATGGGACAGATGATTCAGTGCTCCATGTGCTTGGTCTATTGCGTAGGCTGTCTTATTCAACCACAATCCTTAACCATGGTCACATTTTGGCTTAGGGTTGCCCATAGTTTTTGATCAACACCTTGTCGGCAAGCATATCTTCATATATGGCTTTAACTTTTGCTTGGGCGTCTGCAGGAACCAGGTCGGTCATATGGATATTTACACCATCGGGTGTATGAACATCCAACCAGGTATTTTGACCTCCAGGGACCTTTCCACAAGCCAATTGATAGATCAAAGTACCCGGGAATCCAAGAGCCGATCCAATAACTGCTTTTGGACCCAAGGCACTTGAATCACGATAGAGACCAATTGCATAAACTCCCTTGTCTTCCGCCGCAGCGATGAGACCCGCATCGGCTGTGTCCAGTATATGATAGAGCACGTCGGCACCATCAGCGATCAGGGCTAAGCCAGATTCGCGAGCCTTGGTCACATCAGCCCAATTGCCGGTGTACACAATATCAACCTTTACTTCCTTTCCACAGGTTTGAGCTCCTTGCTCATATGCTTTTGCCCCCTCATCAACGACTGGGATGGATTCTCCACCAACGAAGCCAATGTGATCGCTCTTGGTCATAGTACAAGCCAGTGCACCCGCCAGATAGCTCATCTGACTGTATCCGATAATCATACTGGCTGTATTGGGACCTTCGACTTTCCCATTCGTTAAACCAAAAAATAGGTTCGGGAATTCCTTTGCTGTAGTATTGATCGCATCAGCATATTCGCCACCATGGCCAATGATGACATCAAAACCTTCAGACGCATAATTGCGGAAGGTCTCAAGCTGCTTATCCTGTGTGACACCTTCGGTATATGCAATCTCAACATTGCAATCCTTTTCAGCTTTTTGAAGACCTTCATAGCCAAACTGGTTCCAGGATTGATCAGCAACCTCTCCCGGGAATGCCACTGCTACTTTTAATTTCTTGGCCGTTTCTTCAGTTACTGGAGCAGGTGCTTGGGGAGCTGCAGGGGCACATGCCGTTAATACTAAAGTAAGTACGACCGTTATAGCGAATAAAACCTTTAGGTGCTTTATCATTTCATCCTCCTAGATTAGTTAAATATTGAATATGCACATCAATTATCTAAATCTAGATCCTTGCTTGTACTTTAATGATGAGCAACCATGGGGGACCGACTTTTACTAATAGCAAAGTCAGTGATCTAGATTTTCTACCATAAAAATTAGCCTGCACACCACCTCCTTATAAATACGTATCATTCAGTCAGTAGATAAATGGTGTAAGAAATTGTTATATAAATAAATAATAGTGAAGGCGCTAGTTTGCCCGGGGGAGTGGTATTACAGTCAGATGTCGGGTAATCTAACATATCAAGTTGACATATCTCGAAATGCTTTTCCAGGGAGTAGAGTACAAGTATCGTTCACCAAACTTTCCTTTTTCTCAGATTCTAAATTACTTACCTGAATAGGTTTCTATCCAATTGAGCAACTGCTATAACATAATAACCATACTTCTGAATTCATAAAAGTCATAAAATCATTATTGAGATCTTGCATTAAACTCTTGTTTCACAATCGTCACGATGACATCAGTCACTTGTTTGCAAATTATTTCACCTTTCTCAAGGGAGGCATAAGTTGCTTTGTATAGGACACCTGATGCAGGAATAATATCTTTGGAAGGTGGAAAGATAGCATATTTGGGGATTCGGGCAGCCTGGTCGTCGATGATCTTATCTTTGCGAACCAATTCGGGGGCAAAAAAAAGCATCAATGAGGTCTCAGTAATCCCTGCGTGTTCTGTGTCCCAGCCGGGGAAACCTGCCCCTTCAAAAAGCTCTGGTACCAACTCATCTGGTACCTGTTCCCACCAACTCAGGATAACGATCTTAACATCTTTGGCTTCTCTCAAGAAAAGATCTACAGCTTCGGTAGCAAAGGCAACATTTTCATAATGGCCGTTGAGCAGGAGAAACTTTCTACCTCCATGCCGATATGTATCCCGCAAGATATCGAGGATAAAGTGGGTCAATGTATCACCATCTAAGCTAGTCGTCCCTGGGAACAATGGTCCACCGCCACTCGTAGGTTGTGATTTATAGCCATAAGTAACAGGTGGTAACACCATCCCATCTACTTTTGCAGCTACTAGATTTGCAAAACTGGTCGGTATAATAACATCGACATTTAAAGGCAAATGAGGGCCATGTTGTTCAAATGCACCCATTGGAAGGATAACCACGCTGTGTTTCACTTTATCACGATATTCAATCCAGGTCATGTGTTCTGCCAGCATACTCCATCTCCTATCTTCATGTAACTTTGGTTATTCTATTTTTCAGAAACCCGATATCTGCCTGGGGAAGTAATCTTCAAAGTCACTTTCCCGATAGACATCGGAAGTAGCACAATGTAATCCACCACCAAACGGTGAAACCTCATAGAATGGAACAGGTATGACATTGTATCCTTTGCTATCTAATAAATCCTGTACTGGGATATCGCTGGCTTCAACGCATACGGTTTTCGTGTCAAGGACGAGGATGTTGGTATTAAGCCAAAGACTGCAGTATGTCAAAGGGCGTTTCTTGGGAAGAACGGTTCTAGGCCCAATTATGACTTCCCAATCGTTCTTCTTGAATAGTTCAGCCTGGCCAGGTTCGAGCGGGGGACGTTCAGGATTGATCATCACCAGACCTGGACGTAATACAAGGAGGGTTGTATCCATATGCCAGGGCTGAGATTCGTAATATCTTCCCATGTGGACGCGGTGGTTTGGAAAATACTGTTTCAACCAACGAATACCACCATTATTGGTAACCATGGATTTTTATACGAAAAGATCCTTACTACAGCGCACCACATCAGCTGCATCGAAGCAGGGTTCCACTTCGGTCAGAATCCAGTATGATTCGCGCATGTGTCGCTTCTTCTCGTCATCTGAAAGAGTTTTCCAGTTTATTAAAAAACCTTCCTTGTAGGTTTGTTCGGTCAAACGAGGTTTAGGAGCTGCTTCGTAGCGGAAATTTGGATCTTCTGCAAAATACTTTTCAAGGATAGGTCGGTAGCTAAGGTACTCAATCCAGCGGCTGCGAAAGGACATAGTGGCTTCGACAATCTCATTCCCCACGGGCAAGAGCAAGTCTCTGGGAGGCATGCACCCAACCATTGAACCTTGTACCCAATCTGGAGTGGATACTTGCTGACTGAAATCGAGAGGTGTCGGGCGATCAACGATAATACCACGGCTTTCCAACATCTTCGAAAAATTATCCAGCTGTTGGTTTGCCATATCGATCATATCCTTAGGGTACGGACCTAATTTTCCTTTCGGATATCCATTTTCAGACCAGTGACGTTGTGCTGCCAGCTCAGGTGTCTGGACCATACAATCATCAGCGCGACCTATAATGATGCGTTTCAATGCGTCCCACTCGTTCCAAGAATTAACTATAGTTTTATTGGATAGCATTGCATTCTCTTGATAAATTATTTAAAGTTAGGCAATATCCGTGAATATTTCCATAGTTAATGTACGAGTAAACTGGATTTTATTATAACAATTTATCATTAAATTGTCAATATGATTGACAATTATTGACAATTATGTTCTTTTGGTCTATCATTGTTTACAAGAGCTCTGATGAACATGATTTCAAATGACAATTAAGCTTACGAAATTCAGGATGATAGTAGGACGTTTGATAGCCAAGCTTAATGAATTCTAGTTTCTTAGTCCTGATATGTGATGATTGCGGTTACAAATTATTAACCCACGAATATAATCAAGATAAAAAGAGAAAATTATATGGCTAATAATGATGACCAATATATTGATGAGTTGGATTTTACGATCCTGGCTCATCTGCAGCAAGCAGGGCGAAAATCTTTCGCAAAGATAGCCAAAGAATTAGGCCTCTCTGTAGGAACCGTACGGAACCGCGTCCTTAAGATGCTCGATGATAAAACCGTGAGCATAATTGCTCGGGTAAATCCGCAACGGGTTGGTTTTAATGCCTACACTACAATTCTAGTATCAATTCAACCCGATTGCCTGGGAGAATCGAGCAAGGAGATCGCCCGGTTTCCAGAAGTAAGCTATCTCGCCTTGATTACCGGAGAGTATGATGTGATGGTAGATGTCATGTGCCGGGACACACAGCATTTAATGGATTTTTTGATGAACCGTTTAGCCAGGGTGAAAGGGATAAAAGATTTTAAAACAATGCTTATCCTGGATGTATACCAGTTTGCGCAGCCAGACTTGAAATTGGCGAGGCAACTTGCCCCGGTAAAAGAAAACGAAATACGCCCCATTCGGTAAATATATAATTAATCTAGGAGGTTTGTGTGTCAGACCAAATTAAAGAATTAACCGCTCAGGAAGTCATCGATCTTAACCGTAAGTATGTCTTTTTCTCATGGTCGATCCAGAAGAACATCGCGCCGATTGCTATTGAAACCGGCAAAGGAATTTACTTCTGGGACAGGAGTGGAAAGCGATATATGGATTTTTCCTCTCAGTTGATGAACTTGAACATCGGCTACCAGCATCCCAAGGTAGTAGCAGCCATCCAAGAACAGGCCGGACGCCTGACTAGCGCGCATCCCGGCCATGCTCATGAGCCAAAAGGAGAGCTTGGACGCCTGATTGCGGAGGTATCCCCGGGGGATTTAAATAAAGTCTTCTTTACGCTGGGTGGAGCAGATGCAAATGAAAATGCGGTAAAGATGGCGCGCCTGTACACCGGACGCCACAAAATCCTTGCTCGTTACATCTCTTACCATGGGGCAACTTACGGCGCGATCACATTGAGCGGCGACTATCGCCGCCCACCAGTTGAGCCGGGCATCCCCGGGGTGGTCCATGTTTTTGACCCATACTGTTACCGCTGTCCTTTTGGGCATACATTACAAACCTGCCACCGCGAATGTGTGACCCATATAGAAGATGTGATTCGGTACGAAGGTCCGCCGACAGTGGCAGCTCTGATCATGGAAGGTGTAACCGGCTCGAATGGTATCCTAGTGCCCCCCGACGACTATTGGCCACGCCTACGCGAGATCACAAAGAAGTATGGCATCCTTTTAATCGCAGATGAGGTCATGAGCGGATTCGGCCGGACAGGAGAATGGTTTGCTGTGGATAACTGGGGAGTTGTCCCTGATATCATAACTATCGCCAAAGGTGTCACCAGCGGATATCTGCCTTTAGGCGCTGTCATCGTCTCCGATAAAATCGCTGAGTTCTTTGAAGATAAATATCTATATTTAGGGTTGACCTATTGTGGGCATCCCATGTGTACAGCAGCCGGAGTGGCTACTGTTAATGTTTATAAAGAAGACAGCTTGATCGAAAACAGTAAAGCCATGGGCAAGGTGCTGGCAAATGAACTGGTGAACATCAAAGAAAAACACATGGTTGTAGGGGATGTGCGGCAAATAGGCTTATTCTCATGCCTGGAAATCGTATCAGACCGACAGACAAAACAACCCATGGACGATAGCAAGATGGGCGTAGTACGAAACAAACTTCTAGCTGATGGCCTATCCACCTTTGTCAACCACAATCTGATCTTCGTTTGTCCGCCGTTGTGCATTACGAAAGATAAGCTGCTCGAAGGGTTGAAGATTATCGATAATGCAATATCAATTCTCGAAGGTTAATCCCCCTGGAATATAGTATGGAGATTCAAGGATAATAAGGTAAAAACTCAATTATTTAAAGGTCGATGGCTGGATTTCGCAGCCATGCAGTGCTTGGATGTGTTCAATCGAGCTGTTGGCGACATGCTAGGCAGCGTACCCGCTCTGGTGGGCCACTTGGATATGAAGACAGCGTTTCCGTTTTGCTTGCTTAGCGGTACTCTATTCAAAAATCAGGAGATTCCTATGTCGGTTCCCGCTTCGAATACAATAATTTTGGTAACAAGGAATGGAATGGGCGAGGCAGATACAACTTTGCAGCATAAGCTCATTCAGACATATTTCAGACTGCTCGATGAGAATAATATATTGCCGGCTGCCATTTGCTTCTACTCTGAAGGTGTAAAGTTGCTCGTGTCTGGATCACCGGTGTTGGAGACGGTTAAATCACTCGAGAGCAAAGGTGTGCATTGTATTCTCTGCAGTACTTGTCTGGAATTCTTTAATCTTACAGACCAGGTGCAGGTGGGTATCGTCGGCGGGATGACGGATATTATCGAGGCACAGTTTAGGGCTGATAAAGTTATTTCAATTTAACCAAATCAATCATATAAGCAGGTCAGATCTTACTTGCATGAAATAGCATTGCAACGTGAGTTTTACGCTCTGGCGGGTGTTCTTCGACATTCACCACTCGAGGGGGCGCACGGATGGGGGAAACCCTTCGACAGGCTCAGGGAGCGGGTGATGGGATTCGAATACCACCCCTCGACGGGGCGCACGAATGGGGAAAAAAGTTGAGCGGGTGATGGGCTTCGAATACCACCCCTCGACGGGGCGCACGAATGGGGAAAACCCTTCGACAGGCTCAGGGAGCGGGTGATGGGCTTCGAATACCACCCCTCGACGGGGCGCATGAATGGGGAAAAAAGTTGAGCGGGTGATGGGATTCGAACCCACGGATGGTACCTTGGGAAGGTACTGCCTTACCACTTGGCGACACCCGCATCAGTGAAAGCATTATATGAACCCAACCGTTGCTTGTCAAGGACACGGGACTTTGCGTTGATTGTGCGTTGACAGGACTTTCCCTGGCAACATCAAGAAGTGCGGTTAACCAACCAGTCCGTTATTTCCTCAATAATTACGCAATCTGGATGGCCTCCAACTGCTGCTCTCAGTTTTACAAATGCCAGGTCAGTATATTCACGAGCCATGGACAATGTTGAGTTGGATACACCAGCTTCATCGAGCATGGTTAGAATCGAAGTGAAATCGACTGGCTGGATATTGCCTTTAGCCCAACGTAGAGCAAAATTATTATTTCGCTCTATTCCGAGAATTACGGGATAGCTCAATTTCCCAGATAACAGATCACTACTTGTGGATTTTCCAGTTACCGCTTCATCCCCCCAGATACCGAGGTAATCATCCATCACCTGGAATGCCAACCCGAGGTAATATCCATATAGGTGGAATAATGCCTGTTTATCGGGATCTGGAGTTGCAAGCATGGCTCCCAGTTTTGTGGAAGTAGCGAGCAACGCTGTTGTCTTACCTTCAATCATGGATTGGTAATCTTCCATGGTTACCCGGTTGCGCTTTTCGAAATCTAGGTCCAAATATTGACCTTCGGTAAGCTGAAGGCAGGTGGAAGTGAGCAACTGGCTGCAACGGGAGATGGTTTCTGCATTATATCTTGGCGATAGATGCCAAATGTGGTTCAACGCCAGGCTGAAGAGTGCATCGCCTGCATTGATCGCCTGGGCAATGCCGTGCAGCTTCCAGAGCGTAGGCTGCCCATGGCGTGTGGGACTTTGATCCTGGATATCATCATGGATCAGGGAGAAGTTGTGAATCAACTCCACAGCTGAGGCTGCAGGTAACGCGTCGTGCCAGTCTCCCCCGCAAAGATGGGTGGACAGGCACAAGAGCAGTGGTCGGATTCGTTTTCCTTTCCTTAAATTTCCGTCCTCCGCCCACCCCATATGATAAATCAGCATATCTTTTAGAATGGATGCTCGTGAATGGAATCCATTTTCGACGGTAGAATGGCAGGCTGTCTCGATATGATCAAGCATATCAACGATCAAGGGATACTTGTGCAGAATAGGTTCCATGATTTAGTTACTTGGGGAGAGGAACCTGGCATTGTGCAGGGATTTCAAATCAGGAGAGCCAGTGACAAACATGGTAATTGTCAGTTCTAACTTAATTTGCTCGATCTTACGATCAAGGGATTCTTCTGATTCTGCCGCAGCTCGCAGCAATGGACCTGCCATACCGGTTAAACTGGCACCAAGCGCAATGCACTTGGCGATATCCACTCCGGATTGGAGACCGCCAGAGGCGATAATGGGCAGTCCTGGTGCGCCAAGCTGTGCCTGATGGATGGCTTGAGCTGTTGGGATGCCCCAAGAACGGAATTTGAGAGCAGCTTCACGGAGGTGATCATCTTCCGCTCTATTCATCTCGACCTGTGACCAGGATGTGCCACCTGCGCCAGCGACATCTATCGCGGAGACCCCTGCATTCATAAGCTGCCTGGCGACATGGGTTGAGATACCCCAGCCAACTTCTTTCACGATCACGGGCTTTCCCAGATGCCGACAAACCAGCTCAATCTTTCCCAGCAATCCTGCAAAATCCGTATCTCCCCCGGTTTGAAGGGCTTCCTGTAATGGGTTGAGATGCAGGATTAAGCCATCCGCCTGAATGGAATCAACTGCCAATTTGCATTCATCCACACCATAACCGTAGTTTAACTGGGCAGCACCCAGGTTGGCAAGGAGCAAGATATTAGGGACCACCTGGCGAAGATTGAAACTTGGCAATGTTTCCGGGTAGTCAATTGCTACTCGCTGCGAGCCAACCCCCATGGCTAGACCGTAATAATCTGCGGCTTTAGCAAGAATATGGTTAATCCTCAACCCCTCCGGTGTTCCCCCAGTCATGGAAGATATGAGCAGGGGGAGTTTGAGATTTTTCCCCAGGAAGGTGAGAGATGGATCGACATCCGAGAGGTTAATTTCAGGCAGGGCTGAATGTTCGAATTGCAGTTTCTCTAATCCGGTAGAAATGCCAGACTCAACGTCATTTTTCAGGTTTATCTGTAAATGATCGTCTTTTCGGCCTATGATTGGGGCATCTTTTTTCACCATCGGGTGTTCCATTCTGTGAATATCTTAACCTTTCCGTCTGTCTATGTCAAATATAACCCACGGCTGCCTTGACAGAATATTAATGAAAGATACAATTCATTTATTGATAATAATCGATAAACAGGAGGTCGATAATGGCAAGTTCTGTTGAAGGCGTAAAAGAAGTCGTCGCTGAGGTGATGAAAATTGATGCAAAAGATATCACGTTGGACACCCGGTTCATTGAGGATCTTAAGGCTGATTCCATGGATCAATTTTTTCTCGTCGATGGCTTTTGTGAAAAATTCAATATCAATATCGGAGATGAAGACGCTCGCAGCATAAAGACTGTTGGCGATGCTGTTCGCCATATTGATGCAAATTTGAAGTAATATAATTGGTTTTCCATGAGAGCGCACATTGTGCGCTCTTTTTACTTTAAGCTGGCAGCGAGTTCTTCTGGATTGTGACCAATTTTGACCCCTGCATTTTCCAGGTTAGCGATCTTGGAAGCCGCATTTCCATGAGATCCTTCGATAATCGCACCTGCATGCCCCATCCGTTTACCTGGAGGTGAGGAAATTCCCGCGATAAAGGCAAAGACGGGTTTCGTCATCGAACTGGAGATAAATTCTGCGGCACGCTCTTCATCCTGACCACCGATCTCGCCTATCATTACTATTTTTTCAGTGTGTGGGTCTGCTTCAAAGAGGGATAATATCTGAACGAAATCAGTGCCTATGATTGGATCTCCGCCAATTCCCACGCAAGTGCTCGTGCCCAGGCCTTGCTGTTTTAATGCAAAGAGCATTTCATATGTCAATGTGCCAGAACGGGAAACCACGCCAATGCTGCCTGGCAAAGTAATATTACCCGGGATGATGCCAGCTTTGCTTTCCCCTGGGGTAATTATTCCTGGGCAATTTGGACCGATGATACGTGTCCCTTTTTGGTCTGCATAGACTTTGACTTTCATCATATCGTGGATGGGAATACCCTCGGTGATGCATACAACGAGGGGGATGCCCGCATCCACAGCTTCTAGCATGGCATCTGCGGCATGTCTAGCTGGAACGAAGATGACCGAAGTATTCGCCCCCGAGGCTTCCACAGCGAGCTTAAGGCTATCAAAAACCGGTAATTTGCCATTCATAACCCATTCGCCGCCTTTGCCAGGCGATGTGCCGCCAATAATGACTGAACCGTATTTAATCATGTTCGTGGTGTGGAAAAGTCCCTCTTCACCGGTGATTCCTTGAACAATGATTCTGGAGTTTTTATTAAGGAGGATGCTCATGCTGTTCTCCCGGCGGAAATTTCGACAGCTTTTTTTGCGGCTTCAGTGAGGGTTTCCACAGAATGAATATCTTCGTGCTGGAGGGTATCCTTGCCTGCCTGGGCATTGGTTCCGACCAACCGGGCAATTATCGAGACGGGGTGGTCCATCTCTGCCAGAACCTGCGTCACTCCCCTGGCAACTTCATCGCACCTGGTGATTCCACCGAATATATTAATAAGTATGCAATTTACCGAGGGATCATTTAAAATGATGCGCATAGCTGCCGCCACCTTTTCTGATGAAGCGCCTCCGCCAATATCGAGAAAGTTAGCCGGTTGACCGCCATAGTATTCGATCATATCCATGATTGCCATAGCAAGGCCAGCACCATTAACCAGGCAGCCAATCTTACCATCCAGTTTTATATATGAGAGACCATATTTACGAGCTTCGGTTTCAGTAGGATCTTCAGCGTCCGGGTCGCGAAGTTCATTCAGTTCAGGGTGACGGAAGAGCGCGTTATCATCTATCGTGATCTTGGCATCCAAGGCCAAAAGCTCATTATCGCTGGAAATGACCAATGGATTGATCTCCGCTAGGGAGGCATCCTGGTCACGAAATAACTGCCAGAGCGCTCTCGAAATTTGCATGAACTGTTTCCAGAAGGAATGGGGTAGGTCGATGGAACTAGCGAGGTCGCGGATCTGATAATCTCGCAAGCCAAGTAATGGATGGATATCTTCAGCGATGATCTTCTCGGGTGATGATTGTGCAACTTCCTCAATATTCATCCCTCCGGAGGCGGAAGCAATAATGCTGGGGGTGGCTGTAATACGGTTATTTGCAATTGCAAGGTAGATTTCCCGGCTGAAATTAATGGCTTCATCCACCAGTACCTTACGTACCGGAAGACCTTTAATATCCATACTCAGTATCGATGTAGCCAGGTCTTCTGCTTCTCGCGGATTTTTTGCCAGCCGGATACCACCTGCTTTTCCACGACCGCCAATTAATACCTGGGATTTAATTATGACATCTGTGCCTAGTTCTTCTGATATTTGTTTTGCTTCATTTGCTGTAAGTGCAACTCTGCCTCTGGGGATTTGAATACCGTAACGAGAGAGGATCTGTTTGGATTGGTATTCGTGCAGTTTCATCCAGGCTCCTGGTTTTTAGGATTTGGGATTGACCTGCCTATATTTTATCATGTATAAAAAACATCATGAAATTAAACAGGGCAGGATATGCTCCTGCCCTGATAATGGATAGAAAAAGTGTTAACCTTTCAAGAAGGATTCGACAGCCTCCTTGCTGATGCGAAATGCTGAACCGATCTTGCGTGCTTTAAGATCGCCGGCGGTGATAGCAGCAAGCACATCCTCTTCTGATACTTTGAGAATGGCAGCTGCTTCAGCGGGTGTCATCACATCTGGAATGCCAGCTGCATTACCATTGGCAGCGTTCCGTTGAGCAGCCCCTGATGCTCCAGCGCCAGTCATGCCTTGGAGTGACTGGCTTAGGACATTGCCAATACCCATTCCAGCGCCAATCCCGGCTGTTAACCCAGCGCCACCAGAAGGATTCTGGGCGGCATCCCTCATAGCGTCAGCGGCCTGGAGCTGGGTATAGGTTTGCATATCGAGCATACCCATCGCCCGCAGTTCTTCAGCGGATTTATCTGAGGGTTTGAGATTCCCGATATAGAAGGATTTCAGGGTCATTCCGATTGCTTTGAAATCATCCTGTGTTTTGGCACGGACACCAGCGCCGATCTCATCAGTTAGGGCTATTAATTCCACTACTGAATTCTTGCCAGCAGTCTCCCCGAGCAGATCCTGAAGTTTGGAGAGCAGCATGGTACGCAGCCGGTTTTCAATATCCGACATGCGATAGATACCCTGGGCACCACAGATCTGGACGACGAATTGCTGTGGGTCGCTGATTTGTACACTGTAGGTGCCAAAACCCTGTAATAGAGCGACTCCAAGGCCCATGCCAGGGTTGCGGACGATGATAGGCTGGGGGGTTCCCCATTTGCGGTCTGCAAATTCACGCATGGACACATAATATACTTCTGCGGTGAAAGGCGTGCGGTCATTGAAGGCTTTGCCTATAAAATCGATCACCTTCGGAATATTGGCGGTAATGATGGTATGACGTCCAGGGCCAAAAGTGTCCAATGCTTTTCCATCCCGAAAGAAGACCACGTTTTGAGATTCACGTACAATCACCTGGGAGCCAATGCGCAGATCTGCAACTCCCACCTCGGGGAATCGATGGACGATTTCATCCGTCATCTCGCTCGGGTATTCAACTACGTCAAAAATCCTAGCCATATTAATTCTCCGTTTTTATTTGTTGGTTTTACTGAGGAATAGATGCAGTAATCACTTCAGCACGTTTGTTGAACATAGAGACGCATTGTTCCGCAACCATGGTGAGGTTCCGAATAGCGGCAGGGAGCCCATCGGACCCAATTGAAGTTTCCACATTATCCACAGCTTTACTGACTGCATCCACGTTATCCAGCATGGCAAGATCATAATTATATAGTAGCTCTAATTCTTTTTCATTGATCTTAACTGCGTCAAAGAATCCACTATAACCGTAAGATGCTTTTTGCACCCTATCGATTACCTGGCGTATCTTGACTGCCGCTGCCTCAAGATCGTCAATAGCATAAATGGCTCCCTGCGATATGAGGTCCCGTTGGAGACCTGAGATGCGGCTCCACACTTCCTCAAATTGCTTGGCAACCATATCCCGCAGCACCTTATCTGAAGACCTGCGGTTCTCGCGCTCAAAATATCCACTGAAGCCTGGGATTTTACCCAGCAACTTGCGGATGGCATCTTGCTGCGATACAACCTTATTAAATATGTCGCTCATTTATCCTCCTCAAGGAATATAATTTTGCCTATACTTATTATAGTGATTATTGTGTCTTATCACAATAATGTATACGTACGGTTAACTATCCTGGTTTCATGATGGTAACGGTTGCTTTATTAACGAAAGATTAAAAGTTAGTAAATTGTAAGGAATTCTTAATATAATAATTGACCGGAATAGTATAAAATATAGACAGATCAAAATAATATTAACTATTTTAAGGAGAAGAAAATGAACCTACTCAAACGAAATGAAAAAGGACAAACCCTGATCGAATACGCGCTGATCATCGCCCTGATTGCCATCGTGGTGGTGGTTGTGTTGCGGCTTCTCGGTCCTGCTATTGCCAACCTGTTCCAGGAAATTGTCGACGCGCTGTAAGCCAGTTAAATCAAACCTGCATAAAATAATAAACAAGTAGCCCCACCTGTGGGGTTTCTTGTTTATTTGATTCTGACTATATACTATATTCTAACTTGATATATAATAAAAACTGAACTTGTATCTTCACATTATATAATTCAGGGTAGCAGGAGGTCACCATGGCTCAGAAATCAAAACGCAGCGGAAAGGTACTGATTTATCTCGCACTTCTGCTAATCTTTGGTGTTATTCTCGTATGGGTTCTGTATGTCAGTCCACAAACTTCTGCGAACCAAGCTGCTGAGGTAGTACCGACTCCAGGCGAAGAGATGTCCAGCATTGTCATCAGTATTCAACCGATAAAGTTTGGCAATGTCGTAACTCCAGACATGGTGACGGTCATTCCCTATCCCAAGCGGCTGCTTATTCCAGGTGTATTCTTTACGGATATAAATGAAGTAGTAGGTAAAAAAGTGACCATGGACCTGGCTGCAAAAATACCCATTACCAGTTCGCTTATCACAGAAAGCCCAACTGGGTCGATAGAATCTTATATGATACCCGAAGGTATGGTGGCGATATCGATTCCAGTACCCAATCCGCTTTCGAGCGTGGGTTATACCATCAAACCTGGCGATCACATCAATGTGATTGGTACCATGATGTTTGTGGATGTAGATGCGGAATTCCAATCACGTTTGCCAAATTTATCTGCAATGGTCATTCCAGGGGCTGGAACGACCGATTTACCATCCATGGTGGCATTTGTACAATCACTGGCGGTACCTTCTCCCAAAGGCAGAGCGGAGCAAGACGTCTCTTTAGCACAGCCATTGTATTTGTTACCATCTGAACTCCAGCGTCCCCGCATCGTCAGCCAGACGATTCTCCAGAATGTGGTTGTCCTACAAGTTGGCGAAACCATTGATGAGGAAATAGAAGCTGAAATGGAGATACAACCCACGCCCACACCAACAACACAAGAACAACCTGTGACAAAAACGATTATCAGACCAAAGATTATTACGATTATCGTAACTCCTCAGGATGCGGTTGCCTTGAATTACCTGGTTTATAGCGGAGTTCAAATGAATATGGTGTTGCGCAGTGCCGGTGATGACCAAATGGTACAAACCGACTCGGTGAGTTTGCAATATGCAATGGATACTTATCAAATCAAGCTTCCTGTAAAATTACCTTATAGTATAGAACCTGCTATCACCATTCTTAGCCTGCCAAATGTTGACCCTTCACCGACACCGTATTAATCAGATGATAAACCGTATCTTTAATTAATGGATGAGATAGAATATGCCCTCGATTCTTGATAGACTAAGCACCGGGCCTCAGACCCCAACTACCGGACCGCTGGATAAACCGGAAATAACTCCAGTGGTCGATAAAGTCAGTTCCACACCTGTTACCAAGACAGACGCGAGTGGGACTATGTTCGAACTCAAGGACAGGATCCAGACCAAACTATTAGCGGAATTGGACATTGAGAAAGACATAGTAAAGACAGAAGAGGTAAAAAAAAGGATCCAGGTACTATTCCAACAGATACTGGATGAAGAAAAAATACCCTTATCAAAATTTGAAAAGGGTAAGCTGTTCGAACAGATCATTGCCGAGATTATGGGTTATGGCCCGTTGGAACCATTACTACAAGATGAAACCATCACCGAGATTATGGTCAATGGAGCAACCGAATTATTTATTGAGAGGGATGGAAAGCTGGTTCGTTTACCGAACTTGTTTGAAAGCAATGAACATCTGATGCGAATCATAGAAAAAATAGTCGCCCCACTAGGCCGTCGAATTGATGAAACCAGCCCTTATGTCGATGCCAGATTGCCGGATGGGTCGCGTGTCAATGCAGTCATTCCACCCATCTCCCTGATCGGTCCAGTGCTTACTATTCGGAAATTCGCCAAAAATCCGATTACCATCGAAAAACTTATCCAACTACGAACTCTCTCACCTGATGCAGCTTTTTTCATTAAAGCCTGCGTGGAAGCCAAAATCAACATCTTGGTTTCTGGGGGTACCGGTTCTGGTAAGACTACTTTGCTCAATGTCCTGTCAAGTTTTATTCCGGATGATGAACGCATTATAACGATTGAAAACGCAGCAGAACTGCAGTTACGCCAGGAGCATATCGTAACGCTTGAGTCGCGCCCCATTAACATTGAGGGGAAGGGCGAAGTCACCATTCGCGAACTCGTGACCAATTCCCTGCGAATGCGACCGGATCGGATCATCGTGGGTGAGATTCGAGATGGAGCTGCTCTGGATATGTTGCAAGCAATGAATACTGGTCACGATGGCTCCATGTCGACGCTGCACTCGAATAGTCCGAAAGATACCATGGCACGTTTGGAAACCATGGTTTTAATGGCTGGAATGGATCTTCCAGCCCGTGCCATCCGCGAGCAAATCTGCAGTGCAATTAATCTGGTCATTCACATTGAGCGAATGCGGGATGGCACAAGAAAAATTACCTCCATCTCTGAAGTCCTAGGCATCGTAGATGGAAATATCAATATAGCCGATATTTTCAAGTTTGAAAATCAAGGTTACCATAATGGCAAACTTCATGGTCAACTCAAACCGACTGGATATTGCCCGGTCCTGTTGGAAAAGATAGAGGCAGCGGGGATATCATTCCCCGTGAAAATGCTATCAACTGGCGTCCTGATACCAGGAAATTCATAAGAAGGATTCAACAGGTAGATGAAATGTCATTAATGACGATCATCATTCTGATCTCTCTGGTAATCGCAATTTTGCTACTATTTGGTGGATTATTTTTATCGCGGAAAGACAGCGAACCAGAGTTGAAAGGTGATACCCCCGCTTTCGTTGAAGAAATCCAGGGTGACGCTGAGGCCATATATGATTTTGAGAAAAAACCTGCTGGATTGAGTGATGGTATTCATAAAATGATATTGCAGTCGTCGTGGGGAAATAAAATTGCACGAAATCTGAGCCGTGCGGATATTCGCCTTAAACCTCTCGAGTATCTAGGGATGCAAATAGTTGCAATTGCTGGATTGGCATTATTGGCCGCATTTCTGGGTGGATTTGAATGGTATATTATCCTACTGGGTGGTGTCGTTGGGGGATTCATTCCCGGCATGTACCTCAAATCAGAACAAACGCGCCGTCTGACCAAGTTTGATAACCAGCTGCCAGATATGCTCAACCTGATGGTAAATGGTTTACGAGCTGGATATTCAAACTTGCAAGCGATGGAATCTATAAGCCGGGAATTGCCAGCACCAATTTCGGATGAATTCCGGCGAGTTGTACAGGAAGTTCAGCTTGGAGTGAGTGTAGAAAGAGCTCTTGCCAATCTCTGCAAACGAATTCCCAGTGAGGATCTGGATTTGATCGTGACGGCGATGAACGTCCAAAGGGAAGTGGGTGGTAATCTCTCGGAAATTCTTGAAACAATTTCGCATACCATTCGGGATAGGGTAAGAATCAAGGGTGAGATCAGAGTGCTCACAACCCAGGCGATGTACTCGGGCAGATTCTTATCGATAATGCCGGTTGCCTTGATGCTCCTCCTATTTTTAGCTGATAGAAGTTACATCATGGAATTCTTTGCCCCCCAGAATGTTCCCTGTGGGTATATCGCACTGGGGACTGTAGTAATAATGATCACTATTGGCTATTTGATCATGCGAAAGTTGGCTATAGTTGAAGTTTAATATGCATTTAGGATCTCTATGAATCTAACAGTGCTTCTACTAATAATTGTTGTTGTAGTCGTTTTTCTAGTGTTGGCTATCATATCTCAAATACCAAAACGCGACGAGATTATCGAGCAACGCTTACAAAATGCAACAAACCTGGCTGACACAGGTACGTTGGAAGAAATAGAAATGGCGCAGCCTTTCATGGACCGAGTAATTTCACCGTTCCTTCATAGATTGGGCGAGTCAGTTAATAAACTATTCCCAAAAGATCCATTAAATATTATCCAAAAGAAAATTGATATGGCAGGATTGACAGGAAAGTTTGAACCTGGAACAATCATCCTGATGCAAGGAGGTGGAGCATTGCTCTTTGGCGGAAGTTTCTGGGCAATATTCTTCTTTACATCTGATAAGTGGGCATCGCTAACCAACTTAATTGTTATTGGTGGATTCTGTGTTTTTGGCTTTATCTATCCTCGTCTTTGGTTGACGAATCTATCCAAAAAACGACAAAAAAGCATAAAATTGAGTATGCCGGATGCACTGGATTTACTCACAATATGCGTGGAAGCCGGATTGGGTTTTGATGCAGCTGTGGCGAAGGTTTCTGAAAAATGGGATAATGAATTGTCACAGGCATTCGGACGTGTGATTACGGAAATTCAATATGGAAAAGCCAGGAAAGAGGCTCTTCGTGGAATGGCTGACAGAGTTGATATCCCTGAAATGACCAGTTTCATCGCAGCAGTCATCCAGAGTGAACAACTGGGTGTTAGCATGGCGAAGATTTTGCGCATCCAGTCGGATCAGATGAGAATGCGGCGGCGTCAGCATGCAGAAGAGGAAGCCCATAAAACGCCAATTAAGATGCTTATTCCAATGGCGCTTTTGATCTTTCCTTCCGTCTTCATCATCATTATGGCACCCGCCATTTTTAAACTGATGAATTCAGCAGTTTCCACCATGTTTAAGTAAGTCAACAATCCACGAAAGATGATCCAGCGGGAACAATACGCCTATTCTGGTTATCAATTATTTTGGGAAGCGCTGGATTGGCTATTTCCACCGACTTGCAGCGGCTGTGGTGTTCCAGGGGTTAGATGGTGTAACCATTGCGAAAGCAAACTTAACCTATTACCTGATTTAGTTTGCGATTGTTGCGGAATTCCAGCTGAGGGGAATGAGCAGTGTGATGAGTGTAGTAATAATCCACCCAGTTTCAGCAGTATTCGATCGCAGTATAGCTATGAGGGGGAAATAAGGGAAGCTCTGCATGCCTTAAAGTACAAGAATGACCTGGGAATTGGAGAGATTCTTGCGAGTAAGAGTACCAACTTTCTTCAAAAGCTGGGATGGAAGATTGACCTCATCGTCCCGGTTCCACTTGGGAGGGCTCGCCTGAAAGAGCGCGGATATAATCAGGCAGCAATGATAGCGTACCCGATCGCACTAAAATCCAGGATACCCTATCATTCCCGGATATTGAAACGTAGCCGAGAAACTATTTCGCAGGTTGACCTCAGTGCTGAAAATAGAAAGGTTAATGTCAAGGACGCATTCCACGCTGATACTAATATGGTTGAGGGGAGATCCGTGCTTGTTGTGGATGATATCATCACCACCGGAGCAACGATGGAAGAAAGTGCAAGAGCTTTGAAAGCTGCCGGCGCCACAAGTATCTATGGATTGTCTGTAGCGCGGGCGATGCTTGTACATAGATATACTTGATTTAATCCCCGTAAGAGTATTTAATATAATAAAGTAACGACAAATGGAGGACACGATGACTACAAAACTAGAAATATTCGGCAAAAACATGGAAATCTCAGATCGTATCAGGGAGTATGTCAGCAAGAAAGCAGTAAAATTTGACCGGATGTTGACCAATATGGATGATGTTAAGGTGGACTTGGCATACGTTAAATCTGCCCGCAGTGTGTCAGACCGGCAAGTGGCGCAGATCACAATCCGTGGGAAAGGGTACATCCTACGCACTGAAGAAAGATCAGATGATATATTTGCAGCTTACGATGCCGCTATTGAAAAAATGCAGCGCCAGATCGAAAGATACAAGGGGAAGCACTATAAAGGCCGTGGAGACGGTCGCAGTGTAGCGGAAGTAACTGAAATACCTGCTGAAGCCCAGGAACCAGTTGCGAATAGTATAATCATGCGCAGAAAGATATTCAAAATGGTGCCTATGGACGAACTGGAGGCCATTGAACAGATGAACTTGCTCGGGCACGAGGACTTCTTTGTATTTTATAATGTCGCCACGAATAGTCTGAATGTTCTTTATCATCGCCGGGATGGCTCTTATGGCTTAATAATGCCAGATATAGGATAATTGATTTCAGGATATACATCATGAGTAAATAACCGGGGCGGATATTGTTTTTCCGCCCCGACTTAATGAATGAGGAATGCATGTTTGGAGATAATGAAAGTGTATATCGGGCAGCTCAACTCATCTCAGGCAAAGAGATGAACTTTGAGGCATTGCAGGCAGCAATAACATCCATTATAGAAGCTGTCGGTGAAGACCCTGTGCGTGATGGTTTGAAAAAGACTCCGGAGAGAGTATCGCGGATGTACGAAGAGCTATTGGCTGGTTATCGGGTGGACCCAGTAGCCATGGTCAATGATGCCATATTTGATGTTCAATATGATCAGATGGTGATTGTACGGGATATAGAGTTCTACAGCATGTGCGAGCATCATATGCTGCCATTTATCGGACGTGCGCATGTGGCATATGTGCCGGATGGTAAAGTCATCGGTTTATCCAAGATTCCGCGGGTTGTGGATATGTTTGCGAAGCGGCTGCAAGTTCAAGAGCGTATGACAAGTCAGGTGGCAGATTTCTTAAATGAGCTATTACATCCCAAAGGGGTAGCGGTGGTTATCGAAGCGTTGCACCTTTGCTCAATGATGCGAGGAGTAAAAAAGACGGATGCACGGATGACTACTTCCGCGGTACATGGGTATTTTAGAAATAATATGGCAACCCGTATGGAGTTCCTGGATAATATCTCCAGGGCAGCGGAACCTCTGCATATCTAAGTGAGTGATATTTTCAAAGAGCTGGATGGGCAACTATCCAGCTTGTTTCTTTTAATTGCTCTGCTCGCTCCTTCAAGAGCTCACCAGTATTTGCATTGAGCAATTCTGGTGCAATATCAGAAACTGGAACCGCTATGAATGCTATTTGCCACAGGTTGCTTTCGAGCACCTTATCATCAAAAGCAATGATGTCAATATCCGCGGTGCGGGGTGCATATTTATCAGCCGAACGTTTACGACCATGGCGTATTTCAATATTTTGTAACGCATTGTTTTTAAGCGAGTGAATATCAAGGGTTGTAATAATGGAGATGGCAATATTCAAGAAATTTGATCCCGTTTCACCTACTGGTAGCGTTTCATAGATGACCGACTGAGCGGTGATCGTGAATTGCTGGCTGATATCTGCAAGGATTCGAGGCAGATGGTAATACGGATCAATATTGGATCCGATGAGCAGGATAACAGTATGTTGTTTTAAGTTTTCCACCGCTCGATTTCCACTCCAACAGAGCCAGCAAAGCGCACAGCACCCGGTTTTTCCACCCGCACCCGCACTCCTTTCACTAGGGGAATTGCCAAAACAAGGGAAGCAATATCGCTTGCCAGGGCTTCAACTGTCAATCTATTCGCAGTTTCTGCCAGGTCAAGCACCTTCTTGATAACAGTTTTGTAATTGACGCAGCACTCAATATCATCCGTTTCACCAGCTTTGGTAATATCAGTAGAGATGATAAGATTGATCAAAATATCTTGCGGATTGACCCGTTCCGTGTCGTTTATCCCGATGATTCCACGTGCCAGGATATCTTTAATGATGATCTGATCCATGTATGCTCCTATTAGACAAGGTGTCGGCCACCATCCAAATGGATGATCTCACCAGTGATATATTCAGGGCCGGTAAGAAGAAAGAGGAAAGCAGCGCTTAATTCCTCTGGGGTTGACCAGCGCCTGGCTGGCACGTTGCGGATAATATCTGGTTGACCAGGCTGATCTGATGGGGGAAGTATGGCGCCAAGTGCTAAAGCATTAACGATGATATTTGGGGCAAGAGATAAAGCGAGTGATTGTGTCATGGCTGCCAGGGCAGCTTTTGAAATTGTGTATGGAAAATGATCCACTCCCGGTCTGAGGGCCCTCCAATCTAAAATATTTATTATCCTTGCCATGCCATCGGAAGGTGTTTGTCTTGCCAGCGATTGTGAAAGAAGAAATGGAGCGGTTAGATTAATATTTAAGTGCCGTTGCCAGTCTTCAGGCGTGGTGGTAAATATATTCACTGGCTCGAAAATAGCCGCATTATTCACCAGGGTGTCTATCCTGCCAAAGATACTCGCTTTATCCAATAATTCCATAGCTTGATTGGGGTCTGAAAGATCTGCTTTAACAATATTGACCTTGCATCCCAGAGCTAATATTTCCTCTCGTGTATCTATTGCAAACCTTGGTGAATTATTGTGGTGGATGATAAGGTTCGCGCCTGATCTGGCGGCAGCAAGGGCAAGGATCTTTCCCACCCGTCGCGCTGCACCCGTGATCAGAATATTCTTGCCACTAAGAGGTTTATTTGTTATGGTCTGATTTTGCATACTGATTCATAATCCATTGGATAGTTTAGATTGCTTGGTGGTAGAGGTCAAGAATGGATGAAGGAACGCGTATAATCATTTTACAATAATTTTCGTGCATATTTGTTAGAATTATTGTAAAAGAAAGGAAATCCTATGGAAAAAGCCACATATCACATAGCCAATATATCCTGTAACCATTGTGTTCATACCATCAAAACCGATCTTAGCGAACTCGAAGGAGTAACATCCGTTGATGGTGACAAGGATACGAAGGAAATAACGGTTACATTTCAAACACCTGCGAGCGCAGAAAAATAAAAAGTGTGTTAGCAGATATCAATTACCCGCCAACTCAATAATCCATTCACAGATGAGCCAAAAGGCTCATTTTTATTATTTGGGCTATAATTTAGTGAAAATTAGTTACACAACGCTATCTGGAGCATCATGACAATCGATCAAGAATTACAAAATCAAGCTATTCTCGCGCTCCGATTTTTAGCTGTGGATGGAGTGCAAAAAGCAAATTCAGGCCACCCCGGCTTGCCGATGGGCACAGCCGCTATGGCATATACCATCTGGACCAGGCATTTGAGGCACAATCCGACCAACCCCAAATGGTTCGACCGTGACCGTTTTATCCTCTCAGGCGGACATGGCTCGATGCTCCTGTACGCCCTCTTACACATTACAGGGTACGATCTTACTTTGGATGAGCTAAAAAGGTTTAGACAGCTCGGATCCCTAACCCCCGGTCACCCAGAATATGGACTGACGCCAGGCGTGGAAACTACGACTGGTCCGCTTGGACAAGGGCTGTCTAATGGGGTGGGAATGGCGATTGCGGAATCTTTTCTGGCTGCCCAGTTTAACCGGGCAGATTTCAACCTGATCGATCATTATGTGTATGCCATCGTGACGGATGGCGATTTGATGGAAGGCGTTTCTTCAGAGGCGGCTTCGCTTGCCGGGCATTTGAAGTTGGGAAAATTGATCTATCTATATGATGACAACCGTATCAGCATTGACGGATCCACAGAAATTGCATTTACAGAGGATCGTGGCGCTCGATTTGCAGCTTATGGGTGGCAGGTATTACATGTCGCAGATGGGAATGATGTCGATGATATTGATAGAGCCATCCACGAAGCAAAACAAGATCCCCGTCCCAGCTTGATCATCTGCCGTACGCATATCGGGTATGGTTTACCCACCCGGCAGGATACAGCCAAAGCACACGGGGAACCGCCAGGAGATGCAGAACTCGATGCAGCCAAGTTGAATTCTGGCTGGCCGACTGAGCCAAGGTTTCATATCCCTGCGGATGTGCTTGGTTTTTTTAGAAAAGCCATTACTTCAGGGCAAGCTGCAGAAGCCCAGTGGGAAAATGTATTTAATGAGTACTCAAAAGCCTATCCGGATTTAGGACAGCAGCTTAAAAGGCAAATTGATGGGGAATTACCAGAGAACTGGCAGACAGGTTTACCCGTCTTTATACCTGATCCCAAGGGGATGGCTACGCGCGCATCCTCTGGACAGGTGATTAATGCACTGGCGAAAAACATTCCCGAATTGGTAGGCGGATCTGCTGACCTGACCCCCTCCACGAACACATGGATTAAGGATTCTGCTGCATATCAGGCTATCAATCCCGGTGGCAGGAACTTTCATTTTGGTGTGCGCGAGCATGGCATGGGTGCAATTGTGAATGGCATGGCCTACCATGGTGGCGTAATTCCTTATGGCGCCACATTCCTGGTTTTCTCGGATTATATGCGTCCTGCGGTAAGAATTTCTGGGCTATCACACTTGCCGAGCATTTGGATTTTCACCCATGACAGCATCGGGTTGGGAGAAGACGGCCCCACGCATCAGCCAGTCGAACAGCTTGCATCGCTTAGGCTAATTCCAAACCTGACTGTCATACGGCCTGCAGACGCAAATGAAGTGGTGGAAGCTTGGAAATATACACTAGGCAACCGGAAATGCCCAAATGCGCTGTTATTTTCAAGGCAGGCGGTTCCTACGCTAGACCGGCAGATTTACGCATCAGCCTCAGGGTTACAAAAAGGTGCATATATCCTTGCAGACCTGGGTAAAGGCCAACCGGATATCATTCTGATGGCGAGTGGATCAGAAGTGGCATTGATCGCTGCTGCGGGTGATAAATTAGCTTTGGATGGTTTCAACGTTCGCCTGGTATCTTTCCCAAGCTGGGAAATCTTTCGTCTGCAACCAAAGGAATATCGAGAAGCAGTATTACCACGGAATGTCAGTAAACGTTTGGCAGTCGAGGCAGGGAGTACGCAGGGGTGGCTGGAATGGACAGGTACTTTGGGTGAAGTGATTGGGATTGACTGCTTTGGCGCTTCTGCCCCGGCGAAAGATTTGTTTTTACATTATGGCTTCACGGTGGAAAATGTACTCTTTCGAGCTAAACAATTGTTGAATAAATAATAGGGTGATAATATGCGCGTAGCCATAGGTACAGATCATGCGGGTTTAATCTTGAAAAAATATGTTGTTGACGCTGTCCAATCACTCGGACATGAGATTTTGGATGTTGGTGTTTATGGGGATGAGAAAGTAGATTATCCCGATTACGCGGAAAAAGTAGGCGCAGCAATCAGTTCAAAATCTGCTGAACGGGGCATACTGATATGTGGTTCCGGGGTGGGGGTGTGCATTACTGCCAATAAGATGACTGGTGTATACGCTGCCATTTGCCATGATACCTATTCCGCCCATCAGGGCGTCGAGCATGATGGCATGAATGTGCTTTGCCTGGGAGGCAGGGTAATCGGTCCCGAGCCAGCCATGGAAATCGTTGTTGCTTTCCTGAATGCAGAATTTATTGAGGATGAAAGATTTATCCGCAGGTTCAACAAAATAAAGGCGATTGAGGCAAAGAGAAGCAGCTCGCATGAATAATTGTAAAAAGTTAAATAATATCGGACAATCCGTTTGGTTTGACAGTATTCAACGCTCCATCTTGGCCGATGGTTCTCTAGACAGAATGATCAAAGATGGGCTGATTTATGGTGTTACCTCAAATCCAAGCATCTTCAATACAGCCATCAGTAAAACAGAGGATTATGATGACGCAATCCTTTCAATGGCTATCGCGGGTTTTTCATCAGAAGAGATTTACAATCAACTGGCTAGAGAGGATATTCTAAGCGCAGCTGATTCATTCATGCCCCTCTATCAGGCATCCAATCGAAAAGATGGGTATGTCAGCATAGAGGTCAATCCTATGCATGCAGGCAATTCCAAGAAGATGCTCTCTGAAGCGCGTGAAATTTGGCGGAAATACCAGCGGCCGAATATCATGATCAAGGTGCCGGCCACATTGGCTGGATTGGTTACCACCGAGAAGCTTATCAGGGAAGGAATCAATGTGAATGTAACATTGATCTTTACTCTTTCCCGTTACCGCAAGGTGGTCGAAGCATTTTTATCTGGTCTGGAGAAACGATTAACTGATGGTAATTCAATCGAGAACATTGCTTCTGTTGCTTCTTTCTTTGTCTCCCGTGTGGATACCAAGATTGATAAGATGTTGGTAGATATGCCTTCACAATCAGCAAAAATCAAGGATTTGTATGGGAAGGCTGCCATAGCGAATACCCGATTGGTTTATGAGGTATTTCAAAAGGAGTTTAGTTCCAGCCGATTTAAAGCACTGACACAAAAAGGTGCACAGGTTCAGCGGCCACTCTGGGCGAGTACTGGAACCAAGAACCCTGAATATAGTGATGTGGTCTATGTGGATGAATTGATTGGACCTGACACCGTTAATACTGTTCCTCCTGCTACTTTAACAAGGTTTTTAGACCATGGCAAAACAGTGAAAACGATAACAACCAACCTGGAAGGCGCTCGGTGCACTATTCAGAGCCTGCAAGAACTGGGAATATCCCTGGAAGATGTTGGTGTCCTATTGGAAAAAGAAGGGATACAAATCTTCGCGGACGCATATCGGAGCCTGATTCGTTCCATTGAGATAAAACGCCGAGGGATGAACAAGCGGCTTGGCAGTCTGGGGAAGGATGTTACCCAACAAATCCAGAAATTGGATAACGCGAGGATGATTGAACGAATATACGCTCATGATCCCAAAGTGTGGACGGATGATCCTGGTGAAGCGGGGGAAATAAAAAACCGCTTGGGTTGGCTTGATCTGCCATCCACATCCATGGCAATTGTGGATGAGATCAAATCGTTCAAAGATGATGTCATACAGTGTGGATATAAACACATTTTTATTCTCGGCATGGGAGGATCTTCGCTCGCTCCTGAAGTATTCAAACTGGTTTTAGGGAGTACATCAGGCTTGGACCTCGTCGTGGTAGATTCCACCGATCCTGACCAGATCCGATCATTATATCGCGGCAAAGATTTAGAAAAAAGCTTGTTCATTGTTTCCTCAAAATCAGGTGGAACAAGCGAGGTGAATGCCTTTTTGGATTTCTTCTGGGCGAAGTGTTATAAAAACTTCAAGGAGGATACTGGCATGCATTTTGTTGCTATCACGGATCAGGGAACATCCCTGGATAAATTGGCAATAGAGCGCGGATTTCGAAAAGTATTCTACGCACACTCGAGTGTTGGCGGACGCTTCTCAGCGCTTACAGCTTTTGGGCTGGTTCCCGCAGCATTACTGGGCATTGACCCATCTAAGATTCTGAAAAAAGCAGGCAGCATGGCTCGTCAATGTTTTTCGACGGAACCTGCGGGGAGGAATCCGGGATTGGTGCTTGGAGCGGTCATCGGGCAGGCTGCACTAGGAGCGAAGAATAAACTTAGCCTGTTGGCTGACCCAGAAATCAGACCTTTTGGAAACTGGATCGAGCAGTTGGTAGCTGAGAGCAGCGGAAAGAAAGGATTTGGTATTGTACCTGTTGTGGAGGAATATACGCTTCCTGCCAGGGATTATTGCTCAGACAGACTGACAATCTATCTCAGATTAAACGGAGCATTTGACACGCATATCCGGAAACTTGAAAAGGCAAAACAGCCGGTGGTTGTCATTAATTTTCGTAATCGGGAGGTTATATTTCAGGAATTCTACCGCTGGGAATTCGCAACAACAGTCGCCTGCTCGATTCTTAAAGTGAACGTCTTCGATCAACCAGATGTGCAAGATAATAAAATTAGGACTGCGAATAAAATCAAGGAATACCAGCAAAAGGGCGTTCTGGATGAGCCGCCGATCCTATGGAAGAACGATAAGGTTAATATTTATGCACCAGAGTATTTGGGCATTCGACAGAACATGAAACTGAAGGAAATTGTTAACCATGTTCTCGCTATGGGCAAAGCAGGCGACTATACAGCCATAAATGCTTACCTTCCGTATGATAAGAGCATTATTAAAGCTATGGATAAAATGCGCCGCAATATCCAGAAAAAGACGGGAATGGCAGCAACTCGTGGTTTTGGGCCGCGATTTCTGCATTCCACCGGTCAATTACACAAAGGAGGCCCAAATACTGGGATCTTTATTCAGATCACAAGGGAACCCTTGCATGATTTGGACTACGGCGACCTAAGTTTTGGAACACTAGAGCGCGCGCAAGCTCTGGGTGATTATGAATCACTGGTTGCCAGGAAACGCAGGATCATACGCATCCACATGAAAAAAGGATCTTTGACCACACTTGTTAAAGAACTTTTCTAATCATTTGGTGGTTGTATTTTATCGAGGTGATTTTGACATGAAGGAAGATGTTAAGATTGAAGAGGCATTGGTTGGTGAAAGATCATGCGGATTCTAGCAATTGATCCTGGTGAAAAAAGGATTGGGATCGCGCTCAGCGATCCTACTGGAACGATTGCCTCACCATTGGTAATTATCCAGCACAAGTCATTTGACGAAAACATACTCACCATACATCAGCTGATCAACCAGTACCAGGTTCAGAGAGTGGTGGTAGGAGTAGCGCTTGACCCAGAAGGTGAGGAAACTTCATCCAGTCGTAGGGCGCGCAAGCTCGGAGAAGGATTGAAGAACAGATTCAGCTTGGATGTTCGTTATCTAGATGAATATGGAACGACGAATGAAGCGATAACGTCTGCATTTTCAGCTGGCAAAAGAAGAAAAGATAGAAGAGGACACCTGGATAGTGTTGCCGCAGCCATATTGCTGCAAAGGTATATCGAGATGGAAATGGACAACCCCACAGAGCATGAGCCATAAGAAGAATAAAAAGCAACTGCTGGTGGTTTTATTTTTCTTAATGGTCGTATTTGGCTGTCTGACGATAATCATTTTAATTTCCTGGGGATTAATTCAGAATACAGATTCCTATTACGGTTCTCCAGATCCTTCATTGGGAGCATTGAAGCGTCTTGAATTGGGATACAAGTTAATTAATGTTCAGGATGAATTGTTGACACCGACTGGCAAAATAGAAACCCAAGAGTATTTCATTATTTCTCCTTCTGAATCTGTGCAAATGATTGCTTTGAGATTGGAGGAGTCAGGGTGGATTTGGAATTCGACGAGTTTTATTAATTACCTGATCTATAAAGGGTACGACAGAGCAATCCATAGTGGCGAATTTAGTTTTACACCCGAGATGAATCCAATTCAAATTGCTGAAAGGCTTAGAATATTCGCTGGGAATATCACCACTTTCACAATTCTACCTGGATGGAGAATGGAGGAAGTGGCTGCGGCAACGGAGTTTTATCAATTTGGCTTTACACCGGAAGAATTCCAGGATGTGGTACTACATCCTGGCAATTTCCCTGAAATAACGGGAAGTTATAGAAGCTATCCTTCTCTTGAAGGGATGCTCTCACCGGGTGAATACAAAGTGGATCAAGGTCTCTCCCTAGATATATTCTTGAATATGGCCATGGCGAGATTCGAGGATTCGATTTCCCCGGCGATGCGTAGAAAATATGAAAAAAATGGGTTAACACTCTATCAGGCGATAGTATTGGCTTCGATCATTGAAAAAGAAGCCATGCTATCCGAAGAAGCACCCACGATAGCGTCTGTTTTTTACAATAGGCTGTCAGCAGGGATGAAATTGGAAAGTGACCCAACCGTCCAATATGCTATCGGTTATGAGATAGACCAAAAAACATGGTGGAAAAATCCCTTAACCAGAGACGATCTAATCATTAATTCGGTTTATAATACATACCATGTGAACGGCCTTCCACCATCACCGATATGCAATCCTGGTCTGGCTGCACTCAAGGCAGTTGCGAATCCTTCAATTACTGACTATTATTTTTTCAGGGCTGCCTGTGATGGTTCGGGGCGTCACGATTTTTCAGTAACCTTTGAGGAGCACCGAAATAAAAGTTGTGATTAATAAAGGAGGTCATATGGCTGAAATTATGGGTGTCGATGTGGGTGGGTCCGGTATCAAAGCTGCTATTGTGGATACAGATACCGGGGAATTTATCAAAGATAGAAAGAAACTGGATACCCCACGCCCATCAAAACCGGAAGCCATGGCGCTGGTTGTTAAAGAACTGGCCACCCATTTTGACTGGCATGGAAAGATCGGTGTTGGTTTTCCGACTGTTGTCAAGAATGGAATATGTTATACCGCGGCAAATATTCATAAATCGTGGATCGGAGCCAATATCGAGGGGGTGTTCGGGACCGCCACCGGATGTTTGGTCAAAGCTTTGAATGATGCTGATGCCGCTGGTATGGCGGAGATGAAATTTGGCGCTGGAAAAGGCATCGACAATGGAGTGGTTCTCGTCTTAACGCTTGGAACGGGGATAGGGTCAGCTATTTTTGTGAACGGACAACTATTACCAAACTTGGAATTGGGTCATTTGGAAATGGGTGGAAAAGATGCTGAGAAGCAAGCATCAGCCAATGTCAAGGAGACCAAGAAACTAACCTGGAAAGAATGGGGAAAGCGGGTGAATGATTATCTGAAGATGGTCGAGAATCTTATCTATCCAGATCTGATCATTTTAGGTGGGGGCGTTAGCAGCCGCTATGCGAAATATCAGCAATTTATCAATATTAGGACCAGGATTGTTCCAGCCGAATTAATGAATAACGCTGGCATTATTGGCGCCGCATTGGCCGCTTTAGAGTAAGTTTGTATTAATAAACATTAATCGGGAAGAGAAATCTTCCCGATTTTTATTTAATAAGAGAATCAAGCTACATGGATTTATATCCAGGGCCACTCTTGAAATAATCAGCATTGGCCTGGATATCCGGAGTGAGGTCAACTATTTCTCCGGCTTTTAAGGTACGGGTTGCGTTAAGGTGAACAGCATCGCCATGATGATTTTTACCATCGTATACTTCAGCGAATCCTGAAGTTCCTTCGGAAGCGGCGATTTGTTCGCCACCCTTTGCTTTGTAGGCAGAAGGAACTTCATCTTCCGGGAAAATGGCAGAAAACGGACATTCTGGAACGCATGCACCACAATCAATGCAAGTATCCGGGTCGATATAATAAAGCGGCCATTCGGATTCTGGTTTTCCAGGGACGATGCAATCGACTGGACAGACAGTTTGGCAGCCAGAATCCCGCAGGCAGAGCTTGGTAATTACATGGGTCATAATCTTCCTCCAGTTGGTTATTTATTGAAGCGGTTTTGTACTACATCCCAATTGACGATATTCCACCAGTTAGACAGGTATTCAGCGCGCCGGTTTTGGTATTTTAGATAGTACGCATGCTCCCATACATCCACAACCAACAATGGTTTTAATCCATCAGAGAGTGGGCAATCCTGGTTCAATGTGGCGTGAACAATCAGCGTCCCATCGTTTTTCTGACTTAGCCAGGCGTAACCGGACCCCAGGCGACCAAGTCCTGTCTTTTCGATTTCAGCTTTTAGGTTTGCCAGGTTTCCAAAAGCTGAATCGATCTTTGAAAGGAGGGAGCCTGCGGGCTCCTTGGCTCCATTCAAATCCATATTTTCCCAGTACAGGTTGTGGTTGAAATACCCTCCTCCGTTGTTCTTGACCACTGTGCGGATGCCTTCTGGTATCTGGTCCAAGTTGGATAAGATCCATTCCATTGATTTGTCGAAAAAATGTGGGTGTGCTTCCAGTGCTTTATTGCAATTGGCCAGATAGGTAGCATGATGCTTGGTATAATGGATTTCTACGGTCCTGGCATCTATATATGGTTCCAATCCATCAAACGCGTACGGTAGTTTCGTGAGTTCAAAGACCATAAACCCTCCAATATTTTGAAATTGTCTATAATCATTTTATCTTTCAAGTAAATTAGAGTCAAGGAGAAAATTATCCAATTTCACTTGAAAGTGGAGGAGTCTTATTGAAACAGGAAAATGCAAAGTATTCACGGTTTGTTATTCTCTTTTTCGGGGTGGCGTGCATATCCACGGCTGCTATTTTTATCCGATTGGCACAAAGAGATGCTAGTTCCCTGGTTATCGCGACCGGCCGGATGATTCTCTCGGTTATACCACTCATCCCCATCGTTTTGTTGCAGCATCGATCATCCCGCATTACAATCTCTCGTGAGAATATTATTTTATCGTTGCTTTCCGGGGTGATACTTGCTTTTCATTTTGCCTCATGGATCACGTCTCTAGAATATACAACCGTTGCCAGCTCCGTCGTGATTGTATGCACTACTCCCATTTGGGTGACACTTTTTGGGTGGATTGTATACCATGAAAAGATAAACAAAGTTGTCATATTTGGTATTTTATTCGCAATGGTTGGTGGAATCCTGGTTGGGCTGAGCGATAACTGTGCACTCTCAATGAAGGGATTTATCTGCTTATATGATCAGATCAATCAAACAGGAACTGCAATTTATGGGAATTTTCTTGCTTTGATGGGAGCATTATTCGCAGCTGGATATCTCATCATTGGAAAAGCAGTAAGGAGACAGATGGAACTGGCACCGTATGCCTTAATTGTTTACGGAACTGCAGCTATTGTCTTAATACTGATGCTTCTCATTTACCAAGTACAAGTCCCGGTTTATCAGCCAACGACTTACTTCTATATTCTCTTTCTGGCAATCTTCCCACAGCTAGTGGGGCATTCAACACTCAATTGGGCTTTGAAATATCTGCCAACAACCTATGTCGCCATCGCTCAGATGGGAGAACCTGTTGGTTCAACGATGCTGGCAATTTTGCTATTTAATGAAATCCCAACACCGCTAAAGATATTGGGATCCATGTTAATCCTAATTGGTATCTTCACAGCCACAGTTAAGGCGTATCAGCAGAGATGAAATCATTCCTCGTTATAAGCATTTAATCGGCTGAATATTTCGTTCAGGCGATGTATCTTTTTTGCCAGATTACCTTCCTGATAATGAACATCCATCCTCCAAGTCCAGTTTCCTGTCTCGACTCCAGGAAAATTCATCCTGGCTTCACTGTCTAATCTTAGAAAATCCTGCATTGGAGCCAGGGTCATATTTGCAATTGACCTCCAAACAGCGCGGATCATATCCCAGGAGATATCCTGCGCATTAGAACCTATATAGTCCAGGCAGAACCGCTTCACATGGTCTGGAGAACTGTTGAACCAACCGACCGACGTGTTATTATCATGCACCCCGGTGTACGCAACTGTGTTTCTGATGTAATTGTGGGGCAGAAAGTCATGTTTGTCATCATCATAGAACGCGAATTGGAAGATACGCATTCCAGGCAAATCAAACTTATCCCTCAATGCAATCACTTCAGGAATTAAAACTCCCAAGTCTTCAGCAATTATCGGCAGGCTTCCTAATTTTTCTTTTACAGCGTTGAAAAGGTCAGCTCCAGGGCCGGGCTTCCACTTGCCAATCTCAGCCGTGGGCATACCTCCCGGAATCTCAAAGAACCTGGTGAAACCAATAAAATGATCCAACCGGACAATATCCACCATTTCCAGGCATGCGGAAAGCCGGCTGATCCACCACGCATAACCGGATTGTTTGTGGACAGCCCATTGGTAATGAGGGTTTCCCCAAAGTTGGCCGGTGGGGGAGAAGGAATCCGGTGGAACGCCGGAAATGAAGGATGGGGAACCGTCCGGTTTCAAGGTGAATAAATGGGGGGCAACCCAGGCATCCGCGCTGTCATGGGCAATAAATAAAGGGATATCGCCGATGATCAGTAAATTGAGACTGGTGGCATACGCTTTTAATTTCTTCCACTGGCGAAAGAAGAGGAACTGCCAGTAAGTCAATTCGTTGATCAAGTCAGCGTGCTCTTGCGTGAATTCTGCGATCGCTTCTGGTTGGCGTGTACGCAAAGGTTCCGGCCAATCCACCCATGAGCGGCCACCGTTCATATCTTTTAATGCGCTGAACAGGGCATAATCTTTTTGCCAGAATTCGTTCTCTTTTTGGAAATTTAGATAATCCGCAAGGATGCTTGATTTGGTGAGTTTTTTGAAATGTAAATAGGAGCGGTGCAACACTTTCTTTTTCCACTCAATTACTGGCCCGAAATCTACTTTGTGTGATGGAAATTCAGGGCGATCAGCAATATCCGAAAAATCAAGTAACCCTTCATCCAGTAATAAAGCAGGTGAAACCAGATAGGGATTACCAGCAAATGCGGAAAAACACTGGTAAGGGGAATCGCCATATCCAGTTGGATTTAATGGTAGTATCTGCCAATAAGTGCAACCAGATTCAGCCACAAAATCAACCCAACGATAGGCTTCCGGACCAAGGTCACCAATGCCATCACGTCCGGGCAGGCTTGTAGGGTGAAGTAATATTCCAGAAGAACGTTTAAAGGTCATGGGTCGTTTTCCTTGCTTTAATTGTTTCACCTTTTTTTATCCGAGATGAAGGATAATCTTCTAATGACACATCTGTATCTATAGATGCTCCCGCCTCTATCTCATAACGATCCGGTACAATACTATTTTTGCCAATCAGGGTAATATCTGGTAATTCTTTTTCTGAAAGAGCGCCTACAATTGCACCTTCGCCAACATTCACCCGTTTGTCTACCACTGAATTATAAACCAGGGCATTGCTTCCTATGAGACAATCTGTAAAAATGATGGAATTGACCACCCTGGCTCCAGCTCCGATGGTTACACCGGGAGATAGAACGCTATTTATCACTTCAGCTCCAGCTTCGATCCGACAACCATCCGAAAGCATACTACAAATAATCTTTTGATCTTGATAAAGGAAGACTGGAGGCCTTTCTTCGGTCCTGGTGTGGATGATCCATTCCCGATTATTTAAGTTAATAGGTGGCGGGGATTTGAGTAGATCCATATGCGCCTGCCAGTAGGAGGCACTAGTACCTACATCCACCCAGTAGCCAGAGTATGGATAACCGAAAATGCGATAATTCTCCTTCATCATTTTTGGGATGACATCTTTCCCAAAATCATGTGTAGAGTCCTTAGCGAGCTGATCCTCCATCAGTACTTTATCAAGGGTAGCCATATTGAACAGGTAGACACCCATATTCGCCAGGTTGGAGGGAGGTATTTCTGGTTTTTCAATGAATTTCAACACACGGTAATCAGATGCTGTTTCCAGTATCCCAAACCGCGAGGCTTCATTTTCTGGGACTCTGATCGTTGCCATCGTCATATCCGCCTGATGGTCAAGGTGAAATGTTATAAGTGGATCGTAGTCCATTGTGTAGATATGGTCACCTGAGAGAATAAGAATCAGGTCTGGGTTGGATTTTTTGATGAATGGAAAATTCTGCTGTATGGCATCCGCAGTTCCCAGGAACCAATCCGAATTGCGACGGGATTTATAAGGTGTATAGATCCGCACACCACCGGAGAAATCACGGTTCAAATCCCAGGGACCGCCAGCGCCAATATGCTCGATCAACGAATGTGGGCGGTATTGCGCGACTAACATCACATCATATATTTCGGAATTCACACAATTTGAAAGTGTAAAATCGATAATGCGATACTTGCCAGCAAAAGGGACAGCTGGTTTTGTGCGTTTACTGGTGAGGACACCCAGTCTGGAACCTTCCCCGCCCGCTAATATGACCGCGCGTACTTTCATATCTTCTACCCTTCTCTCAGGTTATTGCGAAACCAGATCTTCATAAACCCGGATGTATTTTCCTGCAGATATAGCCCATGAAAAATCCTGAGCCATGGCATTTTGTTGCATTTCAGACCAATATGCTTTGTTATGATAATCAGAGATAGCCCTGGTCATTTTAGAAGCGAGGACAGTCGGGTTGAGTTCCTCAAACAGGTAACCAGTTCCAGCCAACTTACTGGTTGAATTAATGATTGTGTCAACTAAACCTCCTGTGGCACGGGCTAGTGGGATCGTTCCATAGCGTTGAGAGATCATCTGCGAAATACCACACGGCTCGTAGCGGGAAGGCATGATTAAGATATCCGCGCCGGCATAAATCTGGTGGGCGAGGATTTGGTCGAATTCCATAACAGCGCGCACATGGTCCGGTCGGTCAGCTTGCAGATTCCTGGAGCGCATTTCAAGATAAGGATCTCCCGTACCCAGTATGATACATTGCCAGCTATCATGTGGGGAGAGTTTATAGAGGGCATCTATCAGCAAATCCACCCCTTTTTGATAATCCAGCCTGCTTATGGAAGCAATTAGGGGATCTTTCGAATTTAGTGGCAGTGCGAGTTTCGATTGAAGGGTGGTTTTATTAAAATCCTTACCAGCCATCTCTGATTGGCTGAAATGATTCTTAATCAGCGGGTCCTTGGCTGGATCCCAGATATCAAGATCAATACCATTTACAATTCCTGAAACCACCTGTTTTTTTTGTTGCAGCATGGCTTCCAATCCGCAGCCATATTCTGGCGTAAGGATTTCTTCAGCGTAACCAGGGGAGACAGTTATGATCGCATCGGCAGCTGCCAACCCCATCGGAAGAGGTAATAACCTCGCCCAATCAGGCAAATTGGGATGGTCACAGGGTGGAATACCATAGGATTTGATGACTTCTTCGACTCCATTTCCCATATAAGGCAGGTTATGGACAGACAAAATCGTTTTTATTGACTTGTTTTGCTCAATTACCTTCAACACAAATACTGACAGGGCTGTGTGCCAGTCATTGGCATGCAGAATGTTAATTGACCAATTCAGAAAGGCGGGCAAACGCAAAGCAGCAAGGGAGAAGAATACATACTTTTCTCCATCCAGGAGCGTATCTGGTGAGTATGGTCCGGATGTCTTTTGAATGGGGGCACCATCCAGGAGATAGAAGATGGTACCTCTTACTTGATATTCGTAGACAATGACTTCATCTTGACCTCTGATGGAGTTGATAGCATATCTGCCCAGAAGAGTGGTATTCAGGCTTTTATCCTTGATTACCTGGTGATATGGAATGACAACCCGGACTTCAAGATCCGCTTTCAAACTTGAAGCAGCGGCATTGATTGCGATTGGTAATGTACCAGCGACATCCCCCAAACCGCCAATTTTTATTAGCGGATCTGCTTCAGCAGCAAGGAAAAGGACATTCAATCGTATCTCCTCGAATGGTCACTCAATCGACCATGTCCAGGTAGTCTTTCGCCAGAATTTCACCAGGGTGTTGAACCAGTAATTCTAGTAGCTGGGAAATTTTTCTAGATTTCTGCTGTGCATCCTGGCGGCCCCAGGTCCGGCTTTTTATCTCAAGGAAAGTGCCGAGCTTAGGTTTTAATATGGTATCGATATTAATAAAGAATTCAGTATTCTGGAATTTCACCAGGAATCTAAGTCGATCTTTTTCAATCTCGAATTCCGAGTCCGGCATAAAGTACTCTTTATAGAAACGGAGGCTCTGACCAGCAGGAGCGAAGTATCGGCTACGCGAGAGCAAAGAATCGGAAGTGACCTTGTGTTCACGGGAAGGTCCGATCAGCGTCAAACGATAGCGGACAGAATCCACTTCGCCAAGGTCATTAATGAAATCATCTTCACGGTATCTCAAGCGATTCTCTTCAGCATCCTTAAAAACAAAGTAGGTGTCATACTCATGGTAATGGCGCTTGCGGATTACCTCAATATGTGGATTTTCGATAGAAGCTAAGACCTCCTCTGGATTGGCGATTTTTATCTTGAGCTGGACCTCGAAGCTCTCTTCTTCAAGTGCTCCGCCGATGGCAATCAATTTTGAAAGAACGGACTTTTCACGAACGAAGAGGAATTTATCGATCTTGCGTGCATACTCTTGCGCACCGTCGAGCAAAGATTTTTCATCCAGAGTGAGCAATAGTTTATCGCGCATCACAAATTTGCCATTGATCATCACATCAGTGACATCGTTCGCCTTTGAAGCATAGATGATCTGAGCATAAACACCATTGGGATCGCGATCGAATTTAGGTGAATTGTGAACAGGGGATAGATCTAGCAGGATTAAATCCGCTTTCTTGCCGGGTTCCAGAGAGCCAGTAAGATCTCCTATATGCAAAGCTTTGGCGCCGATGCGCGTAGCCATGGATAGTATCGTTTTAGCTGGTAGAGCTGTGGGATCATTGCTAAATCCTTTGGCAAGTAAAGCCGCCAGCCGGATCTCTTCGAACATATCCAGGTCATTATTAGAAGCTGGCCCATCAGTGCCAATGCCAACATTCAAGCCGGTTTCCAGCATCAGCTTAACAGGAGCCACACCCGAAGCTAGTTTAAGATTTGATGTAGGATTATGAGCGATTCCCGCGCCAGCATGCAGCATAGTGCGCATTTCGCCTTTGTCAATATGAACACAATGGGCAGCGAGAACTTTCGCCTCGAACAACCCCTGCTTCTTTACATAAGGAATGACCGGCATGCCATGCTCATTGCGCATGTTTTCTACTTCTATGGCGGTTTCTGCCAGATGTGTATGCAATGGTACATCAAATTCAACAGCAAGCTGGGTAGTTGCCTTTAATATTTCAGTGGTGCAGGTATAAGGCGCATGCGGAGCAACTGACGGGACGATCAATGGGTGTCCTTTCCAACGTCTTATGAAATCACGCGCGTAATCCAATGATTCTTCGAAAGAATGCGCATCCGGGGTGGGAAACTTAAGAACAGACTGAGAGCAAATTGCCCGCATTCCTGCTGCCGCTGTTGCCTTTGCTACGTCTTCCTCAAAATAATACATATCCGCAAAGCTGGTAATTCCGCTGCGAATCATTTCAGCGCAGGCCAGGGATGTACCCAAGCGTACGAAGTCGGGAGATACGAATTCACGTTCCACCGGCATCATGTAACCCATCAGCCATACATCCAACCGCAGATCGTCAGCCAAGCCACGCAACAGAGTCATTGGGACATGTGTATGTGCGTTAACCAACCCTGGCATTAAAACCTTGCCACCACAATCGATTATGGTCAGGGCCTGATAATCTTTCTGAAGGTCAGCAGAGTCACCCACCGCGACGATATGGTCTTCCTGCACCGCCACTGCCCCATCCTTAAAGAGCTGAAAATCCTCATTCATGGTGAGCACGATGGCGTTAATAAATAGGGTATCAATATTAATCATTTATCCTCTTTTTTTGTGAAATAAGCAGGTGTCTTCTTAGTAAGTCAAGTGTCATGTTTATTGCCCAAAGGGGGGCATTTTCCGATGGACCCGCAAATTTTCTATTATGAAGATTATACAGGTCATGATCATAAATTACAAAATCCAGGCTGCTGATCCCTTCAGACTGACTGAAGGAATAGCCCACCATAAAATCAAGCTGCCATTCCTTCTGTTTCTCCAGAATCTGAGCCTTTAGTTCTTGAGGACCTAGCGGCACCTCTTGGTGATACTCCGTGGTGGATATTCCTTCAGTGTTTAGTAGATGAGATAATCCTTCATCCAATCCGGCTTCCACCAGGCCGATAGGTGCGCTGTAATGCCATAAGTATTTTATTGCCAAGAGAATACTCTCACCATCCACGCCATAGATGGATTCCTTTAGCAGTTTTCGAATCTTTCGTTCAACCGCGGCAATCATTATTTCAGCTATTTTTGTTGACCCAGCTTTGGCTGCAATCCGAATGTCAATTTGCCCGGGTCTTGCCATAAGACCTACAGTGGGGTTGGAAAACCGTTCAAACTCGCCAATTAAGCTGTCCACTTGCGATTCCCCCATTCCTGCTACATGGAGTAAGCGGGTAATGAGCACCTGGTGATGATGATAATGTTGTTTGATGAACGGAATGACATTAAGGGTGAGAAGGTATTCCATCTCGCGAGGAACACCAGGCAGGCAAAAAATAATCGATTCACCACTTATCACATAAAATCCGGGTGCGGTTCCTACCGGATTGTGGATAGGCACAGCAGTTGAGGGGAAATACGACTGACTGAGATTATTATCCGATGCTGTCCGGCCGATCTTTTCAAAATAGCCACAGATCTCTACCCAAAGCTCTGGGTGGAATTCTAGCGGTTTATTTATTGCTTGAGCTATGGCTTCCCGGGTGAGGTCATCAACAGTAGGACCCAACCCGCCAGTGGTGATGATAATATCCGCCCTCTGGAGCGATTCTCTTATTGTTTGACTAATACGTAAGACGTTATCTCCAATTGTATGAGTACGGAACAGGTCAATACCGATATCTTTCAGCCGCCGGGCAATGAAAGCTGTATTGGTATCCTGTATTTCTCCAAGCAAGATTTCTGTGCCAATGGTGATAATTTCAGCAGATGGCATTTCAATTCCCTGATAATCGATTTTATCATTGTTAGAGCATTTTTCAAATTATCGCAGAAGGGTTAACTTGGTGACACATTTTCACTTCCATAATAAGCCAGTGGTGGGTAAAATCAACCTGGAGAAAAATATGACCGGTCATAACCAACGGGTAGGAAAATGGGGTGAGAAAGTGGCTGCCAGTCACCTTCAAACGCTAGGGTACACCATTGTCGAGGTAAACCACAGAACACCCTTCGGTGAGCTGGATATCATCGCCCGTGAAGATGGCATGCTTGTCTTTGTAGAGGTGAAAACGAGGACAACAACTGCATTGGGGAATCCAGAAGGATCTATAACGTCATCAAAACAGCAACACATCATAAATTCTGCCCTGCATTACATATCCACAATAGATACTCCAGATGAAGACTGGCGGGTGGATGTGGTGGCTATCACAGGCAAGCCCGGAAAGGGCGCACTGGATATTCAGGTGTTTCCGAATGCCATCTACCTCTGAAATTCAACCGGTGGTCATCATGCTAGGCCCCACTGCATCTGGAAAAACGGATGCTGCGATTGCGGTTGCGAAAGAGATAGGTGGTGAGATCATCTCAAGTGATTCCCGATTATTCTACAGGGGAATGGATATAGGCACTGCCAAGCCTACAGCAGCGCAACTATCCGAGGTGCGACACCATTTGGTGTCTATTGCTGACCCAGATGAGCCGTTAAGTCTCGCGGTATTCCAGGGATTATGCACAAGAATTATTGTGGACCTTCATAAGCAGCAGAAAATACCCATCCTGGTGGGTGGAACAGGGCAATATATACGAGCGATAACAGAGGATTGGAAAATTCCCGAACAAGCTGCCGAACCACCATTGCGGAAGGGGCTTGAGCAACTAGCGAAGGAGAACGGTGCAGTTGAACTATTTCGGTACCTCCAATATCTTGATCCGCAAGCTGCAGACAGTATTGACAGTAGAAACATCCGGCGAGTAGTTAGAGCGCTGGAAGTAATATTCCTTACAGGAAAAAAGTTTTCTGATCAGAAGGCGAAAGGTCTAACGCCTTACCGGGTGATTCAGCTTGGGATTCGATGGAACCGCCAGGATCTATACCAGCGTATTGATATGCGAATTGAGCAGATGATCAAAGATGGGTTGGTTGATGAGGTGAGAAGCCTGTTAGCTAAAGGATATACAGCTGATTTACCTGGTATGAGTGCGATTGGTTATAATGAAATAGCGGATTATTTGAATGATCGGTGTATCCTTGAAGAATCAATCTTGTTGATTAAACGGAAAACACGCCAGTTTATTCGCCGGCAGGCAAACTGGTTTAAACCGGATGATCCTGATATTCATTGGTTCGATCCTTGCCCAGAAATGGTAGGTAGGATGGTCAGTCTTATTAGGAGAATGATAAATGTCACTGGTTGAAGCTAATCATCTTATGAATGGCAACACCCTGGTTCCCACGCATCTCGAATACCCAAACTTAACTTTGGGGGACTTATTAACGCGTTCAGCCAGGCTGTATGCAACCCAGCCCGCTATTATTTATAAAGAGCAGTCATATACCTTTCCACAAACCAATCATTTAGCCGAACTAGTGTGTGCAGGTCTACTAAAAAAGGGTTATAAACAAGGGGATAAAATCGGCATTCTTTTACCAAATATTCCCCAATTCGTCTTTGCATATTTTGGCATTCTGAAACTGGGTGGGATTGTTGTCGCAATAAATCCTACCTATACACAACGTGAAATTATCCGCATGCTTAACAGTGCGGAAGTATCCGCATGCTTTATCCTTGATCAACATTTGGAACTTACATCGGAGATTGGCAGCGCAACAAGTGTTAAGGAATTCATTGTGACAACTGCTGGCGAAAAATGCATGCCTTCGGGGAAGAAACTAGATGGTGGGGTTGGGGAGACTCAAAATGGCATAAACCATATCACCAAATTTAATTACCTGTTGGGTGTTGAAGAGAGCAGCAAAGAAGATTATGCCTTAAGCATAAGTCCGGATGATCCAGCAATTTTCCAATTTAGTGGTGGAACTACAGGGCTTCCTAAAGCAGCAGTTGGATTACACCGGAATGTTGTGGCTAATGTCTATCAATTCCAGGCGTGGCTTGGACCAGCTAAAACAGGAAACGAAGCAATTCTTGTGGCGATTCCATTATTTCACGTGTACGGGATGGTATTGGGAATGGTGTTGGCTATCCAGACTGGCAGCCCGATGGTGCTGATTAAATCCCCTGGCAATATTCGAGAAATATTTCAGGCAATCCGTGACCATAAGCCAGCAGTGTTCCCGGGTGCTCCCAGCTTGTATTACGCGCTACTGCATCACCCTTTCCTGGAAAACTACCGGGATGACCTTAAGTGTCTAAAAGTCTGTATCTCTGGCTCAGCGCCGTTAAATCCATCTGTAAAAGCGAGTTTTGAACAATTGATTAGCGGACCCCTCGTGGAGGGCTATGGTTTATCGGAATCACCTACTGCGACGCACTGCAATCCATTGGTTGGTGTAAACAAAACGGGTTCGATTGGGCTGGCATTGCCTGATGTGGAATGTAGATTGGTCTCGATCGAGGATGGCATCCATAATGTATTGGAAGGTCATCAGGGTGAGTTGCTAATAAGAGGACCTCAGGTGATGAAAGAATATTATAACCAACCTGAAGAGACTGAAAATGCCTTGCGGAATGGCTGGCTGCATACGGGCGATATTGCCTGGAAAGATACGGACGGATATTATTTCATTAGGGGACGAAAGAAAGAATTGATTAAAGTAGGCGGTTTACAAGTGTGGCCGCAGGAAGTGGAAGAAGTGATCGCGCAGATGCCGGGGGTACTCGAAGTGAGCGCCGCGGGTGTTCCGGATGGCTATCTAGGGGAGGTAGTTTATGCCTGGGTGGTAAAGTCTCCGGAGGTTCAGTTAATATCAGCGGATGTGATCCGTTTTTGCAGGGATAAAATTGCGAGGCACAAAGTACCGGCAGAGGTAAGGTTCGTAGAAGCGCTGCCGCGCAGTACGGTGGGAAAGGTTCTTCGCCGGGAGCTGGTAAGTTCTGTTATAAAAGATAAGGATTGACAAAGTCAATCCCTATCTAATTAATTTGAAGTGTTATTAAGTTACAGTTGGGGTCCCACTTTTCTTCTGATTGGGTGGTGGGAAAATCTTCTCAAATTCATCCCTGTTCAAGGTTTCAACTTCCAATAATCGGCTGGCAGTAGCGTCCAGTTCCTTGCGATATGTGGACATGAGTTCCTGTGCGGTTTTATACGCGTTGTTTACCAAAGCACGAACTTCTTGGTCGATCTTCTCAGCGCTGGCTTCTGAGTAATCGCGCTGTTCTGATATCTCGCGTCCAAGGAAGATCATCTCTTCTTTCTGACCAAAGACCATTGGTCCGAGTTTGTCACTCATACCCAGGCGGGTAACCATATTACGCGCAAGTTGAGTCACACGTTCAATATCATTCGAAGCGCCAGATGTGATGTCATCAAAGACAAGTTCTTCAGCTACACGTCCACCCAACAAGCCGACCATTTCAGCAATGAGCTTCTTGCGCGAAACAAGCGTAAGGTCTTCTTGAGGTATGCCGCGTGTAAACCCGCCATACATTCCGCGTGGAACGATGGTTATTTTTTGAACAGGATTGGCTTCTGGTAATGCATTCATCAGGATCGCGTGTCCAGCTTCGTGGTAGGCAACAACCCGTTTTTCATCTGCAGTGATTAAGCGGCTCTTACGCTCTGGTCCGGCGATCACCCGTTCTATCGCCTCTTCCAATTCCTGCTGGCCAACTACCTTTTTATTTCTGCGAGCAGCAAGAATGGCTCCCTCGTTGACCATGTTTTCGATATCAGCACCGACGAAACCGGGTGTAGATTTTGCAAGTATAGTCAGGTCGATATCCGGGGCGAGGGGTTTACCCTTCACATGGACTCGTAAAATAGCTTCCCGACCACGCACATCCGGGCGATCCAGTACCACGCGGCGGTCAAAACGACCAGGACGTAAAAGAGCTGGGTCAAGAATATCAGGTCGGTTTGTGGCCGCCATGATGATGACATTGGTATCTGTATCGAAGCCATCCATTTCAACCAGCATCTGGTTAAGCGTCTGTTCACGCTCATCGTGGCTGCCACCCATTCCTGATCCGCGGTGACGACCTACAGCATCAATTTCATCCACGAAAACGATGCAGGGAGAGTGGCGTTTTGCCTGTTCAAACAGATCCCTTACGCGGCTGGCGCCGACACCCACAAACATTTCGACGAATTCAGAACCACTGATGGAAAAGAACGGCACGCCTGCTTCGCCTGAAACTGCTTTGGCAAGCAACGTTTTACCTGTGCCGGGAGGGCCGACTAGCAGTACTCCTTTGGGGATTCGAGCGCCGAGGGAGATAAATTTTTGTGGTTCTTTTAGGAATTCGACCACTTCTTTTAATTCTTCTTTAGCCTCTTCCACTCCGGCTACATCCAAAAAAGTTACTGTTGGTTGATCACCGCTGAACATCCGTGCACGCGATTTCCCAAATGACATGGCGGCACTATTGCTCCCCTGTGCCTGGCGGAAAATAAACCAGACAAAACCAGCCAGAATGATAATCGGCAGAATAACACCCAAAGTACTCATGAAACCAATCCAGGCGCCAGGAGCTTTGACTTCAATGATAGTGTTATTCCTTAATTGTTCAGATGGGACCCCAAGGTTGAGCAATTGTTCTACGAGTGTTGCCCCATCTTCTTTGTTTGTGGTTTTCTCTCCATCTGCATAGATGACGCGAAGTTTATTCTCATCCACGACAATCCGGGTAACTTTGTTGGCTTGAATATCCATGGCAAGCTGATTGATCGTCAATCCTTCAGTTGATGCGGTTGTTTGCCTAGCGCTGTAAAACAACATGACGCCAATGGCCACCAGCAGCATAAAATAGACAATGTACGATTGGTTACGAGATTTCACTCATACCTCCAAAACTATAGTTGTAGCAATGATTATACTAAATCCGGATAGAAAGAACTGGGTATTATTGAATATTAGGGTTGATTCTTATACATTTCTTATATGATTTCGTTTATTCTCAATATCCAGGGCAAAACCTGTACATGTCTGCGATTGCATGGCTTATGTTTGCTGTAAGCCTGCTGTCGCCAGCTTCGATCTGGAAACATTGGATGCCTATGAATGAGGCGGGAATATCCATCGCCATATCAATGCCAACCACCACACATTCCTCTGGTCTGGCATTGAGCATGTCTTAGTTAATTAATTACTTCTTTTAGTAATATTTTCAAATAAAGAAGGGTTACACCCGGGTGACGTAACTGCCTGTGCGGGTATCCACCCGGATGGTGTCACCTTCGGTTACAAAATAAGGGCAGCTCACTTCAAGCCCGGTATCGGTCTTCACCTTTTTGGTCACACCGGTGGCGGTATCACCTTTAACTGCGTTTTCCGCCCACACTACTTTCAGGTCTACAGAAGTTGGCAGGTCAATATCAATTGGCTCGTTTTCAAAGAAAGTTAATTTTACTTCCAGGCCTTCCTTGAGATACCCGGCAGAGTCGCCAATAACCTTCGCATTAATAGCCGGCTGGTCGAAGGTTTCCTGATCCATAAAATGGTAGGTTTCTCCATCCGTGTACAAGAACTGCACATTATGGAAATCAAGCCGCACGTCCTGGATGCGATCGCCAGATTGAAAGGTTTTTTCCAGGTTTGTTCCGGTGCGGATATTACGAGCCTTCACTTTGATCGAGGCATTTCCCCGGCCAGTTTTATTGTGGGAGTAATCCAGCACTTTAAACAGGGAACCATCCAGAACGAATGTTACCCCTTTTCTTAAATCATTTACATCTATCATCATTTAATCCTTGAACTAAAGTATATATGGTAAAAATGAATTATACGACAGCACTAACCTGACGGCAAGGTGTAGTCTTGACAGGTAGTCTGGTCAGGTAGTCTGGACAGGTGCAGCCCTGACAGGTGAATTGGAAAAATTATTAGTGTTTCAACGTGTGATCTTGCGCGTTGGGAAGGTTGCGAAGCTGCGCAATTGCATGAGGCAGTATGGCTTCCACCATTTGCAGGCTTTCCAAGGCTCCTTTTGGGCTGCCAGGCAGATTGATGATGAGACTCTGGTTCTTTACCACGCACACACCCCTGGATAACATGGCGTGCAAAGTGAATTCGATGCTCCTGTAGCGGATGTATTCGCTGATCCCGGGCACGATTACGTCCGCGACTTCAAGCGTGGCCTGGGGTGTCACATCCCTGGGAGATAGTCCCGTTCCTCCAGAAGTCAGGATAATCTGGATTTCTGGATTAGCTGAAAGAAAGCTCAATTCGGACTTAATTCTGCCTATCTCATCCGGGATGATGCTGGTGAATTTCACAAGTCCTTGTTGGGAATGGATATATTCTACTAATGCAGGACCGGATAGGTCAGGTCGTTCACCCTGAGAGGATCTGTCGGAAATTGTAATGATTGCAAAGGTTATATCTTTCATTTGAATTCATTTCCGAGGACGGTGACGTCCATGAGGTCCCAGCCACTTTTACGATAAAAATCCAGCTTTGAAAGATTATCTGGAGTGAGCATCAAATAGCATTTTCGGCACCCCCGCGCACGCAGACGTTTTTCAACTTCTGCCAATAGGCTGCGCCCGATTCCTTTTCCTTGCATCTCTTTTGTGACTGCCAGGTGATATAGCATACCCCGCCGACCATCATACCCGCCGATCACAGTTCCCACCACCTGATCTTGAAATTCGGCTACAAGGAATAGCTCCGGTGCATAATTCAGTTTCTTCTGGATTTCCTCTGGCGCATCTGATTGGGCAAAAACCACACCGGGTGCGGAATTTTTCCATAAGCTTGCACATACTAAATAATCATCTGGGAAGATGAATTCACGGATACTGACTTCACTCATTACTAATCTTCCATACCCGTCAGCTTTTTCCATTCACTGTGAATGCCATTGGGGGTCACGCCAAAGAAGTAGCGATAATCCTTGCCTTCTCTCATAACCAGGTCGTAAAAGGAGACCTTTTTCTGGTCAGAACGGGTGATTATACCAAAATCACCACTCCACTCTATGGGATGTGCATCCGGCTTGGCGTTCAACTCTTCATATTTATCAATGGCATAATGCCATAAACGGCGTGCAGAAGAACGGGTGACATTCTTGACGATGTTCCCGTTGCGAAGATCACGCATAGAATAATACTTCACTCCATTACGGATATCCAAAGGAAGAACTTCAACGCCAGTCCGTGGCGCTGCATCCTGGTGGTTTTCGACTTCTTGGACTCGAGGCTGAATCTGTTGATGGTCGTCCAGGGATGAGATTGGCTTGGTGGATTCTTGCAAGAACGGATTCCCGCGGCGCAGCACAAGACTAACGATCTCATCACGAACAGCCAGCCCGGTTTCTGCTTCATCGCGGATGTAGATCTTATTATCATCCACGGCATAAGGCGGATCATCCCCGCGAGGGATGAGAACTCGCAATAGCTTACTGCCTTTATAATCATTAATGTCTATAGTGCAGTGAAGTGGCGGGGATATCTTGTTATTAATTTCCTTTTCCAGGGTAGAAGCTGCATTTTCAATATCTGGGATGCCTGCCGGTGACTTGTGTTGATCGTGGCTGACACCCAGGTAGAGGGTTCCGCCATTGGTGTTGGCAAAAGCACAGATATCAGAGACAACTGCGTATAGCTTGCCTCCTTTGGGAGACATGGATTCATGGAAATCCTGGATGATATTCGGTCCGTCATCGAGGGCTGTCTGAATAAAATCGAAAGCTGGTTCTTCTTGTTGTCGATGCGGTCGGGTACGTGAAAAGTCATTGCTTTTAAAAAGATCACTAATTGCAGCGAAGCTCAATTCTGGAAGCAAGAAATCCGTGGTACGGTCGCCAATTCCGAGGTTCTTTTTTTTCTGGGCATCTACTACCAAACGATGAGAGTCGGAGCCCTGTATGCAGTGCATCCGGCGTGGATATTCTGGTTTTGTGCCATTGAAGAACCAGGCGGTGGCGCGCGGACCTTTGATATCCAGGTCGGTTACTTCCAAGGCATCCAGGTTTGCATCCTGCGTATAAGCAATTTTAGTTTGACCGCCAAAATTAAAGCCACGCATGGCAACCCCATTAGACGAATTGGCATGTGCCGCGATAGTTAAACCGCCCGCCTGTTTGATCAGCCGATAAGCAGTGATGACATCTGTGGTGGCACCAACAGTGGCGGATCCTTCATCCAAAAGATCGGGAGGAATGTTCAAATTAAGTAGCAGATGCTCGATTTCACGTACAGGTTTTTCCGGAGAGAAGAGCGAAATGATGTGAAAACCAAAAGTAGCAGTGAATTCAAACCCGGGTAACAAGTATATTTTATTAAGCAGACGGCGATATTCCTCTAACTTTACTTTCTCTGCTGGAAGCAAACGGCTCAGTTTTTCGAGCAATACCAGTTGGTCGATTTCTTCTTGAAGTTTGCGATATCCTGACACTGTGTTGTGATCCATGAAAGCCAGTATCTGTATATCTTTTATCTCTGCGCGTTGGAGAATTTCCAGGAATGTGATTTCAGGTTGCTGAAAATCTATCGAAGCCTGGGTGTGAATATGAATTTCAGCATTGTACCAACGCATGGATGTTTTATTGGTTTGTTTTTTCACTTCAGTTCCTTTTTACCTGAATTTGTCACTTTAGTATTCATCATACTTCATAATCATAATCTAACAACATCCATTCAAGCAAATATATATATATATAAATCTACAGCAGGTTAACAGCAAATTATGGTTTGCTTAACCCTGGCTTAGTGGTTTTCTTTTTCAGCGGTTTGATTGGCATAGATTTGAGCAACGCTGCACGTAGCACATCATCCACTGTATCAGCAAAGACGAACTTTAACTCTCCACGAACATCTGCTGGGAGCTCATCAAGGTCGATCTCATTTCGCCGGGGGAGGATTACCCTATGCAAGCCAGCACGGTGAGCTGCAAGCACTTTTTCCTTGATTCCGCCTACCGGCATCACCAAACCACGCAGGGTAATCTCACCCGTCATAGCCATTAGTGGATCCACCTGCCGGCCGGTGATCAGTGATACCAGGGCGGTGGCCATCGTGACTCCAGCCGAAGGACCGTCTTTGGGTTGAGCGCCAGCTGGGATGTGCAGATGCAGATCGTGCGTATCAAAAAAGTTTGGTGCAATTCTTAGCTGGTCAGCCTTGGATCTGACATAAGATAAGGCTGCATGGGCAGATTCCTGCATGACATTTCCTATGGAACCTGTCACCTGGAATCCTTTGCCCCCGGGCATTTTGGTTGCTTCGATAAAAAGAATATCTCCACCGACAGGTGTCCATGCCAGCCCGGTGGCTACACCAGGAACGGATGTGCGAATAGCAATTTCATCATTTCCATAGTGTGTTGGCTTTCCCAATAGATCGTGGACATTTTTCGGGTTTACAGTGAGGTGCCGGACCTTGGTTTCGCTCATGCGGGTGACGAATTTTCTGCAAATTGCGCCAATCTCCCGTTCCAGGTTGCGCACACCGGCTTCTCGGGTGTAATGACGAATGATGGATTTTATCCCTTCATCCTTGAAGCTGATTTCCTTTTCGCGAAGGCCATTTTCACGTAACTGCCGCGGGATAAGATAGCTCTTGGCAATAGCCAGTTTCTCGTTTTCAGTGTAGCCGGAGATATAAATGATTTCCATACGATCCAACAATGGGCCAGGGATGGTTTCCAGTTGGTTTGCGGTGGTGATAAACATAACCTGGGAAAGGTCGTAAGCTACCTCAAGGTAATGATCACGAAAATCAGCATTTTGCTCCGGATCCAATACTTCCAAGAGTGCTGAGCCAGGATCGCCATGAAAGTCGAAGGTTAGTTTGTCAATTTCATCCAGCATGAATACAGGATTACGTGATTCCGAGCGGCGGATTGCTTGCAGAATTCGGCCGGGCATGGCTCCGATATATGTACGCCGATGGCCACGGATCTCCGCTTCATCACGAACTCCTCCCAGCGAAATGCGTATGAATTTTCGGCCAAGAGCGCGGGCAATGGATTGTCCAAGGGAGGTTTTACCTACACCAGGAGGACCCACAAAGCACAGGATCACACCTTCACGCATCTTGCGGATGTAATCAAGGGTCTTAATCTTCTCAACTTCCACACGGCGTTCTTTGCGAAGTTTGCGAACCGCCAGGTACTCTAGGATGCGCTCTTTGACATCTTTAAGTCCATAATGGTCTTCATCCAAAACTTGACGAGCATGGACAATATCCAGGTTATCTTCGGTGCTGGTAGTCCAGGGCAAAGTGACAAGCCAGTCCAGGTAGGTGCGGATGACTCCATACTCTGCGGCGGCGGAAGGCAGCCGTGAAAGCCGTTCCAATTCACGCCGTGCCTGTTTGGCGGCTTCCTCGGGCATTTTTGCTGCTTCCACCTTGCGGCGGAATTCTTCCACATCAGCGGATTGTTCGTCACCTTCTCCCAATTCGCGCTGTATGGCCTTGAGTTGTTCGCGAAGGAAATATTCGCGCTGAACTTTATCGATCTCTGACCGGGCTTGATTTTGTATCTTCTGTCCGAGCTCAAGGACCTCACCTTCCCGAGTGAGAATTGCGACAAGCTTATGCAGTTTATCAGTAACAGAATCAAGTTCCAAAATATCTTGCGATTCTTCCACATCCATCCGCTGGAAATTGGCAACCACATAAGCAGTTTGTAATGGGTCCTCCAAAGCCGAGATGGATGCAACCAATTCACGTGGAATGGATGGAACAAGCTCTGAAATATGCTCAAATTGATTCCTGGCGTTTCTAGCCAGGGCTTCAATTTCAAGACCTGATTCCTGTTTTTCCGGAGACAACTGGATGCGGGCTTTTAAGAAAGGGTCCAGTTGAGTGAATTCTTGCAGCCTGAACCGCGCGATGCCTTGAATAAGGAGGCGAATGGTGCCATCCGGGGCGCGGAAAAGACGATTGACAACTGCAACTGTGCCGACAGAATATAGGTCATCTGGACCGGGATTTTCCAAGTCAGAATCGCGAGAGGCAACCAGGCCAATGATCCTATCTTTGGATACAACATCATCGATGAGGCGGATGGAGCGCGGTTGGCCTATGGTTAGGGGAACAGTGGTATCTGGATAGACCACCACGCCTCGCAATGGAAGAATTGGCATATCTTGAGGAAGGTTGGCTAATAGTTCCTCCTCAGGATCTATTTCTTCCTCTTCTTCCGACTTTTTAGCGTTAACTTTCGTCATAATCGGTTTCGTCAGGAAGTCGTTCATGACGCGCTCTTCGTCCCTTATCCAGTCTATATCTTCTTCAAAATCAAACCATTTCAATGCGGGCATTTTCACTCTTCTTTGATATCAATGATAGATGGTACCAATTTGGGTAGCGTGATCAATAGAAACCCATCATGATACTCTGCTTCCACAGCGTCAGATGACACTGGGGATGGAATAGTAATCACAGTCCGAAAGTTACCATATGGGATTTCCATTTGGTGATAAGCACGATTTACAGGCATATCCGGCCTAGAACCACTGATTTCCAGGCGATTATCCTCCAGGTTAACGAAAAATTCTTCGGAATTCATTCCAGCAACCTCAACCCGCACCAGGAAATCAGCATCTGTCTCAAAAAGGTCAGTGGGTGGGTGCCAGGTGTGCGGCCGGGATGTATGCTTCTGGGGGGTGGGGCGATTAATAGTCTCAGTATGGTCTTTTTCAGCTTCATCCGGGCTGGAAGATAAGAGATTAATAGGTCTAATCGTGTCCATCATCATCATCTATCCTAAGAAAGTTTACCTTGGATTGCAATTAATCCTATCATATATAAGGTTATTTTGATAATTGTTTGTTTTATGAAACCTACCCCCCAAAAGAGCGCCCCAGGAGAGATTCGAACTCTCAACCAACGGCTTAGAAGGCCGGTGCTCTGTCCATTGAGCTACTAGGGCGTTGAAAAATTGTATCACAGATGACAGGGACGAATTCCCATGAACACCCGTACGCCTGAGAGGAGGCGCAGAAGCGTATCGCCTGTTTTTCCGGTTAGTGCAGCCAATTCGTTTGGAGTGAGGGGGGTGTTTCCATTGGAAAGGAAGATCCTGAACACATTGTCCACCACGCTGTGAGTGGATTCCAAGAAACCTGCCTGCTTTGAGCAATGTGCCATCAAGTTTTGCTGCAAGCCATCCACTTGGTGGATTTCAGCGGTGACTGGATCCACAAAGTCGATCAATGTACCTTCGTCATGCATGGAGAACAGCGCCTGATGTTCAGGGCATAAATAATCATGCAAAAAGACGCGCCAGTTATTGTCATGTTCTTTCCACCAAGTAAAATCGATATGGAAAGAGGTGGACGTTGTGGGTCTCACTATGCTGAAGGATTTTGAGTCTGTCATTTTTACACCACTGGCACTTCGTTATCGAGACGATAATAGAGATCGCCGACATGGCTGAACGCGGGATTCCGGATGAGTTGGTCAAACACCGCATCCACCGGGATGCGTTTCACAACATTTACTGTTGAGTACAACTCAATTGCGTGTATATGCCCTTGTGGATTTAGTTTGGTGAGTTCCCGTGCAATCCGCAAAATTGCTTGTTCATTAGTCAACCTGGCTTTACCTATTTGATTCCAGACACGGTCCAGGGCTTCGGTATCCGGGATAATTGTGGTCATTTGTTCGTCGCAGGCTGTGGTTACCTGCTGCTTCAGTAATGCAAGGACTATTCCGCCATCCGCTCCCACGATTGCTGTGCGAACCCATTCCTTGGTTGGTCGGCGTTTGTTAGCTGAGATGATGACATTACCAGAATGGTCAGCCTTCTTAACCGTGACAATACTTCCTGGTACGACGCCATTATCCAGGTACCACTGCCTTAATCCTGCTGCGTAGCGATTTGTACGTACGACCCAGCCCGAGAATGGTGTCTTTGAATCTGCATCCACAAATTGGAATTTAATTCGCGGGGACTCAAAAGCGGTCGGGAAGAGATGATCGGTACGGTTGGAAATTGGCAGTGTGCCAGCACGCCAGTGCGGATATGTTAAGACAAGCTGCAATTCGCCTGGATTAACATCGGCTGTGCGAGGAGTAGCGAACTCATCATCTAGTTGGGATGTTGCCTTAAGCATTTGTTGGCTAAAAAGGGAATGATCGATATCTTCGGTTTTGTATTGCAGACAAAGAGGCATTGAACGCACATCGTCTGGTTCCAGCTTTTCGAGGAACCAGACAATTTCACCGGTCGGTCCCACCTCATCAAATCGTGGGTCTTCCATTAATGCGCGGTTTAGGGAGAATTCCAACAGGGCAGGATTGCCTTCACTGGATAAATCAAGCTGGGAGGCAAGGGCGTTAGTTGTTAGCGGACCGCCACCGGCCATGTCTAGAACAGCTTCTGCAAGATTCAATTGGCCGGGGTTAATATCCAACAATAGCGAGCGGTGGAACCACAGGTCAGCGCTGGAAACCAGATCATTATCTTCCCTTATCGCATTTTTCAATTTCGTTGCCAGATCCGCTCCATGGGTCTTCATCACATGGTCTGGATCAAGGTATTCCATCCCTGGCATACTTTCTTGGGGGTTATTTAATGGGTGGTTTTCAAAGCCTGAGGCAAAGTTGCGTTTTTGCTTGTTCTTAAACCCAACCTCTATCACATTAAAAGGAGGTTGTTCCGGGTTGAATGCAGGGCGGACAGAAAGCACGACACCCGTTTCCCAATTCAGACAGCTGAAAACGATCCTTTCCTTCATCTGGTAATTATCTTTGGGAAGATACAGCCGGCCTTTCTCACTCTGCTGATTTGCCAGTGATGCTTTTTCTATCTTAATTCGATTCAGCACGAGTGCCTGTAAGAGATCTTCGATTTTTTGGGGGGTTTCTAACTCAAATAAATGGTTCTTAATGAAATCCAAATCCTCATTATTGACTTGGAAAGATAACCAGTAGTTATTTTCATTATTAATTGGGGCAGAAGGCATTGCCGATCATAATCCTTATCTGAAAATTCATAAACATCGACGTAATTATACCTTAGAGGGTATTCAAGGGCAAGTTTAAATGAAAACGGGTGTGGATACCCACACCCGTATGTCTTAGAAACGAAGTGATTATACGGTGACTTCGTCTGGGGCGCGCATGACAGCGTTTGCTTTTATAACGCTATCGGGCACATTGAAGTCCAGATCAGCGCCGACCATCTGCTGGATATATTTCTTGACTGCGGTGTCCCAGTACTTCTTGGTGACATAGTACACACGTGCGCCACCCAGTTCGTGCTGGTATTCTGGCCACGGGTAAGAAGGCTGAGCCATGCCAAGACCCCAGCGCATCCAGCCATTGTAGCTTTCATAGGTTGCCCACCATTCCTTGTTGCCCAGGATTTCGAACCCGTAATATGCCTTGGCATAGTACATGATGGCGCCAATCCTACCGCCACGGGCAAGAGCCATGGTGTGCAGGGAGATGTTGACATCTTCGTTCATGAGACGGCCATTGGCCAGACCCACCCATAGCCCATCAATAAGGCCTACCAGGTGATAGGGGTCTTTCAGGCGTTTGCGGTACCAACCCAGAATTTCGGAGTAAACACGTGCGCCAACAATATCATAGAAGTCGTGGTCCACATCCATGTATTTCTTGATGTGTTCCATCATTAAGGGGGCTTCGTCTATTTTGGCTTCGCGAATATAGAGGGTGCGGCCATCTTTCAACTTTACCATGGCACCTGGCCAGGGTTTCATATCCATTGGGGGTGCCTGAAGCAGGGGTTCAATCTCGCGGACATCGATGGTCAGTTGCTGCTCAGATACATTTTCTGGTGTTTCTAGTTTCACTTTAATCTCCTTTAAATTGATAATTATCCAATAATTAAATATTGGACATTTTGTTCAGCCGATCCACATGAGTGGGATCGTAGGCATCACCAAATTTTGTCTTGGGCATGGTGGCGGCTTTTTCCATCAGCTCTTCATATTCGTCATCTTCAACAAACGCAACAGCACGGCCGATGGAGGATTCGCCATCCACAAAGCGCCAGGGGAAGAAACCAACTTTGACACGTCGATTCAGCAGCAGATCTATTTGTCCGCCAAAGCATTCGGCATGGATAATTGACTTCGGAAAGAGATCAATGTGCATCAATTGATACTTGCTGTCATCGTAGAATTCAGCCAAAGATTGCTTGTAGAGTTTCTGGAAAACTTTATCAGCTTCAGCTGCCTGGCGGGGCATCCAAGTGCGGATGATGGTATTCATCGGGTGGTCAGCAGAACCACAATCCACCGCGATCCAACGCAGTTTCTTCTTTTTGGCCCAATCAGCAAATTCCTGGCTTGGACCTGGATGTTTTACCATGTACCGAACTTCGTCAGCGGTGGGGTGGTCCCACCCAAAGTGATGATAACCAGTGTGGATGACGAGGATATCGCCTTCTTTGACTTCAACACGGTCTTCAATCATTTTGCTGGTATAAACCTGGTAGTCGCCAGTGGCGTCAGTCAGGTCAACGACTGCAGCATCATGAACAAGATAATCCATATCCAGGTCAGCGATGTCTTTGCCGGCAGTATAGAAGTGAATCTCACCATCCAGATGCGTACCAAGGTGATTGGAATGGGTCAGCAATTGGCCATTGGCGCCATTTGGGGCCAGACGTTTAAAATATTTAATCTGGAGTGGCTCATACGTTGGCCAGGCGGGTGTTGCAATGCCTAAAGGTATTGTTAGATCTATCAGTTTCATGTGGATCTCCTTTTTTATGGTTTGAATACCAAGAATGTAAAGATTGGACAATTCTGAGAGTTGAAATGAGAAACTCCCATTTATTTTAACTTAAATTGTACCTGAAAGCAGGGCCAGTACAACCCCGCCAGCCACGACGCTAGCCAACTGTCCAGCTGCATTGGAACCCATGGCATGCATCAGGAGGAAGTTTTCAAAGTCATATTCAGCAGCAAAGCGCTGAACGATGCGGGCAGACATGGGAAAGGCAGAGATACCAGCTGCGCCAATGAGCGGATTGAATTTATGCCCTGACAACACATACATCAACTTACCCATAGCCAGACCACCAGCAGTATCGATGACGAAGGCCAATAGACCGAGCACCAGAATAGCCAAAGTATAAGGCTGCAGGAAGGTATCGCCATTCATAGTGCTGCCGATGGTGAGCCCAAGGAACAGAGTTACCAAGTTGGAAAGCTCGTTCTGCGCAGCATCACTCAGCCGTTCAACCACCCCGGCTTCACGGATGAGGTTACCGAACATCAGCGCGGCAATCAAAGGGGAAGCCTTCGGGGCAATCAGTGAAACCACGATGGTAATCACAATTGGGAACAGGATGCGAACGATGCGTGGGATTGGTTTCTGTGTATATGGCATCCGCACTGTACGTTCCTTCATGGACGTCATTGCGCGCATCACCGGTGGCTGTATGATGGGCACCAGCGACATGTAGCTATAGGCCACCACCGTAATCGGCCCAAGAAGATGTGGGGCTAGTTTGGAAGAGACGTAAATGGCGGTAGGCCCATCAATGGCGCCAATGATGCCAATGGATGCAGCTTCCTTTAGGGTGAAGGGCAAGATGGTTGGGAACAACTGGCTGAGACCCAGGCACAGAAGCAGCGTCCCAAAAATGCCAAGCTGTCCGGCAGCGCCTAATAATGCCATTTTTGGATTTTCAAGCAGCGGCCCGAAATCTGTCATGGCGCCTATAGCGATGAAAACAAACAACGGGAATAACTCAGTGGCAATGCCGGCTTTGTAAAGAATACCGAGCATACCATCTTCACCGGTAATTCCTGTTAGGGGTAGGTTGGTAAGAATTGCGCCAAAACCAATAGGCAAGAGCAATACAGGTTCATAGTCTTTGGCTATTGCCAGGTAGATCAATGTGCCACCGATCAACATCATGACGATGTTCTGCCAACTTAATTCTAATGGTGCCTGGATGATTACTCGCAGGTTTTCAAAATCCATTGCATAACCTCACTCGAAAGATACTAAAACATCGTTGTAAGCTACTTTTTGACCGTCAGAAACGTGGATCTCTTTGATAACGCCATCAAAAGGCGAACGAATTGCATTTTTCATCTTCATGGCTTCCAAGCTTAAGAGGGTGTCGCCACGTTTTACATGGGTGCCGGCATTGGTTACTACCTGGACAACCGTACCAGGCATTGGGGCTCGCACAGCATTTCCATTGGCGATGACTGGCTGAGGTTTGGAGACAGGTGCAGCCACAGGCTTCACCACGGGAGTGGTAACACCCGATTGGATGGCAGGAGTTTCATGGACTGTGGGCAATTCCAGTTCCACCTGGTAAGTCTTGCCATTTACTTCCACTATCACAGGTGATGATGTAACATCACCCACTTTTACATCGTAGTTTTTACCGTTGACGGTGATCTTGACTTCTTTCATGCTTTACCACTCCTCTTAATGGTGATTCCTGTTCCTTGCTTTGCATTCAAGCGGTTGGAGACCCACCAGGTACCTTTTCCAGTTTCCAGGGAAGTGCCCAGGGATGATAATGTTTTCAACCTGAAATAACTGATTGCAACTGCGATGACAGCGATGAGGTCCGTTTCTTCATCACTGGTTTGAGCAACTACTACTGGTGAAGTTTCAATAGTACTTTCATCTGATGAGCTGGTTTCATCATCTACCGGCGTTTTTTCGCGAAAGATACGCTGCAAAGCCATCATCACCAAGATGAAAATGCCTAGGGCAGTGAAAGTAACAGCTAACCCTGTAATTGATATTTCTAAACCTTGTATGAGCGGATTCAAATTTTCACCTCCAAATAGTCCAGTAATTTATTTGCCAATTATAGCGGGATGTTGCCATGTTTTTTGGCGGGGAGGGAAGTCTGTTTATCCTTGAGCAGTTCAAGCGCAGCAATCAACCGGGGTCGGGTTTCAGAGGGGATGAGGATATCATCGATGTGCCCAGCAGCAGCGGCAGCATAAGGATTAGAGAATTTATCTTTGTATTCCTGGATGAGGCGGGCGCGCTCTTCGGCTGCGTTGGGTGTGTCTTTCAACTGTTTGCGATAAAGGATATTGACGGCACCTTCCGCGCCCATGACAGCTATCTCTGCGGACGGCCAGGCGAAAACCAGGTCTGCGCGCAGGTATTTGCTGCCCATGACGATCATAGCACCGCCGTAACCTTTGCGGGTGATAATGGTGATCTTTGGCGTAGTTGCTTCAGCATAAGCGTAGAGGATCTTGGCACCGTGACGGATGATGCCGCCATGTTCCTGGGAAACGCCGGGCAGGAAGCCAGGTGAATCAGAGAAGGTGATGATGGGCAGGTTGAACGCATCGCAGAAGCGGACAAAGCGGGCGATCTTATCTGAGGCATCAATATCAATGGAGCCTGCCATCACAGCCGGGTTCTGACCGACAACGCCGACCGGCTGTCCATGCAGGCGGGCGAAACCGGTGATTGCATTCTGCGCGAAGGAATGGGAAACCTCAAAGAAACTTTCCAGGTCAAATATGCGGGTGACAACATCACGCATATCATAGGAGGAAGAGGGGTCAGCAGGAACGATGGTATCCAGTGATTTATCCATCCGCCAGGGGTCATCAGATGGAGTGGTCGCCGGACCAGGTTCAGTATTATTGGAGGGAATGTAGGAGAGGATCTTCCGAATAGTTGAGAAGGCATCTTCTTCGTTTTCAGCGGCAAAGTGGGCTACTCCACTCACTGAACTATGGGTATCCGCGCCGCCCAATACTTCCTCGTTGACTTCCTCGCCCGTGACTGCTTTGATAACCTGCGGGCCGGTGATGTACATATTGCCCATATTCTTCACCATTACGATGAAGTCTTGAATGGCGGGTGAATACACCGCGCCGCCAGCGCACGGGCCCATGATCACGCTGATCTGGGGAATCACGCCGGAAGCTTGAACATTCCGATAAAAGACTTCACCGTAAGCTTCCAAGCTCCAAATGCCTTCCTGGATGCGGGCGCCACCACCATCGTTGATACCGATGACAGGCACACCAGATTGGACAGCCAGGTCCATGACTTTAGCAATTTTCTTGCCTGCCACCTCGCCAAAAGAACCACCGATGATTGTGAAATCCTGAGCATATACACAAACCCGGCGGCCTTCGATCTTGGCAAAGCCCGCAACAACACCATCGCCAGGATAACGATCTTTGTCCAGGTCGAAATCGGTGTGGCGGTGGAGCATGAAACCTTCCAACTCGATAAAAGAGCCATCATCCACAAGTTTGACGATCCGCTCATGTGCTGTCATTTTACCTTTGGCGTGCTGGGCTTCGACACGCTTGGCGCCTCCGCCCTCTGTGGCGGTTTTGCGCTTTTCTTTTAGTTGATTGATAAAATCGTCAACATTAGACTCCATACAATGATCCTCCTGATAAATGGTGATATTCTAAGTTTATTCGTGCTCCTAAAACAAGACAAGTGATAACTTTCCAAAAGGAAACCAAAACTGTCATTAAAATATGAAGAATGTGCCGACCTTGCATCGACACATTCTAGTGATTTGATCAAGAAATCTTACCGGCTTCCAACATGGCGAGATAGATCTTTTCTGCGCTTAGAGGCGGATTTGAGACCCGGACTCCTATCGCATCATAGATGGCATTGGCTAATACGCCGATTGTGGGGGTCATCGGATGTTCGCCAATACCACGCGCTCCCCACGGGCCATCGTCCTGAGCGGTTTCCACAAAGAGGGCAATGTTTTCTTTGGGAAGGTCGGCTGTGGTGGCTATGCGGTAATCTACAAAGCTGGGATTCTTCATCACGCCATCCACCAGTTTCATCTCTTCGAATATTGCAGAGCTCATTCCCTGAATGAAACCGCCTTCGATCTGAGCCTTTACCAGGTCGGGGTTGATGGCTTTCCCAACGTCAAATACGCTGACAGCTTTTATAACCTCGATCTTACCGGTTTCAGTATCTATTTCAAGATCGATTCCCTGGCAGCCAGTAGTGTAGTGGACTACGGCGCGGGCACCCTGACCGGTCTCTTTATCCAGGTTGGTTACGTAAGAAGGCATGAAAGTTCCGCGACCAAGAACTGGTCCGCCAATCCATCCCTGGTCACCGGGACGGGGGATACCATAGACAACAATGTTCTTGAGAGAAATAGATTCCTCGGATTTAAGGGAGACCACGTAGCCACCCTTGATATCCAGGTTGGATGGGTTCTCTCCCCAAGCTTCCCCCACCATTTCAAGGATATTTTTGCGGGCATCTTCGGCAGCCCGGCGGACGGCATTTCCCATGCTCCAAGTGAGGCGGCTAGCCACTGTCTGCCATTCATACGGGCTGTAGCGCGTATCCACTGGCCCTTCGATCTTGACCATTTCATAAGCCACACCCAATGCTTCGGCTGCGATCTGCGCCATGACAGTGAAGGTACCCTGCCCAATCTCCTGACCGCCCACAGAAACAGTTACCGAACCATCTTCATTCAGGCGGACTTCAGCGCTTGAACCCGCGTTCGGTGGCATGGATGGAGCCTTCCAGACAATGCCGATGCCTTTTCCGCGCTTCTTATTGGGGGCACTGGTAGGTTCTTTCTTGCCAAAGTTCAATTCTTTCGCGACTGTATCAATGCATTCCTGGAGGCCAACCGGGTGCATCTTCATGCCAGTGACATTAAAATCACCACCCTGGATAGCATTGCGTTTGAGGAAGGCAACTTTATCCATGCCAATTTTTTCTGCCAGGATATCCATGCACTGGATGATGCCAGCGTGGAGTTCGGACATGCCAAATCCTCGATAAGCGCCACCAATGGGGTGGTTGGTATAGACGCACAAGGCATTCGTAGTGATATTTGGGATGTCAAATGGACCGGATGAGTTGTAACCGCCTGCGCGAGTGATGTTTACTCCATACTCCGTGGAAGCGCCGCCATCCCAGTACTGGGTATTTTCCATGGCGAGCAAATTGCCTTCTGCATCACACCCAATCTTGAGGTTTATGATCAATCCCTGGCGAACGAAATTGGTAAAGAATTCTTCTTCACGAGTCAATCGTACCTTGACCGGGCGTCCGCCAGCCTTTGAGGCCAGCGCAACAGCCACATTTTCCATGGTCACGCCAGCTTTACATCCAAAACCACCCCCCACATATCCAGCAATCACGCGGATCTTGCTTTCAGAGACTCCCAGTGCCTTGGCAAACGAGGAGCGCTGTGAGAAGGGGGATTGAGAGGCAGCCCATACGGTCACGTCGCCATCAGGCTCCACCTGCGCTACAGCAATATGCGGTTCGATAGGTACGTGTTGAACATGAGGAATACGAAATTTCTTCTCCACGATCGAAGTGCACTTTTTGAAAGCTTCTTCAGCGTTCCCCTTGCGGATCTTGAAATGATTCGCAATGTTCGTTCCAGGTACGGGGAAAATGAAATTGGGGCATTCATAATTTGCCAGGTCAGGATGGATCAAAGGGGCATCTTTCGTAGCGCCAAATTCCGCATCGAAGACCGCTGGCAGCGGGTCTATATCCACTTCAATTAAATCGATTGCTTTTTCTGCAATCTCTTCTGAAGTTGCAGCCACTGCGGCAATCGCTTCACCAACAAAGCGCACGCGATCGCGTGCAAAAATGAGTTTATCTTTTAAATATAGGCCGACTAAATTTGGAAAATCATCACCAGTGACGATGACTTTAACGCCAGGAAGAGCCTTGGCTTTGGAATAATCAATGCGCTTGATTATGCCATGGGCTACCGGGCTGCGTTTCACCCGTCCATAAAGCAGTGAATTTCCGAAGGGGACATCATCGGTGTATTGTGCGGCACCGGTTACTTTCTCAAGGACATCCAAGCGTTGCACGCTCTTACCAACTGGATGCATGGTTTCTGTTTTATGATCAGCTGTAGTCATCTACAATCTCCTATTCTTATCCGGTTGTTTAGCTATGAGCGTTCAGCGGCTGCTTGGACAGATTCAATGATACGGGAATATCCGGTGCAGCGGCATAGATTGCCAACCAAGGCTTCCACAACTTGCTCTTCTGTGGGATGCGGATTGCGGTTCAGCAGTGCACGGGCAGAGATGAGCATGCCTGGAGTGCAGAAACCACACTGCACAGCGCCTTTTTCAATGATTGTCTTCTGGACAATATCGAGTTGACCGTCTTTGGCGAGCCCCTCGATTGTGATTACTTCCTGTCCGTCAACTTCCACGGCCAGCACCATACAGCTATTCACAGGTTCGCCATTGAGCAACACAGTACAGGCGCCACATTCGCCTGCCGCACAGCCATTCTTGGTGCCGGTCAAGGAGAGGGTTTCCCGTAACATCCGGAGCAAGGTCAAATTGGATGCGACTGTGATAATTTCATCATTACCATTAACTCTTACAGAAATTTGGTGAAATCCCATTATTTACCTCCAGTATTGTCTCAATAAGCTCGCAGATCAAGCTGTGAGCTTGTGCTGTAATTCATTGACTGCTCGTTTAACCAGGTTGCGGACCATATACTTGCGGTATTGGGCGCTGCCGCGTACATCATCAATCGGAGTGACAGCATCCATAGCTGCCTGGGCTGCCCTGTTAATTGTGTCCGGGTTAAGAGGTTCAGTGGACAAGATTTCTTCAGCCAAGGTTGGAATAAATGGTACTGGCGCGACAGATGCGATGGCCAGGCGGAATGTAAAGCCAGATTTGGTGGAAGGGTCTTTATATCCAAGCGCGGATACACCCACGATGGAAAGGTCACTCAAACGGTTCCGGCCAAGTTTGAAATACTGCCCTGCGTGACCTTTTGGCGGCACGGGAAGTGTGATGGATAGGACGATATCACCTGGTTTCAACAGGTTCTTCCCAGGACCGGTAAAAAAGTCTTTTAAAGGCAGTTTCTTATGCCCATCCAACCCATGAACATTTAATACACCGTCATAAGCCAGGCATGCGCCAATCGTATCGCCAGCCGGTGAGGCATTGCAGATGTTACCGATAATGGTGGCGCGTGAGCGAAGTTGGTAGCTGGCCACGGATTTCGCTGCATCCACCAGCAGGGGATAGTAGGCGGCTGCTTCAGAGAAGGCTACAACTTGATTCATTGGAATAGCAGAGCCAATGGTTAAACCCTCGCTGGCGTCAAATTTGAGAATCCTGGTCCCTTCGAGATTTTTCACATCCACCAGGTATTTGGGATTAAAAAAGCCATCCCTCATGCGGACAAAAGTATCCGTCCCGCCAGAAAATGGGCGGGCATCAGAAACATGCAAGGCTAGAAACTGGCTGGCTTCAGAAAGATCGCTGGGTTTGACATAGTCGAATTCAGGTAGTCCTGGATGCGCTGAGGTCATATTTTTCAAATCCTTTCCATTTAGAAAGATAAATTAGTAAGATTTGTTATTGATTGGGTAGCTGGGATTTCGTATAGTTGTTTCTTTAACGAACCTGCCTTTCACGGATGAGATGAAGAATAATACAAATATAGATATATTATCCCTTAATTGCTAAAAACAACCAATATTAATTGTCAGACATAATTCAGATAATAGTCATATTTTGTCCGCTATAATGGGTAGCGTGGAACAAGGAATATCTATAATCCAGGCAAATGGAATCGGAAGTTTAGCGGCTGAAACATTGACGCATACGCATAGGTATTCTGTGCGAGGTAATACTTCCAAGGGACTGTTTATTGAAGGATTAGGGGAAACGTTGATTTTCCTTTCTTATGAAAGATTCTGCGGACCGTTCACAGTGAACCTACCCAACGACGCTGCTGGTTTGATGGCGGACATTCAACCTGGCGAGGTCATTATTGGGACGGATTCATGCGCACTTGCAATAGATTCAATACAATTGCGCATAGCCACAAGCGGTATTCATCCATGGATACCTGCTCCATATATTAAAAAGGTAACTAATAAAGTAATAGCGAATAATACAACACGACTAGCGCAATGGGCTGGTGATAATATCCCGACCAACTCATTATTATCGATTACATCAGCACTATTAACAGGGAATGTGAATACCGAAATGAGCAATAAGTTCATGCGCTACCTCAAAGATTTGGAGAGTGCTATCAGGAGTAAGGATCAAGACAACTTCCTACTGTCAGCAAGTTTGCTGGTCGGGCTGGGCAATGGATTGACGCCATCTGGTGATGATCTGCTGACCGGCATCAACCTCGCAGTGAATAGATACAGCCGGTTATTCCCGCGGCTGAGTTTCTATCTCCCCTGGATGCGGGAATTGGAGCAGGTTATTCGTACCAGAACAACCATGATCTCCAGTGCACTATTTCAAGCAGCTTTTCAAGGATTTGCGGACGAGCGATTGATCGATGCGTTTGACGAGATGATGTCAGATGACATGCATTTGGACAGGGTAATTGGACCGCTTTCCGCCTGGGGGTCATCATCAGGGTTCGACAGCCTGGCAGGAATTTTGCTGATATTATCCGTAATTAACTCAGAGAGCAATATCGCTGATCTGCAATAATACTTGATAACAATATCTGCAAACGTTTATGGATAGGTTTTCTCCAACCAATCCAGGGGGCTGACCTGCACGCCGCCAGCCCACACTTCCCAATGCAGGTGTGCGCCGGTCACCCGGCCAGTCCCACCGACGAGACCGATTACCTGCCCCCCTACGACCGTATCACCGGCATTAACAAGCGAGGCGGACTGGTGCCAATAACCGGTATAGACACCCCAGCCGTGGTCGATAATGGTGGCGTTTCCCCGCACCGTCAATGGACCGGAAAATGCTACTTTACCGCCAGCCGGGGCATAGATCTTCGTTCCATCACCGCCGCAGATATCCACTCCGGTATGGAAAAAATCGAAAGGGCCGCCATTATACGACCTGCGGTTGCCATATCGAGAAGTGAAGCAATCTGTATAATACGCTGGGCTGGACCATAATCCATCCCAGTACTTTTCTGATGTAGCAGGAGCAGTCATGGATGTTAACCAGTCATTTTCTTTCTGGGTGGTGGCGGGGTCAATAAATTCGTCCTTTACTAGTAAGACCGGATCCTGACCATAATTTCCGCTCTCGATAACCACCATTTGCTCCTGGGTGTACACTGTCCCATTCGGCATGGTCATAGAGATTTGCAGCGGATAGATCCCGGGCTCCTGCATGGCATGGATTCCCTGCAGGCTGATGAAGTTGCCATTGCCATCCGGGAAAAAGTGCAGTGGATGCCCGGTCAGATTACCACCTAGTTGCACCTCTGCTGCAGCTGTTATTTTGAAAATAATGGTTTTTCCCTGCACCATAGGCAACGGCGAGATGGTTATGTCACCAAGTGGCAGCACCTGCAATCGGCGTCCACTGAGATCAGAATCGGTATTAAGGTATACGATTGTTCCAGCAGGAGCCCTGGTAGGAGAACCAAGCTGGTTTAGAGAGGATACTTGCCAGGGGTTTTGCCCGGAAAGGATGCTGAATTCAAGCAGGGATTGTCCTTCTCCCAGTAAGTATTTTTGTTGCAGCGGTTGTTTTTGGTCGTCTTCCGGAATAATCAGACTGATACCGGTGTACAGTTCTGTGGGAGAGGTGATGTGGTTCAATTTGACCAACAGATCCTGGTCAACTAGATTTTGAACCGCCAGGGAGGTCAGAGTTGAGCCAAAGGCGACATTGCGGGTAATCAAGTATCCTGTGATCCCTTCCAGGCCAGGGATGATTAACTCATCACCGACTGCCAGCAGGTTGGGATCGATGATCCCATTGACAGCGATCAGCTCATCCGTGGTGATGCCAAACTGTGCAGCAATGCTTGTGAGGTTATCCCCGTTCTGGACAATGTAAATCGGTCCAGCCGGCTGTTCATTCTGAGCATGCACGCTGCCTGGAAAGTTGAATATGGAGATTATCAGAAAAAAGAGAATAAGCTTACGCATCAGTCAATTGTACCTGGTCGTCCAAATTATAATCTGAAATCCGCGCTGGATGCAGCTCCAGTATGTACATGGCTGACCTGGCAGAGGCATAATATGGACGCCATTTCTTGGCCAGGGTCTTATCCACCACCTTGAAACTGGCATCCAGCCAGACCACAGCGATATCGAAGCGCATGAAGAACATATGGATCGAAGTATTGACAATGCCAGGCGGAGTGCAAACCAGAACAATGCCTTCATCCTCAGCAAGGTGGCGTTTCAGCATCAACCCGCGAAATTTGGAGAAGAAAGTATCACACCGGTGAAGATTCACCTCCATACCAGGATGGGTAATATTGATAAGTTTCATACTTCAATTGTAATATGGTTTTGTTGGCTTCTCCGGCTGGATGAGAGGTTTTCTACACGAAATCCACTATACAATGAAAAATGCTAAACTTAAGTAAATTTGTAAAACCAACTACAAGGAATAATCAGAATGGCCACCAGGATCACCACATGGAACATCAATGGCTACCGGGCAGCGCTTAACAAGGGGTTTAAGGATTGGTTGGAAAATGAAAAACCAGATATTGTTTGCCTGCAGGAGATCAAGGTGCAATTGCACCAACTCTCTGGAGACCAGAAGACTTATGCAGATTACCCGGCTACCTATTGGAATCCGGCACAAAAACCAGGATACAGCGGGGTAGCCACTTTCTGCATGAACCACCCTGCTCAGTATCAGGCGGGCATCGGGATTCCAGAGTATGACAGTGAAGGGCGGGTGCTCCTCACTAAATTCCCGGGATTCAGTCTTTTCAATGTTTATTTTCCCAACGGCCAACGGGGGCAGGAGCGGGTGGATTATAAGTTGAGCTTCTACCAGCATCTTTTGGGCCTGGTGCAGCAGCTACGGGTAAATGGGGAAGAGGTTATCATCACCGGTGACTACAACACTGCCCACCGCGAAATGGACCTGGCTCGCCCCAGAGAGAATGCCAAAACATCCGGTTTCCTGCCAGAAGAGCGAGCCATGGTGGATCGCTACCTGGGGACCGGACTGGTGGACATATTCCGGCAGTTATACCCGGACAAGGTGCAATATACCTATTGGGATATGGTCACCGGGGCGCGCAAACGCAACGTTGGCTGGCGAATTGATTATTTCCTCATCACGCCGGGGCTCGTGCCGCTGGCGCAAGACGCGGTCATCCACGATGAGGTGTTAGGCTCGGACCATTGTCCGCTGTCATTGATTCTGAAATAATATAAAAACGGGACCTGAGTGCGGTCCCGTTTCTACTAATAACTCATTACTCCTAACTCATCACAATGGCGATTTACCCTATCGCATTGATCCCTCATTCGCCTTCCGGCACCCAGCAGCAAAGCACGAGGTCGCGGGCAGCTTTCACTTCATCCAGCCGACCGACAGGGGTATTGTGTGGTGCTTCCTTGAGCAGCTGAGGATCTTCACGGGCTTCACGGGCAATCTTGACCATTACATCAGCGAATTCATCCAACGTCTGCTTTGATTCCGTTTCTGTCGGTTCGATCATCAAAGCTTCCTTGACGATCAACGGGAAATAGTTGGTGGGTGGGTGGAAGTTGTAATCCATCAGGCGTTTGGCTACATCCAGGGCGTGGACATCATGGACGTCAGGCCAGAAACCTTCCACGACGAACTCATGCATGCATACCCGGTCGTAGGGCAGATGATAAGTGGAACGTATCTTAGACAATAGGTAATTGGCATTGAGCACAGCATATTCAGAGACCTTCCGCAAACCATCTGGACCATGCATCAGGATGTAGGTGTAAGCGCGAACCAGCATTCCAAAATGACCCTGGAAGGATTTGATGCGCCCGATTGTTTTAGACGGGGTTTTGAAGCCATATAACGGCGCCATCTCTTCCGAGCCGGGCTCGATAATCTCGATGATCGGAGCTGGCAGGAAATCTACCAGGTGTGCTGCCACGCCCACCGGGCCAGAGCCGGGACCACCGCCACCGTGCGGGGTGGAAAAGGTCTTGTGCAGGTTGAAGTGCATCACATCAATGCCCAGGTCGCCGGGGCGGACGATACCCAGCAAAGCATTTAGGTTGGCTCCATCGCCATACACCAAGCCACCGGCTTCGTGGACGATGCGCACGACTTCCAGCACGTTCTCATCGAACAAACCCAGGGTGTTGGGGTTGGTCAGCATCAAACCAGCCAGTGTGTCATCGCAGGCAGCCTTCAAAGCCACCAGGTCAACATTGCCGCGTGCGTCCGAAGGGATCGGCGCTACTTCCATGCCAACCATGGATGAAGTGGCAGGGTTGGTGCCATGCGCAGAATCGGGGATGAGGATCTTCACCCGTTTGGCGTCGTTCCGGCTGGCGTGGTATGCACGCATGATCAGCACACCCACAAATTCACCATGCGCTCCCGCAGCTGGCTGCAGCGTAATGCCAGGAAAACCGCTTATCTCTTTCAAGAGATCCTGAAGTTGGTACATCAACGCCAGGTTGCCCTGAACTGTTTCAATGGGCTGCAAGGGGTGGGTGTTGGCAAACCCCGATAAGCGTGAAGTGACTTCGTTTATCTTCGGGTTATATTTCATCGTGCAGGAACCCAGCGGGTAAAATCCGCCATCGATGGAGTAATTCAACCTGGAAAGGTGCGTAAAATGCCGGACAACATCCAGCTCAGATAATTCTGGCATGGGCAGATCTTTGCGTAATAGGTTGGCAGGCAGGTTTGTCAGCGGCACATCTGAATCGGGATAATTGACGCCTTTGCGCCCAGCCGCCGATAATTCAAAAAGGGTTGGTTCAGTCATGGTTCACCTCCGCCAGCACTTCGCATAGCAGGTCGATCTCGTCTTTGGAATTCATCTCGGTAACTGCCACCAGCAGTTGGTTATCCATACCCTGGTAATCATTTGCCAGTTCATACCCTCCCAGGATGCCATGTTCCAAAAGGTGGGCAGCAACTTCATCTGCCGGGTGCGGACAGGTAACCACGAATTCATTGAAGAAGGGGGCAGCAGTGGCAACTGAGTACCCGGGGATTTGCGAAATTTGTTCCGCAGCATAATGAGCCTTGTGGAAGTTTAGTTCAGCCACCTTTTTCAGACCATTTTTACCCAACAGGCTCATGTAAATGGTGGCAGCCAGCGCCAGCAGCCCCTGGTTGGTGCAGATATTGGAAGAAGCCTTCTCCCGGCGTATATGTTGTTCGCGTGCGGTGAGGGTGAGAACATAGGCTCGATTACCACGCGAGTCAGTGGTTTCACCCACCAGCCGGCCGGAGATCTTGCGAATGAATTCCTTGCGTGTGGCAAAGATGCCCAGATACGGACCGCCATAAGAGAGCGGCAGACCCAAAGGTTGACCTTCGCCTACCACGATATCCGCGCCCATATCACCCGGCGTTTTAAAAAGCGCCAGCGCCAGCGGGTTGACTGCCACTGCCACCAGCGCGCCAACCTCGTGTGCTTTGGCGATCAAAGCGCTGTAATCATACAATCTACCCAGGAAATCCGGGTACTGGACAATCACCAGCGCGGTGTCATCATCCAGATATTGGACAAGGTCTTCGGGGCTGCCATCTGGTCTGGCATCGGCACCGAGGATTATTAGACTGCCATGCCCTTGGGTATAAGTTCGTATGGTGGCGGTGTACTGTGGGTTCAGCGATGGGGAGAGGATGATTTTATTGCGTTTGCCGCGAAAATTTTGATATGCCAATATCACGGCTTCTGCGGCGGAAGTGGCGCCATCGTAATGTGAGGCGTTGCTGGCTTCCATGCCGGTCAGCGCGGTGACCAGGCTCTGGTATTCGAATATGACCTGCAGGGTACCCTGCGAAATTTCTGGCTGGTAAGGGGTGTATGCGGTGTAAAACTCACCGCGCCGCAGAAGCATATCCACGGCTGCCGGGCTATAATGGTTGTAAGCGCCTGCGCCGAGAAAACAGACCAGATCTTTGGTGGATTCATTGGCCTCAGCGATATTCTCCATCTCTGCCAGAATTTCCATTTCGGTCATGGCAGGTGGAAGTTGCAATTTGGGGAAGCGGTATTTTTCGGGGATGGCGGTGAATAATTCCGCCAAATTCTTTACTCCAACCGCCTCCAGCATTTCCCTGGTTTCCTGATCAGTGTGGGGAATGAACATTAGTGCTCCCGACCTGCACAGAAAGTGGTGTAGGCCTTATCATCCATCAGGTTGTTCAATTCATCCGGCGCACTCATCTCAATCTTGATCATCCAGGCTTTGCCGTAAGGATCTGAGTTAACCAGTTCGGGCGAATCTGACAGCGCTTCATTGATCTCCACCACCTTGCCGCTGATGGGGAGATTGATATCTGAAGCGGCTTTGACGGATTCTATGGTGCCAAGCAATGCGCCTTTTTTTACAGTATCGTTGACTGAAACTGCGATCTCAACGAAAACCACGTCTGAAAGCTGATCCTGAGCGAAATCGGAGACACCGATTGTCGCCAGGCTGCCTTCCACCCGCACCCATTCATCTGTATCTGTATATTTATAGCCGGTTGGAATATTCATTTCATACGCTCCTTTAATAATGGATATTATAAAACAAAGCACACGAATAGATGTGCCTCTGTATTTAACCTGAGAGATTCGCCCGCAAAGCGGGTTTGCCCCGTCGGTGATCTTGCGCTTTCCAGAGAGTCGTGTCCAGGGGTCCTTTTTACCTGAGAGATTCGCTCTATGAGCTTGCCCCTTCGGTGCCTGTTGCCAGATCTCTTCCCATGGACATCTTCATTCTACGGGTAGAGGGTTAACGTGTCAAGTGAAAATGCAGTGGTGTCTGCCCATTTACATCCGCCGGAATAACCACGGCTGGTAATGTGCCTGAACCTCAAAGGGGGAAGAATCCCTATGACAATCAATGAGAGTCTTTGTCACTACGAGGCTCAGACTGACGATAATTTGGTATTTTGAACGCGACATTATCAATAAGAATACAAGGCTGACCGTTTATCATTCAGCCTTGTATTTTTTGTAACGTAAAAGACTTTTATTCCCGTTAGTAATAAATATCCAGAAACTCATTCCAATATGTGTAAGTGGCAAACCGTTGGTAAAGTGTGTAATTTGCCCTGAATGCGCTCCAATTGCTTGCGTTCCAAGGGAAGTAAATTGTAATTCCCTTTACAATACCAGCCCATTCTGTTGTATCGTACCTGTTTGCAAAAACCATGCTGTCGATACGGCTCATTACAGCATTTGCAGCGTTATAAATATCTGTGCCAGAGGGTACCCGAGCTTTTAAGTTGGAAGCAAAACCATAGAGATCGATATTGTCATACGCAGGCGCAGAATCTGAAAAATACATGGTTGCCCAAAAAGCATCGTCTATTGCACTATAATAAGTAGCTAAATCTCTTGCCATTATCCTGGCGAGATAGTCCACATCCGTGGCTAGCGGGGTCGTGGGTTGGAAGCGCAAGGCTGAGATGGTAACATTGTTGCTGCTGTAGTACTCAGCATAGCGGTTGACAATGGCTGTCGCCAATGTCTCCTGATTCATCCCCGTGTTGTTCTTCAAATCGTTAAGAATAGTATGGTATGGGAAACCTTCTCCGGGAATATTTGCCTGTGAGGCCACCCTTGCCAGAACGAAATTCTGCATATTGTAATCAATTTCGATATTCGCCATGATGCAGGCATCCAATGCAACAAGATCCAGTTTATTTATTCCTCCTGTTGTAACAGAACTTAATGCATTATAGACTGCTGTGTTTGACAGATAGGTGCCTGTATCATCCCAGGCAATGCTTTGCGAAATGACCTCGCCATTTATTTCCATGGGGTACCAACTACCGCCATGATTCCAGATCACAAGAGCATATCGTTGTGCAGGGTAATTGGTTTTAGACCAGTTTATAAAGTTGATCAGCGTTGTTTGGGATCCCATATCAGCTTCGCCGATGTCCATCAATGCATTGGCTGCAATTGGTGTCATGCCAGAGCTTACCTTGAATCGCTTGGTTGAAGTCCAGTTGTCATAGCTAGTGTCGTGACTGGCGTGGCGATCCATTTGAACTATGATATTCATTTTTGAAGTTGACCCTACCTGTGCCATTTCAAGGAAGTCTAATATTCCAAAGGATTCCAGGTCATTATCTGCAGCCAGATACACCATAAATGTCCAATCCGCGGTAATTGTGAAACTGCGAATGGTGCTCCAGGCGCCCGCTTCCGGGGTGCTGGCACTATTAAATGCTCGCACCCGCCAGTAGTATATTCCGGGGTTTAATGTGGTAGCTGTATATGTTGTGTTGCTTGTAAAACTACTCTGATCGATGGGTGCGGTAAAGGTAGCCAGGTTGTCGATCTGGATCTCATAATTTGCGCCATAAGAAACCGGGTTCCATAAAAAATCCGGTGTGTTGTCACTGGTGGAGAAGCCATTGACGGGTGAAGTTAGCACCGGGGCAACCGGGATGGGCGGTAAAATGGTAATGGTGCGGTAAGTAGTTGGCCATGCCCCCCAGTTGCCGGCAGCATCACGGGCGCGAACCTGCCAGTACCAGGTGCCCAGTGGCATATCCGGGGTGGGTTTGTGGGTCAGGAGTGTCAGCGGCGTGCTTTCGCTGGTCAAGTAGGCTGGGCTGGCGAAACCTGTGGATTCATCATACCGGAACTGATAAGCATTGGC
>PNON01000002.1 GCA_013824865.1 Anaerolinea sp. | reverse complement strand
GGATGGCGTCTGGCATTGCTTTTTGGCGCGCTGGCAGGGCTTTCAGGCTTGCTGGTGCATCTGCTGCTACCCGAATCCCTGCGCTACCTGTCCCATAAAGGCCACACCGAACAGCTGAATCGGGAAAACAGCCTTATTCACCTGGAGGAAGATCTGATGGCTCCTGTTGTCATAGCTGTATCCCCGGCCAACGGGCAAGTGCAGGATACCCCGGTCAGCCTGTGGTCACGCAAATTCGCGCGGATCACAGCCTCGTTGTGGATCTTATGGATGGCGCTCAACTTCCTCTACCAGGGCGTATATGTGTGGCTGCCGACCCTGCTTTCCGGGGGAGATACCTCCGTCTCCCGCTCCTATCTGATCACCCTGTTCATCAGCCTGGGTCAGTTGCCGGGCACATTCCTGGTCGCCTACCTGGCGGATCGACACAGCCGCCGAAATCTGCTCATCCTCTCGCAGGGATTGGTGGGGTTGGCTGCCATACTTTTCCCGTTGTTTAGCGCAGCTTGGTGGGTGATGCTGGTTGGTTTTCTCATTATGCTGTTCAATGGCATGTCCATGGGATTGGGGCATCCATTCACCACCGAACTGTATCCCACCAGCATCCGCGCGAGAGCCAATGGCTGGGCATCTGGCATTGGCAGGCTGGGCGGAGTGTTAGCGCCACTGGTAGTTGGCCTGGTGATGCAGGCTGGTGGGGGTCTGATAGCCATCTTCGCGCTCCTGGCGGGGGCACCCATAACAACCATGGCGGTGCTGGCTGGCTTGAAGCAGGAAACCACCGGCCGTTCCCTGGAAGAAATCGCTGAGCAGGAAGAGATGTAGATTCATACCAGAATTATTTGCTCATCTTCATCCCCTGTTGTAATATATATGTAAACATTAAGGAGGATGTTATGGACAATCTTAATTGGATCGGACCGTTGATCGGGGGTTGTTTTGTGGGCCTTTTCTTTATTATCGGGTTGGTGTTAATCCTTAAATCCATCCGGGACAAGAAAAAAGCCGAAGCCAGCAGCTCATGGCCATCCGCTGTAGGAACTGTGACGGAAAGCAAAATCATTGAGAATGTATCCTATGATGAAGACCATTACCGCCGCACCACCTATCGGGCTGATGTTCATTACACATACAATGTGATCGGCACGCCGTACGAAAGCAAGAAACTGGCTTTTGGTGCCACCGAATCAAGTTCAGCTAAATCCGCTCAGGAGGTGATTGCGCGATTTCCTGTGGGGGCATCTGTGCCGGTTTATTACAACCCGAACGATCCCAAGGAAGCAGTGCTGATCCGGGAAGCCAAATCTTCCAGGGTGATGATGATTCTGGGTATCGTCTTTATGGTCATAGCTTTGTGTGCGGGAAGCATAGGTGCTGCTTCCGTAATCATTCAGTCTTTTTAGTCAACCGAGTTACTCGTGTTTCAGGCAATTATGGTAGCAGTCAGCTTACCATGGCGTAAATATTGTTTGTAAAAGTTAGCACGCGGGTGGTACAGCTAAGAGGAACCGCCTGCGGGCTGGTTATTTTTTAGAAATTGGGGCTTGGTTATTCGTGGCGGATGACCACAATCACCTTCCCCCCCACGCCGGAGGCCTGGACGATGGTGTCACTGCTGCCCGGCTTGTTAAATACCATGCTGAAGCCGCCAGCAAACTCAACCGTCAGCCTGGTGTTCTCAGTGAATCCCGCCCGGGACATTTCATCCCGGTAGAATTGCATCACTTCCTCGGGGGTCATGCTGGTACTGTAAGTGATGATATCCTTAGATCTGGTGATGATGGAAGCATCCGTGGAAATGGGCATGTCGTCATCCGGTGTATCAGAGTTGTCTTCGCCAGGATAAAGATTTAACACCTGGATGCCCTGCACTTCCACTGAGTCGATCTCAGCCCAGCCTATACCCAGCACGGATTGATACACCGTCACGCGCACCTTTTCTGCCGGATAATTCAGCGGAGTATCCCAGGAAACAACGATCTGATGCGGGCAAGTGTCCCGCAAATCCACAGGGGCGGCTGAATACACAGAGTGGACGGAACCGTTAGGCTCGATCACCTCCACATTCACGATCTGACCCGGGTTGTAGGTTTCGTAAATGGTAATGCGGGTCAGATAAATGGGTACCGCGTAAGAAAGCTCCAACCACTCCACGGTATTGCTGGCCTGCGATGCCCAGGCGGTCACTTTGTCCCCGCACCCTTCAGTATCCGGTGCCATCAATGCCTGGTCAGCAGACCAGTCTACGGAACCATAAGAGGAACTGGCTGTGGCGCTGGCTGCCCATAGCGTGATGATATCTCCTTCAGGCACCCTAACCGGACTTTCTGGAAAAACAGTCTTAATCTGGTCCTTCATTTCATCCGGTAGCAGGGTTTCAATATCTGGCATGGAAGGAGCCATCTGGGTGGTCAGGGCTGGCAGCTCGGTCAGCATTGTCTTGGCTTCTTCCATGCCGGGCAAGCCGCAACTGATCACCGCCAGGCTGATTATAGCCATAAGAAAACCAAACCGCACAAAATGCTTGATCATTTTCTCCTCCATCAACAGGATAACGCTTTACTTCATTATAGGAAAACGGGAAGGAATTTCAATAGCAGTTGAATGAAAGGGGCGTGCTTAACTTTTTCTGGCGATGTACCTGGCCCTGGATTGGATCAGCTCAGCGGTGATGCTCACCGCGATCTCCTCCGGGCTTTCAGATTCGATGGGCAGCCCGATGGGTGAGTGGACCTGCGCCAGTCGCTCCCTGCTTATCCCCTGATGTTCCAGCGCGCGGTAGATCTCTTCGCGCTTGCGTTTGCTGCCGATCATGCCGATGTACACCGCGTTTGTCTCCAACGCCTGCTGAAGGATAACCTTGTCGTGCACGTGTCCTCTGGTGACTATGACGATATAACTGTCTGGATCCAGGATGATCTCCCGCAGAGCATCCTGATTTTCCCTGAGAACTACGATCTCGTGCGCGGTTGGGAAGCGTTTCTGATTGGCAAACTCAGCCCGATCATCCAGCACAACAGTGCGGAAGCCTACCATGCTGGTGAGTAAAGCCAGCTTCTGGGAAACATGCCCGGCTCCAAAGATATATACTGTCCCATAGTGGCTGAGGGGTTCAACATAGATGCGTTTGATACCGACAGTGAACACCTGCGGTTCATGGGGCAGGTCCACGTGGGAGATAGCCTTATCCACCTCTATCAGGATATAAGGCGGTTGGCCATTAAGCGATGTGAGTAGTTGTCCTGATGGTAACTGGATGGTTGTACCTATATTTAAACCAGCGCGGGCAGTGATGCTGCCATCCGCACCGGCGAACCAGCGTGGCAGTCGGGTGGAATCTTCCCCACTAATGGGCAGTTGGATGATCCACCAGCCGCGCTGACGGGTCTGCTCATAATGCAGGGCTGCCTGGAATGACGTTAGCAGATCTGCATCCTCTGCATCCAGGAACTCGATCAGGGCTTCCTGGATGCCGCCGCAAATCATGTCGCTTCCGGCGGCATCCTTTCCAGTCAGATGGAACTCTATTAAAACAGCTGCATGGGTACGGAACACATCAGCCGCGATCTCTATGCATTGTGCTTCGAGCAATCCCCCACCGATGGTGCCGGAGATAGTGCCATCTACGCGGATAACCATCCGCGCGCCGGCTGTGCGTGGCGCTGACCCATTTCGGCTCACAATGGTGGCCAGGGCAAGGTGATGATGATTTGTTAAAGCTTCAACGATTTCAGCGGTTAGGTTGGTCATGGAAATTCTGCTACTCCAGCTTTGGGTGGATGACTTCAACATCTTCCAATGATCCAGTGATGGTCAACCTGCCAATCCACACCCAACAATACTCTCCATCCCGGTGTGGATTTGCAATGAGCAGCCATTCTTCGGTTGGATTCTTAGCGAAGATATCCGATTCCATGCCCACCAGAAAATAGCCCACAATATTTGTCTGACTGCCGGGATTAACCCTGCAATTGGAATTTTCGATCGGCGATGCTTTCGGGCGTCCGCCAGCTGTTGATGTGCCGCTGGATTGTTCGGTCGGCTGTTCGGTTTCTGCAACTATCCATTCTGGGGTTGCGGATTCAGCCGGTATTTCGGTGATTATGGGTGATGGCACAGGGGGCATTGTAGGGAGAGGGGATGCTGTGTACGTTGGACCAGGGACAGTGGGCGCAACCGTGTCGGTGGGTTGGATTGAGGGCTGTGTTGGCGCAGCTTTTTTTGGCAGTCCACAGGCAGAGATCAAGGACGCCAGGCTGAAGGCAGCCAAAATCACAATAAGCGATAATCGTTTATTCATACTTTCTCCTGTTTCAGTAACCAGCATTTGCCAGAAATTCTCTTAAAACAGTCTGCATAACAGCAGTTCAATAAGAAGAACGCATATAAATAGTATACACGGAAACCCTGGCTGAAAAAGAAAAGCATTTCTAACATTTCAGCATAAAAACCCTGGAAATGATTGATCTGCCATGCTGATTAGTTAAGAGTTTGATGAGACTTTCTTGAAAATGAAATATATCAGTTAAAATTAGATTACCTCGGAGTGAAGGATGGCGGAAAAAAAATACCCCCAAAAATTAGAGAAAATATTTCCGATTGCATTGATCATTTTGTTATTCTTCATGGTCGGCATATTTATCTTTAGCGGTTATGTCATTTTCGCTTCAAAGTAGTTTAGATATGGAGGCATTATGTCACTTGTAAGTTTTCTTCCCCTGCTATCATTCGTGATCAGCATTACGAATGCCATATTGATCTTTACACGATATATCAAAAAAGGCGGTACACATCTGCTCATCTGGGCGATTGGGATGGTATTCTATGGCGTGGGCGGTCTTAGTGAGGCGCTGTATGGTTTATTCGGCTGGAATCCGATTGTTTTCCGCTTGTGGTATCTTTTTGGTGCTATCCTGGTTGCTGCCTGGCTGGGGCAAGGAACAGTTTATCTCCTGGTTCGGACGAGAATTGCTCACATCACCATGGCTATTGTCCTGGTTGGTTCCATTTACGCAGCCGTTCGAGTATTCACAGCTCAGTTGGATCCATCTCTGATGACCAGCAGCTTGCACACAGGTAGTGAACTTAGCGGACATGCCATCATCACCCCGGGTGTTCGCTCCCTGACACCCATATTCAATTCTTATGGAACACTCACCCTGGTGGGTGGAGCGATCTATTCAGCATTTATCTTCTGGCGCAAGCGGATCATGGCCCATCGCGCCCTCGGCAATTTACTGATTGCGGCCGGGGCAATTTTTCCAGCTTTTGGCGGCGCTTTCAGCCGTTTTGGTATTCCAGGCGCATTATATATTAGCGAAGTGTTGGGTGCCATTCTATTGCTGGCAGGATTTATAAGGGCAGTAACGCCGATGAAAGATGCAAAATAGTTAAGGATAAATTACTTCTCCTGTACTACGGAAGGCAACCTGAACCCTCTGGCATTTGAAGAAATATCTGCTTATGCGAGCAATAGCATCCGATTTGGCTTTATGTTATAATCTTGGCAACAATTAAATAGCCCATTGCGGCACTCTTATCCAGAGAGGCGGAGGGACCGGCCCGTAGATGCCTCGACAACCGGGAACAGATTAAGTTCTGTTTCGTCGGTGCCAAATCCGGCAGAGAAAATTCTGGAAGATGAGAGGGCAGCCGACTGCACAAGTTTGCCCTCACAAGAAGTAACCAATGGGCAAACTATTTTTTTAAGGAGAAATATATGACAACCACTTTCATGTCTTCGCCCAAGTACCTGTTTACCTCTGAATCGGTCACTGAAGGGCACCCCGACAAGCTGTGCGACCAGGTCAGCGATGCTGTGCTGGATGCCTGCCTGCGGGAAGATAACTTTAGCCGTGTCGCCTGCGAAACCGCCACCAAAACCGGTTTCGTCATGGTGATGGGTGAGATCACCACTCACGCGGATATCAATTTCGACCAGCTTGTCCGCGATGTTGTCCGCGGAATTGGATACGACCACACGGATAAAGGCTTTGATGGCAACACCTGTGCGGTCATGGTGGCAATTGCCGAGCAGAGTCATGATATTGCCCTGGGTGTGGATAATGCGATGGAAGCGAAATCTGGTGAAATGACAGATTCGCAAATCGAAAAGATCGGCGCTGGAGACCAGGGGATGATGTTCGGTTATGCCTGCAATGAAACTCCCGAGCTGATGCCAGCGCCCATCCATTACGCTCACCGGCTTTCACGCCAACTTTCCGTTGCCCGCAAATCTGGTCAACTACCCTGGCTGCGCCCGGATGGTAAGAGTCAGGTGACCGTCCAATACGAATACGGTAAACCCAAACGGATTGACACCGTGCTCATCTCCACCCAGCATAGCCCGGATATCAGCCATGCAGAGATCTCCGAGTCCGTACGTGAGCATATTATCAACCCCGTGCTTCCTGAAAACCTGGTGGACGAAAACCTTAAGGTCTTCGTAAATCCCACCGGTCGTTTTGTCATCGGCGGTCCAATGGGTGATGCAGGTGTCACTGGCCGCAAGATCATTGTAGATACCTATGGAGGAATGGGACGTCATGGCGGCGGCGCGTTCTCCGGTAAGGACCCCACAAAAGTGGACCGCTCCGGTGCATATGCTGCACGCTGGGTAGCCAAGAACATTGTGGCAGCCGGCTTGGCTGATCGCTGTGAGATTCAGGTGGCGTATGCCATTGGCGTTGCGCATCCGCTCAGTATTAATGTGGAAACCTTTGGCACAGGGAAGATTGATGATGAAAAGATAGCCAGTCTCGTGCGCGATCTCTTTGACCTGCGCCCCGGAGCCATCCTGCGCGACCTCAATCTGCGCCGTCCCATCTTCCAGCAGACAGCCGCTTACGGTCATTTTGGCCGGGAAGAAGCTGACTTTACCTGGGAGAAGACCAACAAAGCTGCTGACCTGAGCAGCGCAGCTGGTTTATAAGATATATACTAGCAAAACAAGTGCCCTGGTTTTTGGCCAGGGCACTTGTTATTTACTGGGGATAGATTTTCCTCTTAGAATATCTATTCTTTCCATAAAGATAAAAACGAAAAAAGTATTGATGTTTACGAACTACTCAATCCCCAATGCAACTCGGGTAGCTCGAAAGGCAATGCGAGGCAGCATGTTCAAGGGGAAGTAGGCGGCCGCATCCACATCATCCCGGGCTGACACCTCACCGGAAATCCATTCAGCATTATAGACCAGCACAATATCCGCCCCGCGTGGATGATCACGGCCTGATACCGCAGTATGCAGCCCGGTCACCCGGACGTACAAGCCGGTTTCTTCCAAACATTCCCGCTCTGCCGCCCGGGCTGGGTCTTCGTTAGCATTCACAAAACCTGCTGGCAGTGTCCATTCCCCCTTGTGGGGTTCAAAGATCCTCCTGACCAGAAGTACCTGATCGTTTCTGATCATGCGTATAGCTGCTGCCACTTTGGGGTCAGGGAAGTATGCCCAGCCACAAGATGGGCATACCGGGTGTGGATGGCCATCATGGTAGACCTGTTCTTCAAGAGCAGTACCACATTGAAGGCAATACTTTGCGGTATTAAGCATTCTTATTTCTTCTTACCAGCCAGTATGGCACCCATTCCACAGAGGATGGCAACAGTCAGAAATGCCAGTCCAGCAATTTTCCAGGGATCCAGCATTTGAATGAATGGTAGTTTTTCGCTGCTGCTGGGGTCCCAACTTTCTTCATCAGCGCTGGATGGCGCTACTCCCAGGATGGGTCCACTACCGGTAATGGATGGCAGTTCAGCATCTAAAACAGGGCTCTCTGCCTGCAACTCTGGTGGCAGTGCAGCTGGGGCAGCCTCTGCCACAGGTGCTGATTCTGCTGGAGCGAGGCTTTCCAGGCTAAAACTTTCAGCGCTTTTTGCGTCTACGTCACCGCCACCACCTCCACCCATCCCACCGATTGAGGAATATGGATCCGCCCAGGTGATGATGACCGGCTGGCCGTTCACTTCAAATGCGGATCGTCTGATTCCGTTTTCTTGCGCAGACTTGGCCATTGGTGCAGCAGCAGTTATGGGATTGAACAAGTAGGAGAAGGCAAAGAGCAGCATGGCCGTAACGGCAGCGGTGGCAGAAACAAAGCGGAACACAGGCATGACCCCGGCGTTACGCTTGATTTTTCGAGCGATTTCTTGCGTGAGAGTGAAATTCCGGGGCGCAGTCCTTCGAGGAGCCTGCGAGAGCGCCAGCTTAACCGCTCGTAACGATTCCAGCATCTCCCTTGTTTCCCGATCCGAGCTGAGGTGGGCTTCGAATTCCTCTTTTTCTTTTCCTGATAGACGGTCGTCCAGGTAGGTGGAGATCGTTAATAGGATTTCATTTTTTACCCGGGTGGTCATCATTTGCCCTCCTGTTCATGACGATATTCAGAGGGTAAAAGTTCCTCGAATCCCTGCAGACAATCGCGCATTTTTTGACGGGCGCGTGCCAGTCGGCTTTTAATTGTTCCCAGAGGTGATTTGAGGATGCTGGATACTTCTTCATATTCCATATTCTGTACATCCACCAGGATGACCACCGAGCGGAAATCAGGCAGCAGGGTACTCAAGCAATGGTCAATGGCGGTATCAAGCTCTTTTAGGTGGACCACCTCTTCGGGGGAGGGGTCAGACGATGCCAGCCAGGCAGGTGATTCTATTTCTTCGTCCGTGTCGTTTAAAGGTTCCAGCGGTATAACAGGTCTGCGCTTTCTGCGGCGAAGTTCGTCATAACATGCATTGGTGACCATACGCAACACCCAGGCTTTGAATGATCCACCGCGGTAGCTTCCGAGGTGTCGGTATGCTGAAAAAAAGGCCTCCTGGGTGCACTCTTCCGCCCGGGCTTCATCTCCCAGCATACGGTATGCAATATTGAAGGCCAGATCCTGATATGCCAGTACCAGCCGGTTGAAGGCATTAAGATCGCCTTGTTGTGAATCAGGGATTAATGCTTGTTCGTCCATTCGAAATCCTAACACTGCTATTGTATATGCTTTTGCATGTTAAGACATAATACACCAAATAAGAATTACATTCCGAACTGTTAACAGGGAGAATAGGCGGTTCTTTCAAGAGAATAAGTGGCTATAATTTTAGATGCTTCTAGAGTTGTAAGGTTCTTTCATATAATAATATTGAGGATTCATGGATTTTACGTTAGCATTGATTATTTTGCAGCTTATTTTTCTGGAAGGCATTCTGTCCATCGATAATGCTGCGGTGCTGGGCGCAATGGTGGTTCACCTTCCAGATGATCGGCCAATTACCTGGCCTACCGGGCTGCGTAAATTAGGTTGGAAGCTGCATAAATTTCTTGGTTATCAACGGACAGCAGCCCTCAGGGTGGGTTTGCTGGGCGCTTACTTGGGGCGCGGGTTGATGCTTTTGATTGCCAGTTTTGTGATCAATAATCCCTGGCTCAAGTTGGTTGGCGCCATCTATCTGATCAAACTAGCCTGCGATAACTTGGGTAGACCGGGAGCGGGGGAGACTGAAGAAGAAGCGCATGTACACCATCTGGAGAAACGTAATTTCTGGAGCGTGGTCCTAACCATTGAAGTAACAGACCTGGTATTCAGCCTGGATAATGTCGTGGTGGCTGTCACCCTCTCAGACCAATTGTGGGTGGTATTACTTGGCGTTGGAATCGGTATCCTGATGATGCGATTTGCGGCGGGACTATTCAGTTATGCGGTGGAACGGGAACCGGTTTTAAAAAATGCGGCCTATATCCTGGTTTTCAATATTGGTATTGAACTCCTGGCAGCTGAGATCTATCACATCGAGGTAAGTGGTTTTCTTCGCTTTGGGATTTCCATCCTGACGATCCTCATTTCGATCCTGTATGCCCACTCGCCCTTCCTCAAAAAGCTGCGTCCTGCTCTGAAGTGGGTTGCTGAAGGTATGGCAAATTTCAATACGTTTCTGGATTGGTTATTCAAACCGGTCTTCGTTTTACTCAAGTTGCTGGGTAAGCTAATAGCTAAGCTCTTTCCACAGAAGAGATACTCGTGGGGTGGCCCCGAGGAAGGCCCAGAAGATTTTTAAAAATAAAAAGCCGGGCTCACCCGGCTTTTTTCTACGTCGTGACAGCCACCTTATTTCTTGAGGATCTTATACATCCCTGTACCACAGGTCTTGCATTTCCCCTTCATTGCCGGACGGCCATTTTTCATGGTCACCTTTTCTGCGTTGAGCATTTCTCTTTTTGCTTTACATTTGACACAATATGCTTCTTCCATTTTTCCTCCAGTGAGTGGATTTATATAATGAGTATGATACAAATTTTGATTAAAAGCAATAGTCTTGTATGAATTTCTATAAATTGTTCATACACTGCAATTTATCAAAGAAATCAGGCAGTTTGAGCCCATTGGGGATAGCGAGTGATGAGATACCAATTGTTCTACAGTCGCGCTAATATTGAAAAAATGTGTCATAATAGGCAAAGAACAACAGGAGACAACCTTATGACAAAAAAAATGATAACTATATTCTATTTGCTTATGCTACTTATCCTTGCTGCCTGTACCCCTGCCGCTTTACCCGCAGCGACACAAGCGCAACCTACGGTAGATCTCAATCCCATTTACACCGCTGCAGTACAAACCTACGAAGCCGAATCCACACGTAAAGCAAGCCTGCTGCCAACAGCCACCGAAGTAATCCTGCCCACGGATGAACCCGCCACCGCTACCCCGGAAACCATTGCAGTGGTAACCACACCAACCGTGGAACCAACGTTGTGGATTCCACCCAGCGGATCCACCTATCCCACCATCACCGCCACAATGGACACGAATTGCCGGCTGGGACCTGACAAAGTCTATGAAGTCGTGGGTGCATTACGTGTCAGCGACATCTCCAAGGTACATGGCAAGCTTCTGCAGGGAGGCTGGTGGTACATTGAGAATGTCAGCAATGACGAACCACAGTACTGCTGGGTGTGGGCTGAAACCACCAAGGTAACCGGCGATACCACTTTGCTGCCATTCATCACCCCCCCACTTCCACCGGCTCAATCAAACCCGCAGTTGACGTTGACCATCACAGCTGCTCCACCTGCATCCGTTGTTTGTCCCAGCGTCCTTACGATCACAGCGACGATTACCACCGACCGGGAAACCACACTCACTTACCAAATCGTCAATGAATCGGGCTCAGTGCTAAAAAGCGGCACCATGGTGTTTGCTGATGATGGCACTCAGACGGTAAGTTTCTCTGGCACCTACAACGCAGATGACAGCGGCTGGGTGCAATTACGGGTAACCAGCCCGGTGACTGGTCATTCTACGAAGGCTGCCTGGTCTGTGGACTGCCCGTAATTCTGATTCGAAAGTAAATGTTTCATGAGGCTCGGAGAGATCCGGGCCTCATGTATTATTAACGGTACGGTACTTGCTATGAAACTGGGTGGTATTTTTCAAATTTTGATGTAATATATTAATTAAAGCAGGATAATGGAAGGCAGGAAATATGAAACAAAACCCAGGTTTTCACTTTGCCTTGATTTTAATATTGATGCTGATCAGCGGATGTAATTTAACGACCGGTGCTCCAGCGGCGATTCCAACTTTGGATGTTGCCGCCATTTCCACCAAAGCCATGGAGACGATCAGCGTTAATCTGACTCAAGAAGCATTGAACCAATTACTGAACGCACCAACCATCACTTCAGAACCGAAAGCAGCTGATCTGGACGAAACAATTGTCCCCATCCTGACCAATACGCCTGAGCCAGAAGCGCTTCCGCCAACAGAAACTCCACCCCCAACGGAAATTCCTCCCACGCAAACTATGGAACCCACCCAGGAACCACCCGGCCCCATTCTATATGTGACGGAAGACACGAATTGCCGGGCTGGACCCAGCCCGATGTATGCTGTGGAAGGTTACATTACCCCGGAGATGCGTTTAACGGTTGCGGGGATTAATGTGGGACACTCCTGGTGGTGGGTTGAGAACCCCACATATCCGGGTTATCATTGCTGGGTTTGGAAATATACAGCGGTGGTTGAAGGAGATGTGTCCACCCTACCTGTCTACCTGGACCCCTGGACGCCAACACCTGGAACGCCTGAGGTCAGCGTCAGCATCACCCGTTGGACTGGCGACCAGAAAGTACAGTGCCCGGTCAAAGTGTCCTTTGCCGGAGCCATCCGTACGAATCAGGGCGGCCAATTCCGCTACCAGTGGGTGAAGAAGGGGGGCCTGGTCATTGAGCAAGGCTGGGTTACCATTGCCGCGGATGGTTTAGCCTATATCTCCACATCCATTTACGTGAAGCAATCTGTTAATGGGTCAATGCAGTTACGCATTGTTTATCCTGTCAAAGTATATTCAGATAGGGTTGAATACAGTGTAACCTGCATTAAATAAGAAAATTCCATCCAACACCGACAGCCAGGACTAACCTGGCTGTCCTTCATTTTATTAAAGAATTGTATTTATCCAGAAAACCCGTTATATTGAAGTTAGTAAATAAGCCATTGGAGGTACCATGGGAAAAAAGCATGCTCTGAATATCACCATAGTATTTCTGCTGACATTTCTGATCACATCCTGTAATTTTCCAGGTGCAACTGTGACATTTCCGACTATGTCAGAAGATCCGGTTTATACCCAGGCGGCGCAGACGATTGAAGCAGCACTCACTCAGGGGGTGCTTTCATCGGGAGAGCAACCCACCCGGGCTCCCATAGTGACAGATATCCCATCGAGCTCAGAAATTCCCACAGCTACACTCATACAGCCAACAGACACAAATTCTGCAACACCAACCATCATATCACCCACAAGCAAGCCTTCAGCATTACCCACCATTCCCATACCAACGCTGACTCTCACTCCGCTCCCAATCATCACCAGCACCCCCAGCGTGCCCATGATCCATGCCACCAGAAACACGAATTGCCGCATGGGTCCCGGCCCCGAATATGACGTTACTGGTTTCCTGATGGTTGGCGACCTTGTGGAAGTCCGCGGGCGGAATCCGGCAGCAACGTGGTGGCAAATTCAGAATCCGGACTATCTCACAACACTTTGCTGGGTATGGAGTGAGACCACAGTGGTCAGCGGAAACCTCAGCATGATTCCTGTCATTACTCCGTCTCCCACCCCCACGCCAGATACGGTCATCATTACTCTCTCTTCCTTGGCTGACCCGGTAAAGTACACCGGCCCATGCCCGGTGAATATAGACCTGATGGGAAAGATCACAACCAACCTGCCAACCAAAGTTACTTTCCGCTGGGCGGCGAATTTCAGCTATCCATTTACGCCCGACAATTTTACATTTGATGTACCCGGCTCCCAAAAGTTTTATGAGACCATGACCATCAACTCCAGCACGGTGGGCTATGTTCGCTTCCGGGTGTATGAGCCGTATGAAGTAAAAGCAGACAGAATCGAGATAAAAATTACTTGTTCACCCTGAATCGATCAAAGGCTAAAGAAGGTCCTTACACAGAAACAACTCAAGAGTAGAGTGATGGATTGTGATTCTCTGCGCGCGCCACACGCTTGCACCTGCAGTTGAATTATGGTAATATACTGACACAGCGTTTATCGAGGGCATCCCTTCGGGGCGCTGTTTGTGTTACTATCAGCCCGTCGGGGTAACAAAAATAGCACGAAACAAGGAAACAAAGCATGACAATAACATTCCTAACCAAAGAAGGCTTTGATAAATTACAGGAGGAGTTGGAACTACTGCGCACAGTTCGGCGCCAGGAGATTGCCAACCGTCTACATGAAGCCATGGAAGGCGGCGAGCTCATTGAGAATGCTGAATATGAGGATGCCAAGAATGAGCAGGCCTTTGTCGAAGGCCGGATTAAGGAATTGGAGATATTACTGGCAACTGCCCGCGTGATCACTGACGAAGAAAAAGGCGAGACGATCCAGGTAGGCAGTAAAGTAACCATAAAAGAAGAAGGCAGTAACGTGGAAACCTACACCATTGTTGGTGCCGCGGAAGCTAACCCAAGAAAGGGAAAGATTTCCAATGAATCGCCCCTGGGCAAAGCCCTGCTGAACAAGAAGGTAGGCGATACATTTAAAGTGGATGCCCCGGCTGGTTCTTTTGAAGTAAAAGTCATCAAAATTGGATAGTAAAAGTGTGAGCGATCTGCCAGCCGGGCGGTTTGTGACGGCTGGCTTTTTTTATACGAGAAACGAATATAATTGATTCATTGATACTAAGGCTAGGAAAAGATGGAACAGGAAAAAACCGCGCTCGAACAGAATCGCCTCGAGAAACTAAACCGACTGCTGGCTGCCGGCATTCAACCCTATCCCACACGGGCAGAAGTCACCCACCGCAGCGTTGACGCAATTGCTGATTTTGAAAACCGTGAAAAGCAAACTCCTCCCGGAACTGAACCTGAAAAGGTTGCGGTAACACTCGCCGGCAGGCTGCGTTCAATGCGCCCGATGGGCAAGATTAGCTTCGCGCACATTGAGGATGGCTACGGACGCATCCAGATATTTTTTCGGATCAATGATCTAGGGCAGGAGCAGATGGACCTCTTTGCCAATGAGTTTGACCTGGGCGATTATATCCAGGTAACTGGCTACCTGTTCCGTACAAAGACTGGCGAAATCACGCTCTATGTGCAATCCTTTATCATGCTGGCGAAAAGCATTCTGCCACTGCCGGCAGCTAAAGATGAAGTGGTGGATGGGGAGGTGATCCGCCATGCCACTTTGAACGACCCTGAAGTTCGCTACCGGCAGCGCTATGCTGATTTGGCGGTCAACCCTGCTGTGCGCCACATTTTTAAGATCCGGGCGGAGACTATTAAAGCCCTGCGTCAGTTTCTGGATGAACGTGATTTCATCGAAGTGGAAACACCCATTTTACAACCACTCTATGGAGGAGCTGCGGCGCGTCCGTTCACGACCCATCATAACCAATTAAAGCAGGATCTGTACCTGCGTATTTCATTCGAATTGTATCTAAAACGTCTGCTGGTAGGTGGATTTGAGCGGGTGTATGAAATCGGGCGCGACTTTCGTAATGAAGGAGTGTCGTACAAGCACAACCCGGAATTTACGCAACTTGAATACTACCAGGCTTATGCTGATTACCTGAAGATCATGGATCAAACCGAGCAGATGGTGGCTTATACTGCCATGCAGGTGCTTGGCAAGACTAAGATCACATACGATGGACACGAAATAGAGCTTGCGCCTCCCTGGAAACGGGTGGAAATGCGCGAGGGCATTATTGAGGCTACTGGGGTGGATATCGCTTTGCATACGAACGCTGAGAGCTTGAAAGCTGCGATGCAAGCTCACGGGCTGAAGTTCAACCCGAATGCCACCCGCGGAAAGTTGATCGATGGCATGCTCAACGAATTCCTGGAGCCCAATTTCATCCAACCCACATTTGTGTATAACTATCCGCGGGATATTTCGCCACTGGCGAAAAGTATCCCTGGCGACCCGCAAACTGTGGAGCGCTTTGAAGGCTATATCGGTGGCATGGAACTATGCAACGCCTTCACGGAGCTGAATGACCCGTTGGACCAGGAAGCCCGGTTTCTCGAGATGGGACGGGCATACGCAGCGGACGATGAAGAGAACAATCCGCTGGACGAAGACTACCTGCGGGCAATGTCTTATGGCATGCCGCCAAATGGCGGGTTTGGCATGGGCGTTGACCGGCTGGTGATGCTGCTAACCGGTAATCATTCCATCCGCGAGGTGATCCTCTTTCCTCACCTGCGCAGCCGGGGAGAAGAATAATTAACTCTAATAAAATTCAACCCCCGAGCTGGGGGTTGAATTTTATTAGATTAGCGAAACACCTTTTACTTGACTCCACCAAACCATTTAGTCTTGAGCTCGTCCAGCTTTCCACTGGCCTGAACAGCCGCGAGACCTTTGTTGATCTGGTCCAATAGTTCAGTATTGTTCTTGCATACAGCAACACCCAGCGCTTCATCGGTGAACTGCGCACCAACGAGTTTAATCTTATCTGGGTTTTTCAAAACGAAGTCGGCTGATAGGGCAAGGTCAGCGATAACGGCATCCACCTGTTTGTTCATTAAATCTTGGAATGCCAGGTCCACTGTGTCATAGCTTTTTATTTCAGCGCCTTCCACCTTCTGGGCAGCAAAGTCACCGGTTGTGCCCAACTGCACACCGATACGTTTCCCGGTAAGGCTTTCGAAGCCAGTGACCTCTGTGTTATCCACTCCGATGGTTACAACCTGACCGGCAGTGGCGTATGGTTCCGAAAAATTCATGGAGATCTTGCGCTCTTCAGTGATGGAAATGGAGGAAATGGCAGCATCATACTGGCATTCTGAAACACCAGCCAACAATGCGTCCCAGGCAACATTTACCAGCTCATACTCGAAACCGGCTTCTTCCGCTATTGCTTTTATTAGATCGATATCAAAGCCAACCATTTCTTTGGTGGTTTCATCAATCGTTTCAAAGGGAGGCCAGGTGGCGTCCGAGGCGATACGGAAAACTTTGGCTTCCGCGGCAGGAGCAGCGGGGGCTTCAGCAACAGGGGCTTCGACTGCAGGTACTTCGACAGCGGGAGCAGCCGGGGCGCAAGCGCTGATCAACATGACAGCAGCAATCAATAATACAACTACTTTATATAGGCTTGTTTTCATTTCTTCTCCTTAGAATGTTATTTTAATTATTATGCACCGTTTTTACAAGAATTAATACCTTTTCCATGCACCTCCTTGTAATGGCCAGGTGGAAAATAAAAAAAAGCCTTCCAAAATCACTGCTCTGGAAGACCTTTTCTGCTTTTGCCTGGTTGGATACTCTAACCGAAAAGCGTCAATGACCTGACCCAGAGGGATAGGTTGTCGGGATGCTTACGGTATGGCTTACGCAGTATCATGTTCATATAAGATTGCAATTCTAACGCAGATTGATGTGCTGTCAAGGGTATTGAAAAAATGTTATGATGAAAAAAGCAATACTGGGTGAGTATTGGATCTATTCATTATCATTTAATTCGTATGAAAAATAAACCATTCAAAATTTTCTTGCTTGAATTGTAGCATGAAGCTAAAATTGATGTATGCAATTTGAAATCTTCACCATATTGCCAGATGTTTTTCCCCCATATTTAGATTCAAGCATTCTTGCCCGGGCGATAGCGCGGCAGCTCATTACGGTGAACATCCACGATATCCGCGGTTATACCACCGACAAGCACCATGTTTGCGATGACACCCCCTACGGCGGTGGAGGGGGCATGGTGATGAAACCGGAGCCGGTATTCACTGCTGTAGAATCCGTGCTGGGAAATCCACCGCCTTGCCCGGTGATCTTAATGACTCCTCAAGGCAAAGTATTGGATCAAACCCTGGCTTTTCGCCTGTCCAGGTATGAACGTGTGGCCATTTTATGCGGACGTTACGAGGGGATTGACGAACGAATCCGCGAGCACCTGGTGACTGAGGAAATCTCGATTGGGGATTACGTACTCACCGGCGGCGAACTACCTGCCATGATCTTATTGGATGTGCTCTCACGACTGGTACCTGGTGTGCTGGGCGATCCGGATGGGGCAATGGATGATTCGCATGCCAGTGGGTTGATCGAGTATCCCCATTACACCAAGCCGCCTGAATACAGAGGCTGGACGGTACCCGATGTGCTCCAATCCGGCCACCATGCAGAGATCAACCGCTGGCGCAGGCAGCAATCCCTGTTAAGAACACTCAAGCGCAGGCCGGATATGCTGAAGAAAGCCAAATTGACACACGAGGACCGCATATTTTTGAAAATCATTGGTGCGGACCTGGAAAACGAAATCACAGACGAATGATTTCTTCACGATAACAAAACATAAAATGACAAACTCGCTTTGGATAACAACCTCCTTTAGTTTTGAGCGAATAGAATTAACTGTTATCTGGGCGTGGTACGTAGTATCACCGTCCATATCGAACTGTGCGAGCATGCCCGAAAAGAAGCGTATGACCGTATGAGTGAGCATGCGTAGCAGATCGGTGAGAACGTGATGGTGGTTATGGGCTATGATGCCAACGAAGTGATGGCTTATAGCATGGCAGTCATTATTGAAAAGGAAGGTGCGAATCCGTGAAACTTAACTACGGTAAAACATTCCTGCTTGGTCTTGGCTTCTTTGGAGTCAGCGTTATCTGGGGCATCTATAATGTATTCGTGCCACTGTTCCTGGCTAACAAATTTGGCCTTGCGCCAGCCTGGATCGGCTTCTTTATGACCCTGGATAATATTGCGGCATTGCTGATCCAACCGCCTGTGGGTGCCTGGTCGGATAAGTTGCGCACACCGATTGGCCGGCGCATGCCATTCATTTTGATTGGTGCCCCAATAGGTGCGGTGGTGTTCGGTGTAATCCCTTTAGCTGCTGTACTGCCGCTGTTTGTAGCTTGCACCAGCACATTGCTGCTCAGCATGGCCTTCTGGCGTACACCGGTAGTGGCACTGATGCCGGATATCACCCCATCCAAATTCCGATCACAGGCAAATGGCATCATCAGCTTCATGGGCGGGGTGGGGTTGATTATCGCTTTCCTGGGCGGTTCAGCGCTGTATAAGTTGAATCCTGCTTTTCCATTCTGGCTGGGCGCCGGGTTGGTTATTTTTTCTACGCTGCTTTTACTCATTTTTATCAAAGAACCCAAAGTGTATGCTGATGTAAAAGGTCAGCCGGGCATGCTGGAAAGCATAAAGATGGTGTTGTATGATCCGGATAAGAGCGCGCTCTGCATTTTTGGAGCAATATTCTTCTGGTTTATTAGCTACAATGCCATCGAAGCTTTCTTCAGCCTGTATGCATTTAACCACCTGAAACTGGCAGAAGCGGATGGCGTGCGGCTTTTGGGTCAACCCACATTGATCTTAGTGATCTTTTCCCTGCCAGCAGGATACATTGGGGCAAAAATTGGCCGAAGGCTGACCATCTCGATGGGTTTGTTATTAATTATGGCAAGCACCACAATCATGTATCTACTTTCACCGGCTGAGCTTACCACAGAGTTGACAAAGTTGCCTGTGTTGGGGGTGGTGCCGGTGGTGGGAGTGATTTTGATGGTGGCAGGCGTGGGTTGGGCGCTGGTCAACATTAACTCACTGCCTATGGTAGTGGATATGACCACGGATACACGTATCGGCACTTATATCGGCCTGTATTACCTTTTCTCCACCCTTTCAGCAGTTGTAGGCCCAAATCTAAATGGCTGGATCATCCAGCTGAGCGGTCTCAACTACAACGCGATCATGATCGTCTCTCCGTTTTTAATGTTGGTTGCGCTGGTGTTGATGCTCGGTGTCCGCAGAGGGGAGGCTCAACCAGCTATCGAAACGGTTCATTGAGGTTTCATAATCCGGGATACCATAAAATATATGTATGGTAAAACACTTGCAGTGGATATTAATAAGTTGTATACTTTATAAAACGGGGCAGTGAATTGGCGCCTATTCTGAGCGTCACCCCAAATCTATATTTCATCCCTAGAAGAGGAGAAGATATATGTCTAAAAAGTTTTACACCCTATTGGCAGTTGTTTTGCTGGCAACCATGGTACTTGCGGCATGCGCACCCGCTGCCCCAGCCGTCGAAGCCCCCAAGCTAAAAGTATGCCAGGTTACAGACGTCGGTGGTATCGATGATAAATCCTTCAACCAGACCGCCTGGAAAGGTGTCGAGGATGCCATCGCTAAATATGGCACGGTGGAAGGCAAGTATCTAGAATCACAGCAGCAGGCGGACTATGAAGTCAACCTGAATGCGTTCGTTGCAGAAAAATGCGATCTGGTCATCGCGGTAGGCTTCCTGCTTGCAGATGCCACCACCGCCGCTGTGACTGCTAATCCTGCTCAAAAATTTGCCATCATCGATGTTGACTGGTTAGCCTTTGATAACCTGCGCGGCTCTGGATTCGAGATCGATCAAGCCACCTTCTTGAATGGTTACCTGGCTGCCGCCATGACCAAGACTGGTAAAGTTGGTACCTATGTTGGTATTGCTTTCCCCGCCACCACCAAGTTCATGGATGGCTTTGCTCTGGGCGTTGAATACTACAATGCTCAGAAAGGTACTGCAGTCGAAGTTTTGGGCTGGGATTACAAGACTCGCCAGGGTCTTGAAGTTGGCAACTTTGAGTCCACTGATGATGGCCGCAAGATGGGCGAGCAGTTGATGGACGAAGGCGCTGATATCATCATGCCAGTTGCTGGTCCCGTTGGTCTGGGTACATTGGCTGTGATGGAAGAGCGTGGTAGCGGTATGCTGATTGGCGTGGATAATGACTGGTCACTGGCCAACCCCGGCAAAGCTCAGTACATCCTCTCCAATGCCATGAAAAATATGGATATCTTTGTTATGGAGACCATTGGACAGGTAATTGATGGTTCCTACAAAGGTGAAAACTGGATTGGCAACCTCGCAAATGGTGGTGTAGGTTTGTCATATGGATCCGCCTTTGTAGATCAGGTTCCTGCTGATTTGAAAGCTGAAATTGAAGCTTTGGCTGCCAAGATCAAAGCTGGCGAAATCGCCACCCTGCCCGAGGGCGTTTATTAAGACTAGTAATGTTTAACCAACAGGGCCAGCAATGGCCCTGTTTTTTATATTAATGGCTTTTTCCTATGGGAATGATGAAATACCGTATATAATAACCGTTATCTTAATTAGTTTCTATTGAGGCGATTATGGAATCTGTTCTTGAACTGCGAGGAATAACAAAACGGTTTCCCGGTGTTTTGGCGAATGACCAGATCTCCATTGATCTAAGAAAAGGGGAGATCCATGCTTTGCTGGGGGAAAATGGAGCCGGTAAGACCACCCTGATGAACATCCTTTATGGGCTCTATAAACCGGATGAAGGTGAGATAGTTGTAAAAGGTCAGAAACTGGATGTCTCATCTCCCAGAGATGCAATTAATGCCGGGGTGGGGATGGTGCACCAGCATTTTATGCTCGTCCCGGTCTTTACCGTCACCGAAAATGTAATGCTGGGGGATGAGTACTTGCTCCCTGGTGGGTTCCTTGATCGTAAGAAAGCCGCCAGGAGAATTATGGAGATCTCGGAGCAATACAATCTGGCAGTCGAACCTGGAGCTTTCATTAGAGACCTGCCAGTCGGAATACAGCAGCGAGTGGAAATCATTAAATTGCTCTTCCGTAACGCGGATATTCTCATCCTGGATGAACCCACGGCAGTATTGACTCCCCGTGAAGTGGATGAACTCTTCAAGATCATGCAGAAGCTGGTGGAGCAGGGGAAATCCATCATATTCATCACCCACAAGCTGCGCGAGGTAATGGAATTTGCAGACCGAATCACTGTCATCCGGGGTGGAAAAGTAGTTGGCACCACCACGCCTGGGGTGACAAACCAGGTTCAATTGGCATCCATGATGGTTGGCCGACAGATCGAGTTGAATATTAAGAAAGATCTGGCCAAACCCGGCGAAGTGGTGTTGGAGGTGAATGACATCAAAGTACTCAATGCCCGACATCAGATTGCTGTTGATCATGTGTCGTTTGAGGTGCGGGCGGGTGAAGTGCTTGGTATTGCTGGCGTTCAGGGAAATGGACAGACAGAGTTGGTAAGGGCGCTAACCGGGCTGACACATCCGGTAAACGGGAAGATCAGCTTATTGGGCAGCAATATTACCCATGCCAATGCAAAAAAAATAAAAGAGTTGGGAACGGCTCACATCCCGGAAGACAGGCAAAAAGATGGACTTGTACTTCCCTATTCGATCGAAGATAACCTGATCTTGAACACCTGGTATGAATCGCCATATGCTAAGCGTCATATCCTGCAGCGAGATGTCATCCTTGATCATGCCAACTCGCTGGTGGAAAAATTTGATATTCGTACGCCAAACGCGCTGACAGCCACCAGCAGCCTATCAGGCGGCAATCAACAGAAGGTGATTGTTGCCCGCGAGTTCTCCCGGCCAATAAGAATGCTGGTGGCATCCCAACCCACTCGTGGGTTGGATGTTGGCTCGATTGAGTACATACACCAGCGCATTATTGAAAAACGGGATCAAGGCTGCGCAGTTCTTCTGGTTTCCACCGAGTTGGACGAGGTAATGCAGCTATCGGACAGGATCGCAGTCATGTACCGAGGGCAAATTTTGGCGGTTGTGGACGCCAAAACCACTACCAGGGAAGAAATTGGTTTATTAATGGCTGGTGTTGTTCCAGCGGGATCATAAGCACAAAAGGAACAGGGAGTTTCAATGACTACTTCAGAAAAAGAAACAGCAAAGCCGGGTGCATTTTCGGTATTTATTGAGGAAGTTCGGAAAAACTCGCTGACTGTCACCATTCTGGCAATTATTTCTGGATTACTTGCAGGCGGTATCATAGCAGTAGTAACTACCGAGGCGGTTTATCAAGCCGTTGGCCACTCATTCTTTGCCGGAATCCAGGCGATATTTGTTGTTTTCTGGAACACCTACCGTGCGCTTTTCACCGGATCGGTTGGTGTTCCGGCGGATATTATTGCAGCGATTGGCTCAGGCAGCAGCGATGCGGTCAATCGGGCGCTTTCACCATTCTTTGAATCTCTGGTCCAATCCACGCCATATATGTTTGCCGGTCTGGCTGTGGCGTTGGGTTTTCGGGTTGGGTTATTCAATATCGGTGCAGAAGGTCAGATATTCGTGGGAGCGCTAGCCACAGTTTGGGTGGGAACCTCACTTAAAGGGTGGCCGGCGATTGCCCATATTCCGCTTGCATTGTTGGCAGGTGCTGCCGCCGGGGGTATCTGGGGGATGATCCCGGGTTGGTTAAAAGCCAAAACCGGTGCCCACGAAGTGATTAATACGATCATGATGAACTATATCGCTTTTCGCCTGAGCGAATACCTGTTGACTGGGGTCTTGCGTGACCCCAATAAGCCGATCCCTATCAGCGCTCAAATTGAAAAAAGCGCCTGGCTGCCCAGGCTATTCGATGATCCCAACCGGTTTCATTTGGGCTTTTTTATCGCCTTGCTGATGGCTTTACTGGTTTATATTCTCTTGTTTAAGACAACCTGGGGGTTTGAGCTGCGAACGGTGGGATCGAACCCCAATGCAGCCAAATACTCCGGCATGAATATCGTCCGCAGCACTGTCATAACCATGATTCTTTCCGGAGCTCTGGCAGGTATGGCTGGAGCAAATGAGGTGTTGGGAGTTAATCACAACCTGGGCGTAGCTTTCTCTTCGGGTTATGGGTTCGACAGTATTGCGCTGGCATTGCTCGGGAACAGCCATCCCCTTGGAGTGGTGCTTGCTGCGCTGCTGTTTGGCTTCCTGAGAAATGGCGCCATCCAAATGCAGCTGACCGCTGGCATTCCAATCGATATCATCTCGGTGCTGCAGGCTTTGATCCTGGCGTTTATTGCTGCGCCAGCGATCATCCGTACGATCTACCGCCTGAAGGAGCCTAAACCGGTAGGCGAGCTTGTGACCACATCAGCCAAGGAAGGAAAATAACCAATGGCACAAACAACCTCAACTATACTTCGTCCGGCTGATTATATTTCCCCTACCAGGCGCACGGTGATGGGAGCCGTATTCCTGGTGATGGCTCTATGTATTTGGTTAATCTTTTCCCTTTCCATCGTGACCGACGCAAAAACAACATTTGTACTCGTTCCCGGGGGATCCAAAGTATTAATCGCAGATCTGGTGTTCATGTCCAAACCCGTATTGGATATTCTCGCATTCATTTGTGCGGCATTGGGTGTATACCAGCTGGCGAAAGGTTTTGGTCGTTACACAAATACAATTTTAGGTGTAGTGGCAGCCTTTTTCATTGTTGCATTCCTCACCTGGGGGTCCTCTGGTACCTCCTTAAACCTCGCTGGTCTGCTAAAAGTTGCTGTGGTGCGGGCGGTTCCACTTACCCTCGGTGCATTTTCTGGAATATTCTGCGAGCGGGCAGGAGTATTCAATATCGCGATAGAAGGAATGATGCTTATGGCGGCATTTTCTTCCGCTTTGTTTGGAAGCCTGGTCAACCCTTTCTTTGGATTATTAACGGCTGTGATTTCTGGTGTGCTTCTGGCTTATGTTCTGGCTGTTCTTTCAATCAAGTACAAAGTTAATCAAATCATTTCCGGCACGGTGATCAATATATTTGCCACGGGCATCACATCATTCCTCTCGGCAAAATTTCTACAAAAGTATTCAGCGCTGAATGATTCTGGCAGGTTTGGCACCTGGGATGTTCCGGGATTGTCGCAAATACCGTTCATCGGGCCCGTATTTTTCAGCCATAATATGTTTATCTACGCGATGTTCATTTTTACCATACTCCTGACCATCCTTTTCTTTTATACTCGCTGGGGGCTGCGAACCCGGGCAGTGGGTGAGCATCCAAAGGCGGCTGATACCCTTGGTATCAATGTGATCAAGACTCGATATATCTCTGTCATGTTAGGGGGAGCCATGGCAGGTTTTGCAGGCGCTTATTTTGTTCTTGGCTCAGTCGGCCGGTTTGACGAGGTGATGACTGCCGGTCGCGGTTTCGTTGGCCTGGCTGCCATGATCTTTGGCAACTGGAATCCGATCGGAGCATTGGGAGCAGGCATGTTATTCGGTTTTGCGGATTCTCTGGCTTCCAAATTGGCTATTCTTAAAGTCCCCATCCCAAATAAGTTCCTTGAAATGGCCCCTTACCTTGTCACTATGATCGTGCTGGCAGGCGTGGTGGGCAGAGGTCAGCCGCCAGCCGCTGGCGGACAGCCATACGAAAAAGAATAAGCACAAAAAGGGGCAACTTGACACTACGAGCCGCCTCTTCAAAATTATCGCCTAATACTTGCCAAACTCTTCCACCGCGTCCACCATCGCCAGGATATTCTCGGGGGGAACTTCATCCATAATGGTGTGAACGGAAGCTACCATGAACCCGCCGCCGGGGGCCATGATGTCTATCACCCGTTTCACCTCGTCGCGCACTTCCTGGATGGTTCCAGTAGGCAGCACGTGGTGGGTATCCACCGCGCCACAGAAAGTGAGCTGGTCTCCAAACCTACTCTTTAATTCCTGAAGGTTGGCCATCTTGCCGGCAGAGGTCTGAATGGGATTCAGAATATCCACTCCCATCTCGATGAAATCGGGTATCAAGTCGAATACATCACCATCAGTATGAAAGAACACCCTGGCTTTGGTGCGTTCCTTGATGAAGGAGATGAAATCCGTATGGATTGGTTTAAGGATGCGGCGATACATGCGCGGTGAGATGAGCAGGCTTTCCTGGGTTCCCAAGTCATCCCCAATCTTGATGATATCCAGGTTCTCGCCAGCAGCTTCTAAAAAGTGTCCCATCAACACCTTGCAAAGTTGGGCTATCTTTTTCAATAGCGCTTCAGCGAAATCAGGCCGCAATGCCATGTTCTCAAGGAATACTTCCATACCCTGCATGGCAATGGCCCGTTCAAAGGGGAAAAGCAGCCAGGGGGTGCCGATGATGGCATACTTGTTCTGCTCAGCCAGCTTTTGAGCCGTTTCTTTTACGTGCGCCACCCGGGTTGGATCATCCATATTAGGCCAGGGATAATTTTCGATTTCCTCAAATGTCTGCGCCTCGCGCATCGGATGCACACCGGGATACCAGCGCCCGGGTTCGATCTCCTTCTGTCCGCTTCCCCAATCGTCAATGAATGGATCATGCGGTGGGCGGGTCTTGTTGCGCAGCAGGGTCTCGGCCGGGAAGCTATCCAGCAAGCCGCGCGCATCACCATGCAGCCGCTCGAGAATCCGTTCGTCAGGTAGAACAGTTCCCAACTCTGGCCAGTCGTATACAAAACTGTCCGGCGATTCAATGCCCAACAATTTTTTCAACCCAAGGTAGGGGGGCAGCTTCATGCTGGTGGTGTTACTGGTACCGATAATAATAGGCACCCGATCTGGCTCTCGATGATTGATGGCGGAGAGAACGCGCTCTCTGGGGGTGTATGACATGGCAACCTCACTAAAATGAAATTTGTTAAATTATAGCATTCCGGGCTAGTTGGGTATCTTGACTGTTGAAAGTTATTAAATGATACGTACAAATGGTCGCGTAGATTAGATCCCGCTGCACCTAATTTTGTAGGTGGACCTCTTTGGTACCAATTATCGTCGTTGTGGTATGATAAGCAGAATGATTATGTTGTATAGAGTTACTAAGTTTAACAAATCATGGAGATGAAATGAAGGGTAACCACACCATCATTGTTTTCCTTTGCGCAGTACTGGCACTCTCAGCCTGCCAGCCTGCCCCCCTGAATCCGGCAGAAGACTTGAAAGCTACCAGCACGGCTGCCATGAAAACCGTTGAAGCGCTGGGGACGCAGCTTTCAGTCCTGCCCACAACCACCCCTCCTGGTGGAGTCGTGGTAACGCCACCGACCAAAGTGCCAACACCGACCATCAAACCATCCAACACACCCGCGCCTGTCATTACTGCTACCGCGGTTCCCACAGAAGTCACTCCCTGGAATAGCTGTGACGCGGCAGCGCTTGTGGATGAGACAATTTCGGATGGGGCAAAGTTGGAACCTGGTACCAAATTTGTAAAAACCTGGACATTACAAAATATAGGCTCCTGCACCTGGACTTCCGATTACAAACTTGTGTTTGATTCGGGCGAGGCCATGACCACCTCCATTTCTAAAGCCATCACGGCAGTCGAGGTTAAACCTGGAGATAGTGTTACTGTAAGTGTAAAGATGACTGCTCCTGAAATAGCTGGAGATTATACAGGATTCTGGAAGTTGGCTAACGGACAGGGCTACACCTTTGGTCTGACCGGGGTGGGTAAGCCATTCTGGGTGTATATTAAGGTTGGACCTGAAACCCGAGATAAATTTGCAGTTCTTTCTGCGCCTGTCACAGTTTACCCCACAACCTTCAAAGGATACTGCGGCAGCAATGGAGTGGTGGTCTACTTTACCGGATGGATCACAACCAACAAAGCTGGAAAAGTCGTCTACCATTTTGAAGGTACCGATATAGGCGATTCGCCACATGAAATCATTTTTGTTGGCGCAGATACGATGAAGGTGTATCACACCTGGGAATTCCGAAGAGGATACCACGAAAACTGGGTCCGGCTGGTGATCGATTCTCCCAACAATCAAACCTTTCAAAAGACGGAGTACGATGTGGAATGTACCAATTAATCCTTCCCTCACCTGCCTTGAAAAGAAATCGTGCAGGTTGATAGGAATGGCACTTTGTCGTAAAATTGTTTAACAAATCCGGATAGGGTAACCTTTCCCGGCATATGAAGGAGAATAGAATGAAAAAAACAATGATGGCTACCACAGCGTTGGTGTTGCTCAGCATCCTGCTCAGCGCATGCAACCTGCAGCCGACAACCCCAACCCAGATGGGTCCAGACCAGATCAGCACCATTGCCAAAGCAACGGTTGATGCGCTGACCACCCAGATGGCCCCCCCGCCTGCTACTGCCACACCCTTACCCACCACGGCACCCACGGCCACAGCCACCCTCAGTGTCCCCACATTAGATTTAACGATTCCGACGCTGTCACTCGCCACCAGCACACTCATTCCGCTGCCCACAACTGCTGGAGGTTCAACTTGTAACCGGGGTTTCTTTATAAGTGAGACCATACCAGATGGCACTGTTTATAAACCAGGTGCCAAGTTTGTCAAAACATGGACTATCAGGAATGACGGTACTTGCACCTGGACGACTGCCTTTAGAGCCGTTCCGGTAATTAACAGCCCAGAATCTCCTGTTATAACGGGTGATAATGCTGTCGGACCTCCCAGCGCCATACCACCCGGTGGAACCTGGACTGTTACTGTAAATATGGTGGCTCCTGATACAGATGGCACCTACCAGCAATGGTGGAAACTTACCGATGCTGATGGCAAGTATTTTGGGATTGGCGATGCTGGAAACCCCTGGTGGGTAAAAATTAACGTAAGCAAGACCGGTGTAGTCACGCCAAGCACTGTAGTGGCCTCGGTTAACTTTGATGGCACCGATTTCAATGGCTTAATTACTGCGACTAATACTACAATAACCTACAACTGGCAGGTGTACAAGCCAGCGACATCAGCATGGGTAAACTTAACCTCTAATAAATCCAAAGTTTTCAATGGTACAAATGTTTCCGTGGATCCATACACAGCTGGATTAGGTGCAGCATGTACCGTAGCGGGTGTAACCACAGGGAATACTATATCTGTTCGATTGAACTTAAATGAATATGGTTACAAGGTAGTGCCAGATCAAACCTGCCCATAGACAATGGTTCTAATAATGGATATCAAAGCCGAGGCAAACAACCTCGGCTTTTCTCTAGCAGGCATCACTTCTCCGGAAACGCCGGATCATTTTTCCGTTTTTGAAAGCTGGCTGGCAGCCGGCAGGAATGGCAGCATGGCTTATCTCTCCCGTGCTGATACCCTGGCAAAACGCGAGAATCCGCGCCTGCTCATGCCGGGAACAAATTCCATCCTTTGTCTGGCATATCCATACCCCAATGCTGCGAGACAAATGAAAGCATCAACGGACAAGTTACTCGGAATGGTGGCTTCATACGCTCGACTAAAGGATTACCATAAATGGCTGCCAAAGTTGATTGATGATCTGATCCACTGTCTGGAAGCCAGGCTGGGGTACAGCATTGCTTACCACGCATTTACTGACTCCGCGCCTATCCTGGAACGCGACCTGGCCTGGCGGGCTGGCTTGGGGTGGATCGGAAAGAATGGCTGCCTCATCCACCCTGATGCTGGTTCCTGCTTTTTCCTGGCAGAAGTGCTGCTGGAACTTGACCTGCCACAGGATAAGCCTTACCCTGCTGACCATTGCGGAAGTTGCACCCGCTGCCTGGATGCCTGCCCGACGCAGTGTATTTTACCCGATCGGACTATTGACGCGCGGCGCTGCATCTCTTACCTGACAATAGAACACAAGGGGGACATTCCCCGTGAATTGCGTGGCTCAATGGACAACTGGGTTTTCGGCTGTGACGTATGCCAGTCAGTCTGCCCGTGGAATGGCAGGCTATTAGCGCGGGACTACCCAGATGTGACTGCCGAAAGCGAAGCCCTACTTGCACAACCTGATCTAATAGCAGAACTGAAGCTGTCAGAGATTGTATTCAAAGAAAAATACGATCAATACCCGCTCTCTCGAGCACGGAGGGAAGGAGATTTGCGAAATGTAGCCATAGTGCTGGGCAACACAAAATCAGATGTGGCTATCACTGCATTAGCGGAAAGTATGACTTGCGACCCCGCTCCGGTAGTCAGGGCAGCCTGTGCCTGGGCGCTTGGGAATATTGGCGGCAAGAAAGCTGGGGGAGTGCTACATAGCCAGTTGGATTTGGAAGCTGATGAAATTGTCAGGGAGGAAATCCAACTCGCATTGAGTAGGTGTTGATACAGTAATTAAAATCACTCTACAATAAAGCGATTTTTGTGTACTTTCTTGCTCAATAATCCGCGCCGGGGGGCAAAGAGGAATACAAAAGCGAAAATAACCGTGGCTGTTAAAACGATGGCTGCCCCGGAAGTTATTCCCACATAGTAAGATGCGTACAAACCGACTATACCCGAAAATGCTGCTATTGCAGCAGCCAATGCCATTGTGTAGGGCAGGCGTTTCGTTAATAACGAGGCAGTAGCAGCAGGGGTCACCAGCATGGCTACCATGAGCGCCACGCCGACCGTCTGCATGGCAACCGCCACTGTGATGGCAATGAGCACCAACAAGAGATTATTTAGGAAACTCACTGGCAGGCGCAGCGTCTTTGCCAGCACCGGGTCGAAGGAAATGGTTAAGAATTCTTTATAAAAGGCGAGAATGACCAAAATCACCAAACCGCTGAAGATGGCCATCATTCCCAGAGAACGGGCAGAAACTCCAAGCACGTCACCAAACAAAAAATGGCTCAAATCGACTGCATAACTGCGAACGGTGGATATGATGGCAATGCCAAGCGCAAACATTCCAGCAAAGATGATGCCGATGGCAGTATCTTCTTTGATCCGCCCGCTTTTTGAGATTGCTCCTATACCCAGCGAGGCGGCCACTGCAGTGCCAAGCGCCCACCAGAAAAGCGGCTCGCGTGCCCCGCCGCTGACCAGGTAGCCCACCGCCACGCCTGGCAGGATGGTATGAGCCAGTGCATCACCAAAGAAAGCCATGCCACGTAATACTACGTATGTCCCCACCACCGCGCAGACAATGCCAACCAGTACCGCAGCGATCAGTCCGCGCTGAATAAAACCATAGGAGAGCGGCTGCACCAGCCAGTTAATGACGATGGGCATCTTCATCTCCTTCGCAGCAGGTATCAGTTAGAACCTTGCCATTCACTGAGCTTAATTTCCCGCTATATGCCTGTAAAAGATTATCCGGAGTTAATACATCATTGGGTCTGCCAAAACCGATCAAGCGATGGTTGAGCAGCAATATCCTATCGAAATACTGGGAGGCTTGCTCCAGATCATGCGTGGCAACCATAACAGTCACACCTTTTTTCTGCAAATCTCCAAGCAGAGTTAGCAGTCCTTCCTGAGAGGGTGAATCGAGGCCGGTGAGCGGTTCATCCATTAGCATCAATTCAGCCTCCTGTGCAAGGGCGCGGGCAATAAACATGCGCTGCTGCTGACCACCGGAAAGTTCGCCGATCTGTGACTTGGCATGCTTATCCATACCAACCGTTTCCAATGAAGTGTGAACAAAGTCCCAGTCCTTTTTCCTGGGGAAACCCAACCAGCCAAGCTTGGCAATGCGTCCCATCATTACCACGTCGGTCACGCTGACCGGGAAACTCCAATCCACCTGGCTGCGCTGAGGCAGGTAGGCAATACATACGTGCCCTCCCGGCCCCGACCCGTACACACGAACCGTTCCAGAATTGGACAGCAGCACACCAGCAACCACCTTGAACAAGGTGCTTTTACCAGCACCATTTGGACCAACCACTGCTACCCTTAAGCCGGCATTTAGATGGAAGGTAATATCATCCAGAGCACTGCGGCCTTCATAGTGGACTGAAAGATTGGAAACATCGAGAATAGGCTGATCAATCTGGTGGTGTACGTGAGGGTACATTATTCTTTCTCTTCTCTCCTGAAATTGGGAGAGGTTATTAGGTGGGGTAGTGGTCTTACTTCAACGCTTCCACAATGGCAGTAACATTATAGCGCATCATCTCCAGGTAGTTTTTTGCCGGACCGTTGATGTCACTCAGGGAAGCATGATAGATCGTAATGAGTTTCACTCCTGTATCCGTGACTACCTGGGTGGCCAGTTCCTGATTCACTGTGTCTCCGACGAATATTGCCCCGACTCCGTAACTGAGGATGACATCTTCGAGGGCGGCCAATTCTTGGGCTGAAGGAGCAGCGTTGGTACTGAAAGACCCAGTGATTGTCCCCACCTGAATAAAGCCATATTCTCGGGCGAAATAACCAAATACCGCATGATCTGAAACCAACTTTCGGTCATCAGGCGGGATTTGCTCCACCTGGGAACGGATCCAGGCATCCAGATCCCGCAACGAGATAGCATAGGTTTCTGCATTTGCCTGATAGGTAGCAGCATGGTCTGGGTCCGCTGCGGATAGGGCTGCGGCAATATTATCCACCCAGACGAGTAAGTTGTTTGGCGCCATCCAGGTATGCGGGTCGCTGCTTTTGTTCCCGTTTTCCAGGAAAGTAATTAATTCGATTCCTTGAGAAACGTCCACGAGCTTTTTAGATGCATCAGCGCTTATGAGCAACGGTTCAAGGAATTCTTCCAACCCGGCGCCGCTGGCGAAGATGATCTGGGTATCAGCCAAAGCAGCAGCATCCTGCGGACGCGGCTCGAAGGTATGCGGGTCAATTCCGGGGGGGAGCAGCGTGGTCACCTGAACATACTCCCGACCAATTTGCGCCACTACATCTGCCACGATTGTTGTCGTCGCAATGACCTGCAATTTTCCATCCCTGGACGGAGTGTTTATGCCACCGCAGGCAGAAAAAAATAATGTGGAGAGCATAATACTATAAATAAGCGCACGACCTGTTTTCATAATTCTCCTCTATTAAAACACACAAAAAGAACTGTAAAATACCTGTTATGAATACCTTGATGTTACCAATCAATAATCCAGGGGATATTGAGAGAGATTATAACTGAATGAGGGTTTATTTGAGATCACGGCCGTCAAGAGCAAGATCGGGTGGATATAGCTATCAAGGCGACCTCTATATTATTTCTAATGAGCGCTCCCGCTGGACGAATCCAGTGTCCCTTTACAACGAAGCTGGTGTTCTGGCTAATTATCGTAAACAAGGCGTATGCGTCATCGCCTTCGATCAAGATCACCCTTCCGCACCCTGTAGGTGCTTGTGTCCCTGAAAAGCATGGCAGCCAGGCTCCCGGTAAAACAACTGCTATTGTCGACCAAACGGATTGAAACGGGTTCCCCGGTCATAGAAATCTTCATTTTCAGCACGCTTCAGCCATTTTACAATAGCGTAGGTGACCGGGGTGAAAAGTATCTCTACGCCCACCTTGAAAATATAATTGGAAATGAAGATGGTGATCAGCAGTGCGGGTGGGAGAACCCCCAGGAATGCAATGGACAGGAATAATACGGTATCGACTGCTTCACCCACCAGGGTGGAGGAGATGGTGCGCATCCACAACCATTTTCCACTTGTAAAAACCTTAAGTTTGGCCAGCACAGTGCTGTTGCTAAACTCACCGGCAAAGTAAGCCACCAGACTGCCAATAACGATCCGCGGTGCCTGCCCCAAAATGCTGTGGTAGCTCTGCTGTAATTCCCAACCCTCTGCGGGGGGGAGGATATCCACCAGTGCGAATATCCCGGCTGCCACCAGGATCCAGAAGAAACCCGTCCAGATGACCCGGCGGGAGCGTTTGTAGCCATAAACCTCGGTCAGTACATCACCAAAAATATAGGCCAGCGGGAAGAGGAGGGTGCCGCCATCAAAAGAAAAGGGTCCCAACTGCAGGATCTTGGTGGAGGCGATATTGGAAATTAACAGCACCGCGACAAAAGCGGCGGTCACCAGGTCCAGCCAGTGATAAGCACGTTTTACAGAAGTATTGGTTGAAGGAGCGGTCATAATAAAATATCGGGTATTTTCCCGAGAGAATACCCGCTTGGGATGAGATTACGTTATCATGGGGTAGCAGTGGGAGCAATGACCGAACCAGTGGGGGTGATCGTCGCTGGTTTGGTTGGCACTGGTGTGACCAGGTTGACTGGAATATCCAGCACCTGCCCCACCTGGATGTCGTTGGGGCTCTCCAACTTATTCTGCTTCATGATAGCATCAACAGTGGAAGCAAATTTTTCTGCTATTGCAGACAAGTTGTCACCGGGCTGGACTACATAGCCCTTGTAGATGAAGCCCTTGGAGAATTGAGTGAGGTCAACCGGAGTTGGCGTGGGCAGTTTGGCATCCGGTTGAGGGATGAGTATCTTGGCTCCGATAGGTACGTTGCAGTTCGGGCCATAATTTGCCTGATTAAGCTTGATCAGCACCAGCAGATCCGCATTGAACTTTATAGCCAGTGCGGAGCAGGTATCGCCTTCTTGGATGACATACTCGAACGGTCCCGAAGCGGTGGGGGTGGGTGTAATGGTGGGGGTGTCGGTTGGGAAGAGGGTCATGGTTGGCGTATGGGTGGGCGTTACCGGGGTGGGGGTGTTGGTGTTGGTGGGTGTCGGCGTTCTGCTGGACAGGAAGGGCAGGGCTGGTTTTCCAGAGCTGGTCATCCAGAAGATGAGGATGAAGATGCCAGCCACCACCAGTACAACTGCCAGGGCACCGATGATGAACGGACCCCATTGCTGCTTCTTCTTGTAAGACGAGATCATTTCCTGTGCGGTTGTTTTTTTACTCATAGGTTTCCCTTTTTCTAGCAAGCAAATCCTTTATCAGTAAATTCTACCTGATGTTATCGTTTTTGTGAGTAAGGTATTTATTTTGTTTAAGTAATAACAATTCTTGACCATTGGGCTCATGAAAACTTGAAATTGTTATTGAGAAAGGTCCACGCTTCCCGGTAATGGTATCTTGGCATAATTATCACCAGATGTGCTGTTCACATTGAAGGTGGTGCCACCTTGCAAAACGATCTTATATCCAAGCACCTGTGCGCCGATCGTTGACTCGGTGGATCCACCTATTTGGATGGTGCACATGGGGGCATATATTGTTCCGTCCACAAAAAAACCAGAGGAACCTGACATTAATAAAGTACAATAATTATAAGATGCAGGAGCATAGTTATTTGGATCAATGAACAGGACCATCCCCTTATATGGTTCGGATGTGTAATGTTTCAATATAAAATTAGAACTGCCCAGCATGGATACTTCAAACTTGTTCGGTTGGGGGGTAATGTATAGCATGACTCCATCGCCATAAACCATTTTATTGCTGATGCTCATCCCATTACTAAAGCAGTATACACCGGGATTCATCCAGATATTATAAGTTTTATTAAAATCAACGGGAGCGATACCTGGAGTCATGATGCGGTATGTGTTACCGTTATAAACCGTTGTCGCTGTAGTAATAACTGCATTTCCGGTGCATAAACCTTGAGTTGATGGAGGGTAAGGTGGTGCGCCAGGTGGCGGGAAAGACAAAGCAAAAATGGGGGAATTTGTATATAGTGGAGGGCTGATAGTGCCTTGACCATCATTGCTTCCCACTACATAAGTGGAATTACCATTGGTATTGAGGGTGCTGTTCAAACTCATCTCCAGTCCAAAACATCCGCCGCTCCCGGTGGCAGTGGAATTGACCAAGACTCCGCCACCTGTAATACTCACTGTTCCACCACCCCCCATATTCATACCGCCATAATCGCCGCACCCAACAGGAGCCAGGGCAATCAGGGCAAAGGAAGCGGTGTTTATTGCTGGCGAGATATGGGTCACGGCTACCACTTTATTGGTGATAGCATTGGAAAAACCAATCAAGTGGACAAAAGAGGTATCCACAGTAGAGTGGATAGTGACCCGGATGTAATTCAACGGGTTGGTATCCCCGTTTACCACCTGAAAAGTACCACTGGCTGGCGGGTACTCCACGTCACTGGCAGTAATGGTGTAACCGTTATCTGCTGCCCGTGCAATTGCGGCATTCTTAATTCTGGAGGTGCGTGCGGTAATATTTTCGCCATAATATTTGGAAAGCTCATAAGCCCCAGCTAAAGTGGATGCATCAGCCGCGGACTGGGCATTACGCCGGTCGAACATGATCATGCTGCCATCTATAGCCAGCGCCATGGCGCCCATCAATCCGATGATGATGAGGGCGATCAATACAACAACCTGTCCTTTTTCACTTTTCATTGTTATCTTCCTCGGGCATGATCATGGCTCCTTTACGGGCATGATTGCCCCAAATTTAACAGCGTTTGAATCGTGGTGGGCGATTCGATGATAGTACTGGTGGTGCGTACATTCATAGGGATATTATTCGTCCCCAGGAATGTGGTCAGGAATGGTAGTGTCAGGTGATACATATAATTCACCTCCACGGTAAATTTCTGGCCCGGGCAGGAACTGGTTGAGTTGCTGGCACAAAGAACGGTGCAATCTCCCACGCTGGTCTTGGGGCAGCAATAGATGTTGATGTCCCCATTTTGGATGGTGCTTGCAATGAGCGGGAAATCTGCTGAGTCCCTGATCCGATTCTTAATGTCGGTGGTCTTCATCGGGTCATAAGAACCGAAAACAATACCTTCCTGGGTGGTGTCTTGTAGAGAGATGTAAGAATAAAGCAAAGTGCCGAGATCGACGATGGTATTCAGTATCAGCAGCAATATTAATAGACTGATGCCCAACTCAACCAGCGCCTGGCCTTTTTCGTTGAACCTCAAGCGATTATTTTCCCTCATCATACTTATCAGCCACGTAAACCTAAATTTATATATCATGGCGCAACCTGCGCTTTCAGCAGGATGGACCGGGAACTCTTGGATGCAAGATTGGTTGGGGGTATCTGAAGTAGAGGTAGCATCGGTGTGTAGGTGACCTGGATTTCAACAGTAATGCGAGTGTTTCGATCAATGGTGATGGCCCCGGATGGATTGCAATATTCGATTTCCGGTGTACCTGGCCCGGCATCATGGAAGATGCGGACATCCGCAGCTTGCACTCCCGCAAACCAGCCAATTTGCGTCGCTTCAGCACGGATGCCTGCGCAGTCATTGTATTGAGCTTTATTCAAGCTTGCCACCGTGCTGACACCGGCTGCATACCGGGCTGCTTCCCTGCCGGCGGTAGCCACTGAGGAGTAGGTGAAAAATAATCGGCCCATCTCAAAGATGCCAACCAGGATCATCAGCAGAAGCAACAAGGAAAGCGAAAATTCTACCAGCGTCTGACCAGGCAAGGCATGGCTTCTCCACCCGGAGAACACAAGCGATTTAATCAGCTTCCTTAGCCTGTATGGAGCGTTCTTCATACGCGCTCTCCAAAAAGCAATAAATACGTAAGCACCTTTCTGCAAATCACCAAGTTTGTTTTAAGTTTGTTGTATCATTGGTATTATAGCACGATAAAATTCATTGTTTGGTTGTTATTAAGGGATATGATTCCAATAAATCATAGGACTCAATGACACTTATCGGGCATTTTGAACACCCAGAAGAATTATTCGCGACGTTTTGAATTTCCGCGATAAACTGGTTGATACATTTCAACGATAGTGAAAAAAAGACATTATGATTTGATTACGAAGAATGAACAGGTTGAACTATACTGGGAGTTGACTAGTAGACACATTTTTCCATCTGTGAGGTGATTATGACCGTAGAATCTGAGAAAAAACAATGGGAAGAATCGGTACTGAATCCAGCTATTACGAAAAACAAAGAACGCAAACCGCTATTTGAAGCCTCGTCAGGCATCCCTGTCCCGGTGGTGGCTGTGCCAGGCGAGGCGGACTATATGGAGCAGCTCGGCTTCCCGGGCGAGTTCCCATTCACCCGCGGGGTACAGCCCAATATGTATCGTGGTAGATTCTGGACCATGCGGCAGTATGCTGGTTTTGCCAGCGCGGAGGAATCAAATAAGCGCTATCGTTACCTGCTGCAACAGGGTCAAACTGGATTGTCAGTAGCCTTCGACCTGCCCACGCAGATCGGTTACGATGCGGATCACCCCATGGCTATGGGTGAGGTGGGCAAGGTGGGTGTATCCATCTCATCCCTGGCGGATATGGAAACCCTTTTCAAGGAGATCCCGCTGGATCAGGTGTCAACCAGTATGACCATTAACGCCCCGGCTGCCATCCTGTTGGCCATGTATATCGCGGTGGCTAAGAAGCAAAGCGTACCCATGAGCGAGCTGCGTGGCACCATCCAGAATGATATATTAAAAGAATATGTCGCCCGCGGCACCTATATCTTCCCGCCAACGCCTTCCATGCGCCTGATCACGGACAGCTTCCAATTCTGCGAGCAGAACATTAAACGCTGGAACACCATCAGCATATCCGGTTACCATATCCGTGAGGCTGGCTCAACAGCGGTGCAGGAGGTAGCCTTCACCCTGGCAAATGGCATCGCTTATGTCCAAACAGCCATCAAAGCCGGGTTGGATGTGGATGACTTTGCTTCCCAGCTTTCCTTCTTTTTTAACGCCCACAATAACTTCCTGGAGGAAGTGGCCAAATACCGCGCAGCCCGCAGAATGTGGGCGCGCATCATGCGTGAACGCTTTGGCGCGAAGGATCCGAAGAGCTGGCAACTGCGCTTTCACACTCAGACGGCTGGTTCCACGCTGACCGCGCAGCAACCGGATAACAATGTAGTACGCGTGACTTTACAGGCACTGGCGGCGGTGATGGGCGGAACGCAGAGTTTGCATACCAACAGTCGTGACGAGGCGCTCTGGCTGCCCACCGAAAAATCTGTGCGCGTAGCCTTGCGTACACAGCAAGTCATCGCTTATGAATCTGGTGTAGCAGACACTGTTGATCCGTTGGCTGGGGCTTATGTGGTTGAGTACCTGACCGATGAGATTGAAAAGCGGGCAAATGAATACATTGCCAAGATTGATAGTATGGGCGGGGCACTGGTCGCCATTGAATCCGGTTATATGCAAAATGAGATCCAGGAGGCTGCTTACCAGTACCAGCGTGCGCTTGAGAACAAAGAAACTACACTGGTGGGCGTGAATGCTTTCCAGGCTGAAGAAACGCTGGACATGGAACGCCTGAAAGTGGATCCTGCCATTGAACAAAATCAACGCACCCGGCTGGCGGAACTGCGCCAGAAACGCGATGCTGTGAAGGTGAGCGAGCTTCTCAGCCAGTTGGAAATAGCAGCCAGGGGTACAGAAAACTTGATGCCTCTATTCATCGAGTGTGTCAGTAACGATATCACCCTGGGCGAGATCGCTGGTGTGCTTCGCCAGGTGTGGGGAGAGTACCATACCCCCGCGTGGGGATAGATATTTTATTAACCGCAAAGGGCGCGGAGATCGCTGAGTAATATAAACAATATCTCTCTGTGACCTCCGCGACCTCTGCTGTAAAGTTTTTAGGAGGAATAATGGCTAAATTACTAAAGATCAATCATGTTGGAATCGCTGTGAACAATATCGAAGAAGCGCTCCCATTCTGGACAGAAGGATTGGGTATGCACCTGCACCACGTGGAGGATGTTGCCCGCCAGAAAGCCAAAGTTGCTTTTTTACCGGTGGGCGAAAGTGATGTGGAGCTGGTAGCCCCCACCGCGGAAGATTCCACTATGGCTAAGTACCTGGTGGATAAAGGTCAGGGAATTCATCACCTGTGCCTGGAGACGGATGATATTGAAGGCATGTTGGCGGACCTGAAAGCCAAAGGCTTCCGACTGATCAACGAGATGCCGATAGAGGAACCAGGCCGCAAGATGGCGTTTGTACACCCCAAGGCGACGGGCGGGGTATTGTTGGAACTGTATGAGGTGATAAAGTAAGGTATCTGGAGATTTGATAATCGAAAATTGAAATTTATATTGAAACTATAACAGGGGAAATAAAGGGGGAGGTTGAAAACCTCCCCCTTTATTTATAAGTAGAGGTAAAGGTTAAACGGTGTGCAATTCGAGTTCCTCTGCCTGGGCAATCTGGATGCCTTTATCCACATTCACCCGGGTCAGGATGACGATACCCAGAGAAAAGAACACGATCAGCGAGATGATGCTTAATCGGCTTTCTCCAGCAATTGTGGATACCACCCCAAAGAGCAGCGGGCCGAGGATGCTGGCAAATTTTTCAAAAACGCTGAAGAAACTGTAGAATTCAGCGCTCTTGCTTTTAGGCATCATGCGACCGATCAGTGAGCGGCTGAGGGCTTGCGAACCGCCCTGAACGGTTGCCACCAGTGCGCCTAACATCCAGAACTGCCAATCGTGGTACATGAAGAAACCCAGGATAGCAATGACAGAATAGATGGACAGGCTCAAATATATAGCTCTCTTGGTACCCATTTTTGCTGCCAGTTTGCCAAACAGAATGGCAAATGGGGCAGCCAGGAATTGCACCATCAAAAGTGTTCCAATCAAGGTAGTCGTGCTAAAGCCCAGTTCTTTCCCGAAAGCTGTGGCCATGATGATGATGGTGCCGATACCGTTAGTGTATATCCAGAAGGAGAGCAGGAACATGGATAAGTCGCGGTATTTGCGAATGTCGCGGAAAGTGGTTCCCAGGCGGGAAAATGCAGCCTGCAGCGGGTTGAAATTTTCTTCACCTGCCAGGAGCCGCCGGGCAGGTTCGGAGACATATTTCAAAAGAGGAAGTGTAAACAGGAACCACCAAATCGCAACTGTTACAAAGCTGAGGCGCGTCATCAATTCGGTCATGCTGTCCGGGGTAAACATGATCATCACCAGGTTGATGGCCAGCAAGATGCCGCCACCGATATACCCCATGGCGAAACCACGACTGCTGACCATGTCGATCTCATCTTCAGTGGCTACATGCGGAAGGAGGGCATCATAATACACCAGGGAACCAGCAAAGCCAATTTGGCCGAAGATGAACAGGACGGAAGCCAACTGCCAGTTGCCGCCGCGAATGCCCACCATCAACGCGGTGGCAGACACGCCAATTACCATGAAAATGGTCAGGAATCGCTTCTTGCTGCCCCGGAAATCTGCCATGGCGCCAAGAACTGGAGAGACCAACGCTGCCAGCAGGGCAGCAATGGCTGATGTAAAAGCCCATTTTGCTGTGGCTTCTGCGGGTGTAAGACCGGCGGTTTGGGCTACGCTGGAGAAGTATATTGGTAGTACAGCCGCCATGATGGTTGTTGCAAAAGCTGAATTGGCCCAATCGTACATTGTCCAGGCCCAGATAGCGCGTTTGTGAGTTTTTTCTTCCATGATCTTTAATTCCTCTCGGATTCAAAAAAGATAATATGATTATATACCTTGTCAATAATTTACAAGCGAAAATAAATAGATCCAATCCTATAACCCCAATGGAGTATGGGGGTTGCTAAAGTATGATTAATAGTAGTACAATTGTTCTATAATAGCATACGAACAGCCAATACCCGTCACTAAGCCTCATGTCTGACAAGGCCAAATAACCCAGTTCTACTCGCGGTATAATTACCTGTTCAGAATTCAATCAGAGGTTAATATATGAGTCAAAATGTCATCCGTGTGGTTGGCGCTCGCCAGCACAATTTAAAAAACATCACCGTGGAAATCCCACGGGATAAATTCGTTGTCATCACCGGGCTGTCAGGTTCCGGAAAGTCATCCCTGGCATTCGATACCATCTTCGCGGAAGGGCAGCGCCGCTATGTGGAATCTCTATCTGCGTATGCCCGCCAGTTCCTCGGTCAGATGGATAAACCTGATGTGGATTACATTGACGGGCTATCCCCTGCAGTATCCATCGACCAGAAAGCCACATCCCATAACCCGCGCTCCACGGTTGGAACAGTCACGGAGATCTACGATTATCTGCGCTTGCTGTTTGCCCGCATTGGCATCCCTCACTGCACGGTGTGCGGGCGGGAAGTCGTCAGGCAAAGCGCGCAGGAGATTGTGGACACGATCGCAAAACTACCGGAAGGCGCCAAGCTATTAATCCTGGCCCCCATCATTCGCGGCCGGAAAGGCACCTATCAGAATGTGTTTGAAGAGATCAGCAAGGCTGGTTTCACACGGGTGCGTGTGGATGGGGATGTCTTTTCGCTGGATGATGAGATCAATCTGGACCGCTACAAGACCCACACTATCGAAGCTGTGGTCGACCGCATCGTGGTCAGCCAATCGGAAGACCCCGATGAGCGAAAATCCGCGCTCTCGCGACTGACTGACTCTGTGGAGACTGCGCTCAAAGTGGGCGAAGGCTACCTGACCGTGCAAAATTTATCAGCTGAACCACCGATAGACCACATGTTTTCGGAACACCTGGCCTGCCCGGAGCACGGCTTCTCACTGCCAGAAATCGAACCGCGTACCTTTTCCTTCAACACGCCGCATGGCGCCTGCCCCGAATGTCAGGGGCTAGGCAGCAAGCAAGAGATCGACCCAGGGCTGCTCATCCCTGATCGGGAACGCTCGTTCAATGAAGGTGCCATCGTGGCCATGGAGTGGGGCGGTCCCCGGCCTGAAGGTGGGTATTACTGGCAGGCGATAGAAGCGGTAGCACGTCATTACCACATTGATCTAAATGCCCCGGTTAAGAACCTTCCTGAGGAAAAGATAAACCTGCTCCTCTATGGAACCAATGGGGAGGAAGTTTCCATCAACTACCAGCGCGAGGATCGTCAATCCAGCTTCAAGACTACTTTTGAAGGCGTCGTGGGCAACCTGATGCGCCGTTACCGGGAAACGCAATCGGAGTACATCCGTAATAAGATCTCCGAATTCATGTCTAATAAACCTTGTCCAGCCTGTGGCGGCAACCGTCTACGGCCGGAAGCGCTTGCAGTAACAGTGAATGGCAGCAACATCCTGCAGGTAACGAATTGGCCGGTTAATGAGACACTTGAATGGGTGCGCGGGCTGGCAGGGGGTTCAGCACTTTCTGACCGGCAAAAGCTGATCTCTGAAAGAATATTAAAGGAAATAGACTCTCGCTTGGGTTTTCTGGTGAATGTGGGGTTGGATTACCTTACCCTGCGGCGCCCAGCGGGATCATTATCTGGCGGCGAAGCTCAGCGCATCCGCCTGGCTACACAGATCGGTTCGCACTTGATGGGGGTGCTCTACGTATTGGATGAGCCATCCATTGGCTTACACCCGCGGGATAACGGCCGCCTGTTGGAGACGCTGAAAGGGTTGCGTGACCTGGGCAATACCGTACTGGTGGTGGAGCATGATGATGAAACCATCCGCAGCGCGGACTGGATCATTGACCTGGGACCGGCAGCCGGGGTGCATGGCGGAGAAGTGATTGCAGAAGGTACGGTGGATGACATTCTGGCCCATCCGAAGTCCCTAACCGGCGCATACCTATCTGGAAGAATGAGTGTTCCCATGCCGCAGAAACGCCGGGCAGGCAATGGTAATAAGCTGACTGTGGTTGGCGCGCGATCCAATAACCTGAAAAACTTGAACGTGGAAATCCCACTGGGCAAGCTGGTCTGTATTACCGGGGTATCCGGCTCAGGTAAGTCCACATTGATGGTGGATGTGCTCTACAGCGCTCTGGCGCGCGAATTGAATGGTGCGCATACCCAGCCGGGTGAGTATGACCGCATCGAGGGTCTCGACCGGCTGGATAAGATCATCAGCATAGACCAATCCCCCATCGGCCGCACACCACGTTCAAACCCGGGGACATACTCGGGCTTATTCGATGAGATCCGCTCGTTGTTTGCAGGATTGCCAGAAAGCAGGATGCGCGGTTATACGGCCGGCCGGTTCTCATTTAATGTCCATGGCGGACGCTGTGAGGCTTGCCAGGGACAGGGTCAGTTGCGCATTGAGATGCAGTTCATGCCGGATGTCTACGTGCCATGCGATGTGTGTCATGGCGCGCGCTTCAACCGCGAAACATTGCAGGTGCACTTCAAGGGGCTATCCATTGCGGACATACTGGATTCCACAGTGGAAGCCGGGATGGAGATGTTCACCAATTTTCCTTCCATTGTCAACAAGCTGCGTCTGCTGCAGGAAGTGGGGCTGGGATATATTCGCATTGGACAGCCAGCAACCACCCTTTCTGGTGGCGAAGCGCAGCGTGTTAAGCTGGCCAAAGAGCTTTCGCGCCGGGCAACAGGACGGACCATTTATGTGTTGGATGAACCTTCTGTTGGGCTGCACGCCGCGGATGTGCATAAATTGATCGAGGTTCTTCAACGGTTAGTAGATGCAGGTAATAGCGTGGTAATCATAGAACACAACCTGGATATCATCAAAGTGGCGGACTTCATTATTGATCTGGGACCTGAAGGCGGTCATCGCGGTGGCGAGGTGGTGGCCACTGGTACGCCTGAGGAACTCTGCCGAAATGACCACAGCTATACCGGTCAGTACCTGAAGAAGCACCTGCATGGTTGTGCGGAAATTCCTTGCGAATAGAGATTGCGGCTGAGACACTTATGCGATTATTCACTTGATTATCACAATTAACACACACGAATTTGCTTTCCTCGCGTCAAATTAGCTTTCCGCGTGACGCCTGGAGTTTTTATTTTCAACGGCAATATGTGGTATACTCTTCCCGCCTGGCGCGTTGTACCCTTCGCGTCAGAGTATCAAAGATTGAAGGGCTTGATCATGAAAGTTCTCCTACTCAAAGATGTTTATAAACTAGGCCGCGCCGGCGATGTGAAACGAGTTGCCGATGGCTATGGCCGTAACTTCCTCATCCCTAAAAATCTCGCGGTGCTTGCCACTCCCGGCGCTATGAAGCAGGTGGAGCACATCCGCCAGCAGGCTACTGTGCGAAGAGCAGCATTAAACCAGGAGATGGGCAGCGTTGCTGAAGTACTGGCCAAACTCGTGCTGACCTTTGGCTCTAAAGCTGGCGAGACTGGGAAATTGTATGGTTCCATCACCCATCAGATGATCGCTGATGCCATACAGACCAAAACCGGTATTACCGTGGATCGGCATCAGATCGATATTGAACCCATCCGTACTCTGGGTGAAAAGAAAGCCCACATCCGCCTGACTGTGGACCTGATGCCAGAAATCAAGATCATCGTACACCGCGAAGGTGAAGTGATTGCTGCAGTACCGGTAGTAGAAACACCTGTTGATGCTACTGTTGAAGAGCCGTTGGTTGAAACCAGGGTCGTAGAGCCGGTTGAAACAGTTGAAACAATGGAAGAAAAAGAATAAGCGCAGTTATTTAGTTCTCTCTCAAGGAGCAATAATCCAGTCTGGCGATTCCCTGGTGGGGAGCCAGGCTGGTTTGTTATATAATTCACACACATGAAAGAAAGCATTGGTCAAACCCTCGCCTTAGCCCGCAGCCAGAGAAATCTCAGCTACTTGCAAGTGTATCGTGCGCTGCACATTAAAGAGCGCTACCTGCTGGCGATGGAGGAAGATCGCATGGAGGATCTGCCTTCACCCGTACATGGACGGGGTTTTTTACGGTTGTACTGGGAATTCCTTAACCTCCTGCCGGAAGACCTGGACGCTTTGCTCTCCCCCGGGGCTGAGATTCAGGAAGTATCATCGCTTGATGAAGAAGGGATGCCCACCTCTGGAACGGATGAAGATATCCTTACACCCGCTCTTGAAAATTCAGAAATTGAGCAGGTTGATGGGAATGAAATTGGCCTTCCAAGTGTGCAGCGCCTGCTCAAAGAGATAGGCAGCGATTTGCGCCACCAGAGGCACCGCTTAAGCCTGTCATTGGAAAGCATTGAAGGTGTTACACATATCCCGGTTCACTATATTCGCGCTCTGGAGGAGGGGCGGATGAACGACCTGCCCTCCCCGGTTCAAGCCAGGGGTATGCTTCATAATTATGCGTCATTCCTGGATATGGAAGTGGAAGAGCTGATGCTGAAATTTGCGGATGCTCTACAACTCAAGCGGGAGGAAGCGCTGAGTCAGCTGCCAGTTGGCAGGAAGAAAAAAGCGTTTTCTCTTCCTAAAAACCGCCGGGATGGAAAGCCATTACGTCCATCTGCCCGAAATTTCTTTTCGCTGGATATTTTTCTCATCATGCTGTTGACTGTGGTGGCTTTTGTCAGCTTGATCTGGGGTGCAACATCTGTTGTAGATTTCCAAATGAGTCCACGGGAGACAAAGACTGCTGAAGCGGAATTATCCGGTCTGACGCAAACAGCGGCCGCGCTGGGAGCATCGTTACCCACTAATACCCTGATATATGTGATTACAGGGACAGAATCAGTGTCGGCTGCTGAGCAAGATCCGACTAGCACCATAGCCGCTCCTACATCTTCTGGTGCCCCCATCCAGTTGTTTGTTGTGGCACACCAAAAGGCATATATGCAGGTGATCGTGGATGGCAAATTGGCCTTTGTTGGCCGGGTGCAAGCCGGAAACCCATATTATTTTGAAGGTAGAAACCGGGTGGAATTAATCAGCGGAAATGCATCCGCGATACAGGTTATCTACAACCAGATTGACCTGGGAACACTGGGAGCCCAGAGCAGTGTGGTGCACATCATTTTCTCCGGGAACAGTTACGGCACGCCTACACTCACCCCGTCCATGACTCCCACTGTAACCCTCAAGCCCAGCCGGACGCCCATCCCAACCAATACCTATCCGCCGACGCGTACCCTCAGGCCAACATCCACCCAATGGCCAACGCGCACGCCCACGCCTTCACGCACCCCCACCGCTTCTCCCACGTTGGCTCAATAGACCAATACAGGTATTTATGAATAAAAACGATATTTGCATTATTTCACTTGGCTGTGCAAAGAACATTGTGGATTCCGAATCCATGGGGCAGGTCCTGCAAAGGGACGGCTATCGACTGGTGGCGGAACCAAAAAAGGCTGGGGTGGTTGTGGTGAACACCTGCGGCTTCATCGGGGACGCACGGGATGAGTCCTACACTATCCTGGGAGAACTGGCGGCCGGGAAGAGAAAGAACCAGTTGATCATCGCGGCCGGTTGCCTGACCCAGCGTTACCGTGAAGAAGTGGCCAGCCGCATCCCCGGTATCAACGGCATACTGGGCACTCGCAGGTGGATGGATATTGCGCAGGTTGTGCGCGCATTACAACGCCAGAAACCTGGGGAAACTCTTTATCACCTGCCTGAGACACCTGATTCTGGCGGAGAGGTGGAAGGTGTTTTGCGAGCCACACGCCAGGCAGGCAGCGCCTACATTAAGATCGCAGATGGCTGTCGAAGACCTTGCGCATTTTGTGCGATACCGCTCATTAAAGGTAAACCTGTCAGCCGCCCGACTGATTCAATCATTCATGAGGCCAGGATATTACAAGAGTCCGGCGTCAAGGAGCTGGTGCTGATTGCACAGGATACGACTGATTATGGCAGCGATCTCGGGATTGCTGATGGATTAGCCAAACTGTTGGAACAGCTGACATCTGAAGTCCCGGATATGCCCTGGATCCGCGTGATGTATGCCTATCCAGGTTATGTCACAGACCGCTTGATCGAGGTGATGGCCACCCGACCACAGATTCTACATTACCTGGACATCCCGCTGCAGCATGGCCACCCGGACACGTTGAAGCGCATGAAACGGCCACATAATTTGGGTTGGGTGCGAAATACGCTGACAAAGATGAGGACAGCCATGCCGGATATGTCCATTCGATCCACCTTCATTGTCGGCTATCCAGGAGAAACCGACGCTGAATTCCAGGCACTGTTGGATTTCATGGAAGAGCTGAAATTGGACCATGCTGGCGCATTCCCATTCTCCTTTGAGCCAGGCACAGCCAGCGAATCTCTGGGCGACCCGGTTCCACTGGAAGTGAAGAAGGCTCGACTGGAACAGTTGATGCTGACGCAGGAGCAGATATCGCTGGGTTGTAACCAGGCGCAGGTTGGCAGGACACTGGATGTATTGGTGGAAGGAGTCGGGGATGGCATCACACTTGGCCGATCATACCGGGATGCGCCAGAAATTGATGGGCTGGTGATCACCGCAGGGGATGCGGAAGTCGGACAGTTTATAAAGGTGAAAGTGAATGGCGCGATGGCGCATGACCTGACTGGCACCCGCCTGGATTGATAGTAAGGATAAAAACGGGCACATCGTGCCAGTATATGTATTTTGGGTAATTACCCGGTGATGTGGATGGTGAAATCTTGGGTGGCGATGCCGCCTTTGCCATCGCTGATCTGCACTGTGAAAGGAATGGATACTCCGGTGGCATTGGGCGTGCCGCTAATATTTCCGTTACCGTCCATTGCCAACCCATAGGGGGCAAGTGTACCGGAAATCTCGCTGAAGATGATTGCGTCACCATCCGGGTCGGTCCCATATACCTGACCGGCATACACGGTGCCCATCAAGCCATCTGGCAGGTTGGCGCCTGTGAAAATTGGGTAGTTATTCAATGGTGATTCCGTGGGTACCGCTTGTTGTTCTGTACACAATTTTTGAGCTCTGGTTAATTCTCTTATATCCGCAGCAGGTATATTCTGGTTTAAAGCCCACGCAGCAACGTAGTAATCAGATGCCAGGCAAGCATTTTTATTTTCATTTGCTTGCCATAATTGGAGTCCATATTTGTATAAAGCTGTCCAGTAGCGGAATGTTGCTGAAACTTTGCTTTGATCCATCAGGTATGGATAATTTTCATGAACAACTTTCAGATCTTTGATCACCCTTCCCCAATCAATGCCATAAAAGCTGGCGCCGTAGATGTAATATCCAGCCCACTCACTGGCATCCCGCGCATCTTTATCAATCGGTCCGTAGCGCGACATCAATACAATATCGAAAATTCCGCTCTCGAGCTTGCCATATTTTTGGATCTTGTTAATACCGCGGTTGCGCAGCGCCAGGTAGTACAACCCATCCACTTCCAGAGTCTTGAAAGAAGGATTTTCTTTGCGCATGGCATCCAGGGCAGCAATGACACTATCGTAATCCTGTCCCGCCATGAATTGCTTTGCCTGATTTAACAGACCTTCCACACCGCTGGTATCCAGGGTGGGAACGGGGGTAACTTCTGGCGCGGGAATTGGGGTAGCAGTGGCGTTCATTATTATGGAGAGCTCAGCCATTTTTTCCAGCACCCCCGGGTAAGAAGGGTCCAACTGGATCACATATTCAAAGCGTTGCTTTGCAAACGCATAATTTCCGCGGATAAGATCTTCCACGCCAAGCTGGTATTGCAGGCTGGTTGCGAGCAAGCGGTTGTTCGCCTCGGTAGCTTTACGGTTCTGAAGCCCTGCATAATACCCGGCAAGCCCCCCCAGGGCGGTGATGATGATGACACTGAGCAGGATACCTGCGATCCAAAGCCCGGTCTTCTTTTTGGGTTTAATAACCACAGGTTGGGTGTTTTCCAAAATATCCGGTAAAACCGGTGTTTCCTCATTCAAATTCTGTTCAGACATGTCGATTATTATACCTTATTACAGAAAGGGTTGTTTTTATGGTCAAATTATAGCCGGATGATTTCCCTCAAGTCTCTTTTCAAGATAAATAAAGCACATAATAGGGATATGGTCATGCCAGAAAGGGAAGTGACCAGCGCAGGGGAAGGTATGAACCTGTTGAGCAATGCGAACACCAAGATGGCCAGGAAGCCGGCCCAAATGCTGCGCAATATTGTGGGGAGAATGGCCATTTGGAATCGCAGCCGGCGGACAAGAAGGATGAGAAGCAAGACCATTTCGCAAGTAAAGGCGAAACTGACAGAGGCAGCAATCCCGGCTGCCCCGAAATACCCCGTAGTTATAACCCCACCGAGAAGGAAGGCTATCAGCGTCACGAATGAAGCCAGCAATGGGACTCTGGCATCCTGCATGGCGTAGAATGACCGTGCGCCAACCTCGATGATCGAATGCGCCAGCAGTCCAAACAGGAAAGCAATCGTCACCTGATGGATCAGGGTTGTCCCAGCTTCGTTAAACCCAAATGTAAGGCTGATGAAAGGGCGCAAACCCATGGCCAGGATAACACTGGTGGGGATAGTCAGGGCTGTCAGCACCCGCCATGCACGTGAAATCGTTTGCGTGAAGGACAGCCAATCTTTTTTGGCTGCCAGTTCAGAGAGGGTGGGCAGCAAGGCAGTGCCAATGGCGGTGCCAATGAGCGTCTCCGGTACCTGCATGATCATCCAGCCATAAGTCAGCGCGGAGACAGCCCCGGTGGAAAGCCCGGAAGCCAGGTTGTCGCGAGCAATGAAGATCAACTGAATGAATAACATGGTCACTAAACGAGGGCCGAGCAAACTCAGCACACGGGTGACATTGGTGTCCTGCAGGGCGATTCCAGGTGACCAGCGGAATTGGTAACGCAGCAGCGCGGGAATCTGGATAAGCAGATGCAGCGCTGCTCCGATGATGACGCCATACACCAATCCATGAACCCCCAGACCAAAAGCAGGTAATTGGAGTGGGCCGATATGAAGGCCTTTTTCAGGAGCAAGAATAAGCGCGCCAAAAATCTGCCCCAGGTTATACAGAAGCGGTGCAATAGCCGGCAGCAGGAAATGCTGGTGGGTTTGCAGCCCGGCCATCACCAATCCGCTGATGGAGAAGATCAATGTGGCGATTAAATTGAGGCGCATCAGGTCGGCCACCAGTTTTTGCTGCCCCTGGTTGAATCCCGGCGCGATCCCCAGCCGCCACGCCACCAGCGGCTCCGCGGTGAAAGCGATGATGATGGACAGGACGGCGGTCACGATGAAAGCCAGATTGGCGATCCGCGAAAACAACTGCCAGGTGGGTTTGCTTCCATCCTTTGCCAGCACTTCCGAAAGTACCGGAATGAAGGCAATCGCCAGGGCGCCGCCTGAGATCAGCGCAAATAGCAGGTCTGGCAGATTGTTGGCCGCGTTGAAGGCATCCAGCTCGGTAGAAAGGCCAAAGATGCGGGCAGTGAGCAGCTGGCGGGCAACGGCCAGGACTTTATCCACCGCGAAGAAGCATGCCAGCAGGAGGGTGATGCGCGTCAGTCGGGTCATGGCTTATTGTTTTACCACAGTGTCAATCAGGAATTGCTCGATCATCCCAAAATAGGTTTCCAGGGTTTCAGGTTTCTTCCAACCATGACCTTCACCTGGAAACACCGTATAGCTATGGGGAATTCCGTTTTGTTGCAGCGCTTTCGCAATCTCATCAGATTGTTCCTGAGGGACGACCTGGTCAGAGTCTCCATGGAACAGGATCATGGGTGTGCGCAGTTGATCGATATGGTTGATGGGAGACCAATCCATGTATTTTTCTTTTTCAGCTGGAAATGGACCGATGAGCGAGTCGTAATAATGAGCTTCGAATTTAAAGGTCTCAGCAACGATGGTCAGCAGGTTAGCCACCGGGTAGGAGCAAATGGCGGCTTTGAAAACACCCGGGTGGCGGATAAGCGTGTTGAGCAGGGTATACCCTCCAGCGCTGCCGCCTTTGATCACCAGCCGGTCCGGGTCGGCCAGCTTATTGGCGATGAGGAAATGCGCCCCGCTGAGGGTGTCTTCCACGTCATACTCTCCCCAGTGATGGTTGAGTGCCTGCTGGTACTCCCGTCCATAGCCGGTGCTGCCACGGTAATTCACTGATAAAACCGCATATCCGCGGTTGGTGAAGAAAGCGGTCTCAAAGGAGAAACTGCTATCCGCCTGGGAGGTGGGGCCGCCATGCACGTGTACGATGGCCGGCGGTAATCCCCTGCCTGTGTAAGCGGCATTTTGCGGAGGAAAGTAGCAGCCGTGAACGATTGAGCCTCGATGGTTCTTCCACTGCACAGCTTGCGCTGTAGATATTTCCTCATACGGGGTGGGTCGTTCCATGCTTGAGCGCACCACCCGGATATTGCCCTCTGTCCATTCGATGATTTCAGCAGGCGCGTAAGGGGAGGCTGCCAGGCAGGCGAAACGGTTGCCTGCAGGTGCCACTGAAATCTGAGAAAATGAATTATATGGCCTCAATTCGATCTCACGGGATACCCCGGTATCAACATCCACCTGGAGAATTCCCGATTGACCCTGCTCCTGGAAGATGCAATAGATTACCCTGGCATCTGCTGACCAGCCGTAGACTCGCATCCCCATGACCCAGGCGGGCGGGATGAGTATCCGGTTTTTGATTATGGTACTGCGTTGTCCTGAGGATAAATCAAATAGGATCAACTCATCCCGGTCACCCGCGCCCTGCAAAAAACTGAGATGGCGGGAATCTGGCGAGAATTCAGGTTGAAAGACCGGTGTGTGGTTGTTCCCCGCGATGGTGATGATCGAAGTCAACTTCTTTGTGATCGGGTCAACCCTCCCCAGCTTGACCTCTGATCCATCCCAGGCCATATGAGGGGCGTTCCACTCCACCCAGGTGATTTGCTGCCCCCCCGGATGCCACGCAGGCTGCATATAAAAATCCGCGCCATGCACCAGACGGGTTGGCCAGTCATTACCTGAAAGATCAGTCAGGCCGATGGAATCGTCCTGTCCGTCAGAGTGCAGGAATAAAACGGACTTGCCATCCGGGGAAATGCATGGGGAGGCACAGCTGCCAAAGGCGGGCGTGATCGGGCTGCATTCTTCATCGGTGTTGGTGCCGGAGAAAATGCGTCCGTCCTTGCCCGCAAATACCACCCGGTTAGCCTGGCAATGGAATTCGCCACCGCCATAGGCCAATCCGCCGCGCGGGGGTACAGTTGGCGCGAATTCTACGGTTTTTCCACCGTTGGATTGATGCACCAGGGTGATGCCAGTGGGACGACCTTCCAGCCACATCAGGCCCTCCCCGCAATATTGAACATCCGACAGGCGCAGTTTTTCAGCGACTAACGCCGGTGTGATGGAGCTTTTCCACAACCCGTATGGGGTGGTTATTTTTTTCATAGAGAGGGTTAGAGATACTGGCTGAAGCGTTCCACCAGTTTCTCATAAGGTTGAAATCCACTGGTCCTGTCCACAGGCTTGCCTGCTTTAAAAAGGATCAGAGTAGGTACGCCCATCACCTGGTTCTGCTCAGCCGCGAACGGGCTATCATCTACGTCCAGTTTGACCACCGTCATCTTTCCCTGCCAGGCTTCTGCCATTTTTTCAACAAAGGGATCCAGCATTTTACAGGGGCCGCACCAGGTGGCTCCAAAATCTACCAGCACCGGCAGGGGGGATGTTTTTAATAAGTCAGCCAGGCTGGTCTCGTTAACAGGGGTAATGAATGACATGGTTATTCTCCTGAGGTTATTATAATGGAAAACGCTCAGCGGGCAATTTATGTTGACGATGGCTTTTTGTAGTGGTAAAATCCTCTTTACTTCGGGCGAGTAGCTCAATGGCAGAGCAGTGGCCTTTTAAGCCATTTGTTGAGAGTTCGATCCTCTCCTCGCTCACAAAAGACATCCTTCGGGGTGTTTTTTATTTGGAGCTCCATCGAGTTGGTACAAGGGTGGGCTTCAGCCCACCTCATAAATCTTGCTAACCCTTCCCTCATTCCAGACCGCCCCAATCCTCATCATAATACCCTTCCTTTGCATAATCGCGGAAACTGGACCAACACCTCCGCTCGCGCCGGTGTGCGCGAAGCCTCCTTGAAGCGAAGTGGAAAGGACCCCCCGACCGCGCGCGTACACAATCGAAGGTCTTCATCATTCATCCTTGGATTCTCTCCTCGCTAGCTTTCCGTTTAAGTAAAGATGATTTGTTGGAATGCGGTGCATTCCCAAAGCACCATCCGCACTACGCACTGATTACTACAATTTAACCCCGGTAGAACCGAGTTGCATTCCTTAATCAAGATGCCGCAGGTATGGCATGCGGATGGCAGTGAATAAGGATAGCAACAAGAGTATTACCCCGCTGGTCAGTACCGTTACTTGAACGCCAAATTGTTGGGCTGCCAAACCGGCAAACAGTGCGCCAACTGGTGTTAGCCCGAAGAACACCAGTGAAAAAATGGCCATCACCCGTCCACGCAATTCATCCGTTACAGTGGTTTGCACCATGGCGTTGGATAGGTTTACCGCCAGGATAAATGCCATCCCGATAAATATGACTGCAACCAGCGATGGGACGATGCGGTCAATCAGTGAGAAGATAATCCAAAAAACTGGAAGCAATATGTTGCCCAGCGCCCACAGCTTGCCCCGCAATTTCCGGTTTCCAATATAGGCAATGATCAGGGTGGCGATCACCGCGCCGATACCGCGCGCTGAGAGCAGCCAGCCATTGACTTTCACATCACCATGAAGAACTTCCACAGCCCAGGCCGGCATAAGCGCCACAACTCCGAACCCAAACAGGCTAAGAAAACCAAGATTAATAACGAGAGATCGGACTGTGCGGTTTTGAATTACATAATTAATTCCAGATTTCAGTTCCTGGATGGCATTGATGGTTTCTTTCTTTACCGGTTGGTGGTCAATTTTCATTAATCCGAGGGCAATGATTACGGCGATAAAGGATACCCCATTGATAAAGAAACACCAACCAGGACCAATCGCCGCGTAGGTCAGACCGGCTATGGAGGGTCCGATGATGATTCCTAGATTAAACATCCCAGAATTCAATGCAATAGCGTTGGTCATTTCTTCGCGCCCAACCAGCTCGCGCACAAAGGATTGCCTGGCTGGGACGTCAAAGGCAGTGGCGATGCCCAGGAAGAAAGCGAGAACGAGTATATGCCATGGCTGAACTGTTTTCGTAAAGACCAGGACGGAGAGGATGAGCGCCAGCACCATCATGGCAGCCTGGGTGATGATCAGTAGTTTACGACGGGGAATACGATCCGCGATCACGCCGCCATACAGCATCAGTATCCAGGTAGGTATCCCGGCCGCGAGGGAAATGTATCCAAGATAAGCGGTTGATCCTGTCAGGGTGTAAATCAGGTATCCCTGTGCTGTGGATTGCATCCATGTGCCAATGAGGGAAACCAGTTGTCCTGAAAACCAGAGCCGGTAATTTGGATATTGAAATGACGAGAAGGTGCGTTGTAAAGAAGATGTAGGTTGGGTAGATTCCAAAAGACCTCGATAAAATGGGGAATGGATGAATTATATACCGATTGTGAAAAGCCAAAGCGCGCGGGAAGATCTCTGAATCCTATTGCTGGGAATCGAGTTCATTCTTTTTGAACGAATTTAGCGAGTTTTTCTTCCATGTCTGAACAGCATCCAGAGCTGGGGATAGATTGCTGTAATCAATAACCCGGCAGCGGCAGTGAAAAGCACCCCGATCAATGCAAGCAGCGCCCAGAAGAAGGCGTCCATCCGCGGTAAAGTCCAGGTGGGTGCATAGCCATTTAACCAGAAGCTCCACAGGAAGGGGATCAGCCAGAGATAGATGGTGGTAAAGGAGAAAGACAGTACGTGTTTGGTGGTATCTAAGCGGTCATTAAATGCTTTTTGTTTGACCAGCAAGCTTACAACGAAGCCCAGAATGACAGCGGTGATCATGGTAATCGCGCAATAGACGATCAGGCTGATGGGAGAGTCAATAGCGCTGAAAGAGTAAGCTTTCCGGCTGATTACCCCATAGAAACCATGGAAGAGCAGCACAGCAGACAGAGAACCTGGCAGCAGATATCGGATGCTCTGCATTTTTCGCCAGATCACCAGGAAAGGTGGGATAAGCAGTATAACCAATGCGAATGGTAGGCGGACAAGGCGTTCTTTTGCCAGATGTTCCTCACGAGAGGTTTCAATGGTATCCCCTTCCTTCCAGGGCTGCCCGATAGCTGAGGAGTATAGCCTGGTCAGGTTTAGATGAGTGGCAGCCTCACTCTCCAGGTAGCTGTCTATGGCCTCATCAGACAATTCCAACATGGCGGTCTGCACACTGCCCACACTACTGGCGGGGAAATTTGCGCCCAGCAGCGCAGCGATGGTTGGCGCGACATCCACCATCTGGATATCCAGATAGTCGCCTGGGCGGATCCCCTTGCCAGCCATTACATATGGTTCAGTCAACACTTCAGATTCGTGGCCGCCATGCCCGCCAGCGTTGATCTGCCCGTGATCGCTCAAAACGATCAGTGCATCCTGCTCAAGGTCCATCTCTGCGCCAATCTGAGCTAACAGATCATCCGCGCGTTTGGACGCTTCCATCCAGCTTTGGTTGCTGGCGCCGCCCTCATGATGCCCGGCGTAATCCACCTGGTCGATATGCACCAGAATAAATTGATTTCCTGGTTGCCGTAGCCACTTTAATGCCGCGTTCACGACCGCCTCATCTGCCATTCGGTCTTCGCCAGGGGTATAGAAGGATAGGTCCACATCCTCCTGCGGTACCAATTTTTCAAACCAATTGAATGCTGAGATTCCTGTGGTAATTCCGTTGCGATGGGCTGCTGAAAAAAGGTTATCCTGGGTCCAGACGTGGATATCATCGTATTCCAGGTTAAATACCGGGCCGTCATTCAAGTAAGGCCATGCGCCGATAAAGAGAGTTGAATAGCCTGGCGCTGAATAGCTGGGTGTCTGGCTGTGCATGGTGGCCGATGCGCCCATTTCCCGCAGATGATTTAAGTATGGCATTGTATCAACAGCCTGAGAGGTATCCAACCGGAGGGCATCCACGAGGACGACCACTATTTTTTCAGGGATGGGCTGGCTTAATGGATCACCTGGTATCGGCGGGATGTTGGATATTGGACTGCGGAAGTCATAGATCGCGTTGATCATGCCATTGGCGCTGAAATAAGCGCCAAGCGCTGCGATTGCGAGGAAAGTGATACCCAGGATGACCAGAAGATATTTTTTCATTGCATACCCTTATGAATATAATCACTTATATATGGATAAAGCCATACTATACTATATAAAAACAGGCATGCAGGGATACGACCGCATGCCTGTATCTGCAACTTGGTGATTTACGGGTAGGTCTGGTTATAGAACCAGTTATAACCGTAATAGCCAGATGTTTGGCTCACTATCCTGATTGAGATTTTCCACAGACCGGCGAGGTCAGCCGGGATATCCAAAGTCGCAGTCGCACTGCCAGTATCTCCAGATTCAAGGCTGGCTACCTGCATGCCGCCCCAGGCCATGGAATTAAGGTTGCCCATATACACATCGAATGTCTCGTTCTTGGGCAGATTTGCAGCCTGGATGGTGACTTTGACACTTTTTTCAACTGCAGTAATCTCCACAGTGGGATACACTGGAGATACTCCTGTTGCCGGTACTGGAGTGGGGACGACAGGTTGGACAACAGGGTATGTCTTGTTGAAGAGCCAGTTGTAGCCATAGTATCCAGAGTTAGGATCCTGGATGCGGATGGATATCATATAAGCCCCCACCAGTTCAGCTGGAATATTAAATTTCGAGCTGAATTCACCTTCATCGCCTGCGTTGACGGAGCCAGCTTTGAAGCCGAATTTCCCGCGGGTGCCAATCACATTCATCAGCACTTCCAGGTCCGCATTGGGTGGGAAGTTCCTGGCTTCGACAGTCACCGAGTTATCAGCTACCACTTCCTGGATGGTGAACGAAGGATTACCGGTGTATCCTGGAATGGTAGTGACTGGCTTGACGGGAGGCGCAGGGGGAATCACGTTCTCAAACCAGTTGTAAGCGTAGTAACCTTTCGTGGGGTTAAAAAGCCTGATGGCCAGTAAAGCTGCATTTTTGTATTCAGACGGGATGTTGTAGGTGACCGTGAAAGTGCCGCCGATGCCCGAATTGGTGGTTGCTACTTTGAATCCGGTTAACCCGTATTGACCATAAGGACCGATGATCACATCAAAATCCAGGTTTGGTGGGAAATTCCGCGTTTCCACTGTGACCACAGTTCCAGGCACAACACTGACGATATTGATGCCAGGGATGGGTCCCTTGGTAGTTGCCATGGCTGAGCTGAGCGGTAACGATGCAACTAGTATCACGGCTAGGGTGATGATCACTGCTATTTTCTTTGTCATATGCTTTCTCCTGGTACTGGTTGTACCTAAATTCAAGTGCATTATACGACCTTCTGAGTTTCCAAATGGCGGCTGCTATTGGACATTGGGTTATAATTCACCCATGACCAGATCGCGGCCAAACACTGGCAGAATTGTGCTTATACTCTCCCTGGTTGCAATCCTTTTTTCCAGCTGCAACACTGGGGCGAAAGAAGCCACTCCGTCGTTAGTTACAATAGACGTGCCAACTTTGATTCCATTGGTTCCAACTGCTCCAACTGAACCGATGGCTGTAACCATAAATGGTGAGGGAATCACACAAGAGGAGTACCAGCAGGAAATACAGCGATACCAGGATGGCCTGAGAAAAGCTGGCGCAACCCCCCCGCCGGACGAGGAGCAAAAGCAGCAAGTGCTGGATGAGTTGATCAACCAACTTTTGCTTAAACAGGGTGCGGTGGAAGCAGGATATACGATCAGCGCGGAGGAGATTCAATCCAGGCTGGATCAGCTCGCCCAGCAGCTGGGCGGACAGGAAGCGTTGACAGCCTGGCAAAAGTCTAATTTTTATACCGGCCCAATTTTCCGTAATGCCTTTGAACGTTCCATTTATGCCACCTGGATGCGGGATAAGCTAACTGCGGAGGTCCCCCTGACAGCAGAACAGGTTCATGTACAGCAGATTCGTGTGTTAAGTGAATCAAAAGCGCAGGGTATTTTGGCACAACTGAACTCGGGTACCGACTTTTCCGATTTGGCCGCCCAGTATGATCGTTTGACAAAAGGTGATCTTGGATGGTTCCCGCGCGGCTATCTTACCCAACCGGCGGTGGAGGAGGCTGCCTTCACGCAACAGCCTGGAACTTACAGCGGAGTAATCAAAACACATGTCGGTTATCACATCATTAAGGTGCTGGAGCTGGATGCGCAGCATGCGCTTACCCCGGATGCACTTCAATTTATGCAGCAGCAGGCCATACAAAATTGGCTTGCAGAACGAAAAACAAGCGCGGACATCAATATTACTCCCTGATTTTGCTAAATAGTACAAGTGGAGAGCCACATAGAAATAAAACAGGAACGACGCAATAATATGGTTAAGGGCACAATCCGTATTCTCAATATTCTGACGATACTGTTGGTGCTCGGGACGATCCTGGTAGCAGCATTTAATATCTATGTCTTTGCGAATCCAAATACAGCCATTAATCCATACCCCCCGCCTGCTGCTCCGCCCCCATTGGCATTGCTGACCGATAACCCGGCTACCACCACTGTGGCTTCCCTGGAAATTACCCAGACACCTCAACCTACCCGGACCTTCACTAACACGTCCCTGCCGACTGTAACACCGACAAGCACGGCCACGCCAACATCAGTCAACACGCCTTTTATCATCATCCTGCCCACCCATACTCCTGCCCCAACAATGCCAGGCGTGGTAAATACAGACAGCCCGTACCCGTTCGTGGTTATGCCAGGCAGTCCGGCGAGCATGTCTTATGGCATATTGCAGCCAGATGTGGGATGTAAATGGCTTGGCGTGGGCGGTAATGTAGTCGATCTGCAGGGCGCGCCGATCCTTGGCTTGCGTATTCAGCTTTTTGGCTACCTGCGCGGGCGGTTGATGGAAAAAATGAGCATTTCCGGGACTATCAAGCGCTATGGGGAAGCAGGTTACGAGATTATGATGGATGACCACCCCATGGATAGCTATCACACCGTTTGGATTCAGCTCTTTAACCAGGCCGGCGGAGAGTTATCTGATAAAGTTTATTTCAATACGAGCGATGTTTGTGAGAAGAACCTGATCATCATCAATTTCAAACAGGTCAGGTAGGATTCTACCCCCGGGGAGAGATCTGAAAGGGGGAAGCAGAAGTCAGTAACCCGGTCAAATCTTGCGCATCCGCTTCCATCACCCGGCTGTTGGAAAAGTAGCTGAAATCAAAATCCGTGGGAGCACCGCGTAGCTTTCTTGCACATTGGGCATGGCTGGGCCGATGGAGGCATAGTCAAATCCGGCAGCGGATGTCAATTGCTCAAGTTCGTGAAGGGTGCTGGCAACCCGTCTAGCATTGGATAGATCCAGCCAGTGTGGGATCGGATCTTCATGGATTGGCTCTCTGACGAACGACCTCAAACAGCAGAATGGCGGCTGCAATAGAGGCGTTCAGACTTTCGAACCCGCCTGGCATAGGAATGTGGACGACATGGGTGGTCAGTGTTCTGGCCTCATCGCTCGCACCTGCGCCCTCATTACTGATAATGAGGGCGGTTGGCTCAGTGAAGCTGCATTGCCACAAGGATTGGCCCTCCCGGACATCTGAAAGAAAAATAGCAGGCGGCTCAGGGCTATGGTTCAAGTATTCCTGGATTTCGCCCCAACTCTTGGTCGCAATGGGCATGTGAAAATGTGCACCCATGGCCGAACGGAGGACTTTGGGTGAAAAGATATCCGCGCAGTTTGATGAAAGAAGCACAGACTGTACTCCCGCAGCACAGGCTGTGCGCAGGATGGTTCCCATGTTCCCGGGGTCGCGGATGGCGTCCAGGATCAGACAAAAATTGGCATTCAGCGGCAGGTCAACTGCCCTGTATGGGAGGACTGCCAGCAGGCCCTGTGAATTTTCTGTGTCGCTGACGCGTTTCAGCAGGCTGAACTCCACTTCCTCTGTCACGAAGCCGGCTAGTCGCATCTCTTCGACCAGGACCATCCCGCGGGGATTTAAGTCAGCGCTGAAGAACACACCACTGGGTTGGATGCCAGCTTGCCAGGCTTCTTCCAACAATCGGATGCCTTCAACAACATAGGCGCCCTGCTCCCTCCGCGCCCTGGAATGTGCCAGCAATTCGCGAACCTGTTGAATTTTTGGATTCTGAATCGACGTGATCATATACCTGAGAGAATTGTAGCACAACGATTAATAAAAAACCGGGATGACATTCGCCATCCCGGGATCTTTTGAGAGGTTGTAGTTACGCAGCCTTCGCTTTGGCAACAACTGCCGAAAAAGCCTTGGGGTCGCGCACGGCCATGTCTGCCAGCATCTTGCGGTTCAGCTCGATTTTGGCTATCTTCAAACCGTTAATCAACCTGCTGTAGCTAACGCCATTCAGGCGGGCAGCAGCATTGATGCGCGTAATCCACAGCTTCCGCAGATCGCGTTTGCGAACCCGGCGGTCGCGAGTGGCATAGAACAGGCTTTTCAACATTGCCTCGTTCGCCCTTTTGAAAAGGCGGTGACGAGAGCCAAAGTAGCCCTGGTTCATTTTCAGTACTTTGATATGTCGCAGGTGACCCTTCGGTCCACCTTTCACACGTGCCATAACTTACTCCTTTGCAAACCCCTGGGCGCCGGCTTGTTACTTGCCAGTTGCGTGCACCCAACAGCTGCACTAATGATGGTTCCGCGAATGAAATATTCGGGATGGAATGTCCGCACTAATCTTTCTTCATGTACGGTACAAGACGGCGTACGCTCTTAATGATATTTTCGCCCTGAACGGGGATCATCTCGGAAAGCAAAGCTTTGGTGCGGTCTGAGGTGCGTCTGCGCAGATGGCTTTTACCGCCTTTGGTGCGCAGCAGCGTACCTGACCCGCTCAGGCGAAACCGCTTGGATGTCGCCTTATGGGTCTTCAATTTGATCTTACCTGCTTTTAACTTACGGGGCACAGCAAACTCCTCTCATTGGATTTGTGGCAGTGAACATCTACCACAGGCTTTCACATTCTATAGATAGAATGGCTATTCCCTGGTGGGGTCAGGTGTGGATACCGGAGCCGCGACTCCCTCACCTGTGGGCTTCTTCTTGCTAAATTTTGCCGGGCTCAGCATCATATTCATTACCCTGCCTTCCATCGAAGGCGGCACTTCAACCGTGGCAATATCTGCTAATTCTTCAGCGATTTCTTTCAGGTCTTCCAATGCCAATTCCGGGTAAGTGATTTCACGTCCTCTGAAGCGGATAGTGACCTTGACTTTCATTCCTTCCAACAACCATTTTCGGGCATCGCGGGTTTTAAAACCACGGTGGTGTTCATTTGTCTTTGGCCGCAGACGAATCTCTTTGATCTCGATCTTGGTCTGGGCTTTCCTGGCTTCACGTTCTTTCTTTTCACGCTCGTACAGGAACTTGCCAAAGTCCATGATCCTGCACACAGGTGGTTCAGAATTGGGCGCTACCTCCACCAGATCAAGTTCCGCTTCGCGTGCCATCCGCATAGCGGTGGAAGTTTCGATCACACCGACGTTTTCACCTTTTGCCCCGATCAGGCGCACCTGTGGGGAGCGAATAGTATCGTTTACCCGAAATGTAGTTGTACTGATAACATTCTCCTGTTAAATGATAAATGAATCACCGGAAAGAACCGGCACGAATGCGCCTGATAATACCATGATTCAGGCGGAATCGTCAACATATCACAGTAGGTAAGTGTCAGCGCCCTATGTATTAAACCAACCTGGTGTGTGAGGGTCGGTGCAGCTATTCTAAAAGCAAATTTCCGGGACAGGCGGACTTGGTCACTCCCTGGAACAGGGATTCTGTCATCGCAATTCTACAAAATGTACTTCATGGCTATTGCTCTCGGTCAAGATGAATATCGTCCATGGATATCTCATCTTCAATTGGCTCTACATGGGTGGTGACGACTGCCTCACCAAGCGCTGCATGGATATCGTACTCGATGTTCTCTGCCAGGTGATGAGAATCGTGGACTGTCCACTCACCAGGGACAAGCACATGAATGGATATAAATCGCCGGGAAGCAGCCTGACGGGTTCGGACTGCATGGAACTCAACTCCCTGCTGACGATACTTTTCTAATACGGCGTGCATAGCCTTTTGATCTGTTTCGGGAAGGGACACATCCATCAGACCAGATACAGATCGACGAATCAAATTAAATCCGGTCCACACAATGTTCACCGCCACGACTAATCCCATAATTGGATCCAATGGGAGCCATTTTGTTAAGGCAACAATACCCAATCCAGCAAGGACTCCGGCGGAAGTCCAGACATCTGTCATCAAGTGTTGGGCATCTGCTTCAAGTGTGATGGAATTGTATTGCTTTCCCGCTTTCATTAATACTCGAGAAACGCCAAGATTAATCAGAGATGCAAGAACGGAAATAAATATACCAATACCCAATTGCTCCAATGGTCTTGGGTTAATCAATCGCACAATCGCAGCATAGCCAATACTACCCGCCGCAACTAATATCAAAACTCCTTCCACCACACTTGAAAAGTATTCAGCCTTGCTATGTCCATAACTATGGTTCTCATCGGGTGGGAGCGCAGCAATGGTTAACATCCCCAAAGCCATTAATGCCCCAACGAGGTTTACAATCGATTCAACCGCATCAGATAACAGGCCAACAGACCCGGTAAGAAGATAGGCAACTGTTTTTAATGTAATTGTAAGCAAAGCAGCCGCAATTGATAGCCATGCATACCGCGTCAGCTTGGATCTATTGAATGGGATAGAGTTGTTCGGTTGCTTTAGTGGCTGCAATTTGGGTCCTCCGAAGTCAAAAGAAAAGATTATTTCACGAAAAGACTATCAACCCATTACCGGAAGTTGGCAATAAAATCGCCACTTTTATCAGGATATCCATATAGGACGGCAAAATTGGCCAAATCTCCTGGCGCTTTCTTCCAAAGAGCGTCCTGGCATTGATATCTTTATTCATACCGCAGCGCCTGTACAATCTCCATTCGCTCAGCCTGGCGTGAAGGTATGGATGCTGCAATCAGGCCAAACACAAGCCCGGTGATTATGGCAGCAATCAACCCCTGGTAGGGGAAGCTATATTCCACCGGGAAACCGCCCACCTTCATACCCAGAATCATGACATATCCCATATACAGTCCAGCCAGTAAGCCAAAAAGCGTGCCTACCAGTGCCAGCAAGAGGGATTCCAACACCACCATGCGGCGTACCTGTTTGCGGGTGGCGCCGATGGCGCGCAGCATGCCAATCTCCCGGGTACGTTCAATCACGCCAATGGACAAAGTGTTGAGCAGAGCCAGCAGGGATGGTGCAGTGAGAATTCCGAGCAATACAAAATAAAAGTAAAACATGGCATCGAAAAGCTGCTTGTTCTCTTCGAAGTAACCCTTGCCTGAAATTAATTTGAACTGCGGATATTTGCTCAGCAGTTTCCCCAGGCGCTGTTCCACAGCTTTTTCATCTGCCCCTTCCTTCAAATTGATCTGGTAAAAAATATCTTCATCTTTGTGATAATCCCGCAACAGGTTGGTATGGGATATGTAAGCCGTCATCACCTTGGCATTGAGGTAGTCGCCGGCAATGCCTGCTACCAGGTAATCCTTCAACCCGCGCGGGGTGGAGAGAAGAATTGTGTCGCCAACTTCATAACCGGAGGCTGCGGCCAGGATACCATTGACGATGACTGCCTGTTCGCGTTCCATGGCCGCATAAGCGGAAGTTGGGTCTCCTTCAGTGAAGGTCAAGCTGGCCACCTGAGTGTATTCTGCCGGGTCAATGCCCAGCATGGAAAATTGTTGACCGTTGGCTGATCCTACAGCGTAACGCATGGTGCTAACCACCCCCACCCCCGGCACAGCCCGCAGCTTCTCTGCCAGGTCAGCCTTGGCGCCGACATTGCTGCCCCAGACAGCCACAGCCGGCGGCATGAGCAGGTAATCGCTGCCCAGACTGCGCTGCAAGATATCCAGGAACCCCCCGGTGATGCTCCAGATCATACCGCCGATACCAACGATCACTGCAATGCCGATCATGGTGGCGCTGGCGGTGATGGCTGCACGGGTGGGATTGCGCGACAGGCTGCTTTGCGCTATGACCCCGGTACCCTGGCGCGCAATCAATCCCAGCACAAACCGGCTGAAAAAACGTGTAATTGGCCGCACCAGCGCAGGCGCAACCAACACCAACCCAACGAGGAACATCAGTGCACCCAACGCGGTTAATCCGATATTTCCACTAATCAGGGCAGCCAGGGAGAGTACTAGCAACCCTATGCCTGCCCACAAGGATAACTTGGAAAAGCCTCTAGATTCAGCGAATGCTGGCCGCAGGGCTTCGAGCGGGGTAACCTTGCTGGCGCTCCGTGCCGGGATGATACCGGCAGCAAGTGTCATGCCCACGCCGGCGATGATGGTAATGATGAATATTTGCGGCGTGATCACAGGCGTACCCACTTCCAGGTGAAGCATACTGATATATATCGAGGATATCATTGCGAGTACGCTTGCACCCATCAGGTACCCCAGCACAATTCCGATGCCGGTGCCTACAATACCCTGGATCAATCCTTCCACAAGGATGGTGCCGACGATCGTCTTTCGATCGGCGCCAATGGCTCGCAGCATACCAATATCATGCCGCCGTTCCGCAACGATGGTGCGAAATGTATTGAAGATGATAAATGCCCCCATAAACAAAGATAGAAAACCAAACATATTGAAAGCCATCTGTCCAGTCCGCATGCTGGCCATAAACTCGGAACCAGTTGCGATTGCCCCCAGTGTGAAATCATCACCCAGAGTGGTTTGGATGGTGTTTGCTAATTGGTCTCGTTGCGACGGGTCGGTGGGTTCCACATTAAGTTCAATCGTGTTGATGCGCGCAGGCAGGTTCAGCAGGTTTTGTGCCATGGCCAGCGATACCAGCACCTCCTCATTCCCCGGAATGGCCCGGGCTGGCAGCAAACCAACCACCTTCAGGTTAACATTGCCTTCAGTTGTAGGCAGGCTGATCTTATCTCCCAGTTGCACCCCCAGCTCGTCCGCCAGACTGCGGGTGATTACCGCTGACTGCGTATCGCCGTTGGAAAGGAAGCGCCCATCCATTATCGGGTAGTGCCTTAGTTTCTCTGCTGCCTGCGGGGTGATGCCCGTCAGCGTAACCGCTGTGATGTTTCCTCTGGTGAAGTAGCCGGTTGGTATGTTCACAGTGCGGCTGAGGGAGCCGGCAATGTCCTTAATTCCTGGAATTGTATTGACTTTATTGACCACATTTCGCGAGAACGCCTCGCCCGTTTTCGCAGTGATAGTCACATCCACCTGACCAGAAATAGCCTGCACATTTGACTGGAAAGATTGCATCATCGTTGGCAGCATGATATTTGTGCCAAAGATCATCATGGTGCCGATAATGATGGCCAGAGTCGTCAGGGTGGACCTGAGTTTGCGGCCCCATAAATATCTGGTTGCTAATCGGATTTGAAACTTCCACATAGTAAGCTCTTTAACTGGCAGTTCTTTCTGCCACACATGCCGTTAAATATACCCGCGCACCATTTCCAATACCCAGTCTGCACCGTTGAGGGTATTCTCCGGCCTTTTATGATCGAAGAGAATGGCACCATCCTTCAGAAATATCAGCCGGTTGGCATAAGAGGCGATGTGGGCATCATGCGTCACCATGATGACAGCCCGACCCCATTCGTTGGCAACGATGCGCAGCAAGCCGGCAATCTCATCTGCAGAATGGGAATCCAGGTTGCCAGTGGGTTCATCTGCCAGGATCAGCTTTGGTTCTGCCACCAGGGCGCGGGCAATGGCCACCCGCTGCTGCTGCCCACCGGAAAGTTGATTCGGATGGCTGGCTGCGCGTTCAATCAGCCCAACTTTATCTATCCAATGACGGGTTTTTTCATGCGCCGCTGCTTCTGGCATTCCATCCAGTGTCACTGGCAGGGCGGCATTCTCAACCACGGTTAAAACTGGAATGAGGTTATAAAACTGGAAAACAAATCCAATTTTCTGCCTTCGCAACTTGGAAAGGGCATCATCTGTCAGTTGATCCAATGGCTGGCTTTCGACCAGTGTCTGACCATCTGTGGCTTTATCCAACCCACCCAGCAAGTTCAGCAAGGTGGACTTTCCGCAGCCAGATGAGCCCATCACTGCCACGAACTCGCCCTCATTGACCTTCAAGCTGACATGATCGAGTGCGGTGATGGCAGTATCTCCACTGCCATATATTTTGGTTAATTCTCGGGCTTCGATAATCACCATGGGTTACCCTTCGGATAACATTGATGGATTTGGTAATGCAACAGATATATTGTAATACTTTTCTGTGGCAATACTGGTCATAATGAGCCTGATACTCCTGAACGATAAGCCTTAAATCGCATAAGCCCGTTGACATCACCCCTTACCGCATGTAGAATGAACGCCATGGATTTACTCAAAGATCTCAACCCACAGCAGGTCAAGGCTGTGACCACCGGTACCGGTCCGGTACTGGTGCTGGCCGGGCCAGGCTCTGGTAAGACGCGGGTATTGACTCACCGCATGGCCTACCTTATCAGTGTCATGGGAATCAGACCATATAACATCCTGACTGTTACTTTCACCAATAAAGCCGCGAGAGAGATTGATAAACGCGTCCGCAACCTGATCCCGAATGACCTGCAGGGTATACTGATGGGCACCTTCCACTCCGTTTGCGCGCGTATATTGCGTTACGAGGCTGCGCACCTGCCCATTACAGCGAACTATGTGATTTATGATGACGACGATCAATTATCGGTTGTAAAGCGATCGGTTCGTGAACTCAATATTGACGAGAAGCTGTACAAACCTTCCAGCATTTTGAATGCCATCTCGCTCTTGAAGAACGACATGATCCGCCCTGAACAAATGACGATCAAGAGTTATAAAGACGGGGTGGTGCAAAAGGTATTTGATCGCTATCAGCAGGTGCTCATTTCCAATAATGCAGTCGATTTTGATGATCTGTTGCTTTACACTGCCCGGCTGCTCGAAGAGGCCCCCGAAGTCCGTGAGAAGTACGCGCGCCGGTTTGAACACATCCTGGTGGATGAATTCCAGGATACCAACATCGCCCAGTACACGTTGCTGCGCCATCTGGCGGGGGAAAATCATAATATTTATGTTGTTGGCGATGAAGACCAGTCCATCTACCGCTGGCGAGGCGCGGATTATCACAATGTGGAAAGATTCGAAGCGGATTTCCCCGGTACCACCAAGATTCTGCTGGAGCAGAACTACCGCTCCACGCAAACCGTGCTGGATGCCGCTCGCGCGGTGATCGACCGCAACCGCCACCGCACACCCAAGGCTCTGTTCACCGAGCGCGGATCGGGCGAGAAGGTGCACCTGTATGTGGCCAGGGACGATCGGCAGGAGTCGGAATATATCTGCCAGAAAGCCGCGGAGTTGATCAACAAATTGCGCTTCAAGGCTGGTGAAATTGCCATCATGTACCGCACCAACGCTCAGTCCCGCCTGCTGGAAGAGGCTTTCATCAAGGCAGCCATGAAATACAAGCTGGTCGGGGCGCAGCGCTTCTATGGCCGGCGCGAAGTGAAGGATGTCATTGCCTACCTGCGCCTGGTCCACAATCCATCCGATGAGGTCAGCCTGGCACGCGTCATTAATGTACCCCAGCGCAAGATCGGGGATACCACCCTGCAAGCACTCATGGAATACGCCCATCAATTGGGTGTAAACGCAGGCACCATCCTGCTGGATCTGGTGCAGGGGCCGGCCTCTGCACATTGGCAGTACATGTCCAAAGGGGGTGTAAACCGCCTGGCGGATTTTGGCAGCCGCCTGCAGGAGTGGCTGGAACTGAAGGGGACGCTCACGATCACATCCCTTTTGCAGAAGATGCTGGAAGATGTGGAATATCGGCAGTACATCGAGGATGAGACCGAGGAAGGGCAGGATCGCTGGGGCAACGTGGAAGAGGTGCTGCGCCTGGCTTACGAGTACGAACAGCAAGGCATGGATGCCTTCCTGGAAAGCCTGGCGCTGGTGGGTGACCAGGATACCATTCCCGATGCGCCCGAAGCGGTGACCATGCTGACCTTGCACGCTGCCAAGGGGCTGGAGTTTGGAGCAGTGTTCATCTACGGTGTGGATGAGAAGGTGCTGCCCCACAGCCGCTCGCTGGATGACCCCGAGGAGTTGGAAGAGGAGCGCCGCCTGTTTTATGTGGGCATCACCCGCGCCAAAGATCAGCTCTATCTCTCCCGGGCTGAGTTTCGCGGGGGTTATGGCGGCATGGATACCACCGATCCCTCCCGGTTCCTCGAAGACATTCCCAGGGATCTGCTCAAGGTTGAGGGTCAACATCGTTCCTATTCATCGAATGGGTATGGCAGTTATAGCCGGTCGAACCGGCAGGAGAAGCAGGAACAGTATATCTGGAAGTCCCCGCCAAACACTGTGCCGCTGAAACAACCCGAGCTGCGCTACAAGGCGAACACCCGCGTATCCCATCCAAGCTGGGGAGAGGGCTGGGTGCTGGAAAGCCGCATCATGGATGGCGATGAGGTGGTCGATGTGTCCTTTGATTCAATCGGATTGAAGCGGCTGCTGGCTAACCTGGCTGGCCTGACCGTGATCGAAAAAAAATAAGTACCCACCCAAGGGGCGGACCTATGTGTCCGCCCGGCTCTTGGGTGTGTCCGCCCGGTTCTTCTATGTGTCCGCCCGGTTCTTGGGTGTGTCCGCCCGGTTCTTTGGTGTGCCTACCTGTCATCCTGAACGCAGTGAAGGATCTCTGAACTTGCAATACGGCTGCTTCCATAAGAGCATAAGATCGCCACGCTGCGCTCGCGATGACATTCTCATCCTTTTCCTCACCTCCCCATTAAGGACGCCAAAAGTCACAACGCACAAGCACCTCTGAGGGAATATTGATGTAAAATAACTTATCACTCATCAACTTATTAACTACTCTCAACTCTCGCTTTTCGTCTCTCGATTCTCTACTCTCTAATCAACGGAGTCCCATGAACATCTTCATATCAGGCGGAGCAGGCTACATTGGATCGGCGGCAGCAGCCATGTTGATCCATGCCGGGCATGCCGTCACAGTGTATGATTCGCTCATCAAAGGACACAAACAGTCCATTCCCAAAGAAGCCCGGTTTGTCCTTGCCGACCTGGCTGACCTGAAAACCCTGCATGACACCCTGCGTGAAGGCAGGTTTGATGCGGTGATGCACTTCGCGGCCTTCATTGAAGCTGGCGAGAGCATGATCGACCCCGGACGCTTCTTCCGCAACAACTTTTCCAATTCCATCCACCTCATCGACGCAGCCGCGAAGGCTGGCATTCCGCGTTTTGTCTTTTCCTCCACCGCCGGGGTGTATGCCTCCTGCGATACCCCCATTGATGAGGAAAGCCCGCTCGGGCCGGCCAGCGTGTATGGCCAGACCAAGCTGATGGTGGAGCAGGCGCTGGGCTGGTACCGCCAGGTGTATGGGTTGAAAACCGCGATCCTGCGCTACTTCAATGCCGCCGGCGCGGATGGCGATAGGGGTGAAGCGCACCAGCCGGAAAGCCACCTCATTCCGCTGGTGCTGAAGGTAGCGCTGGGTCAGCGGCCGGATATTAAGATCTTTGGCACCGACTACCCCACCCCGGATGGCACCAATATCCGTGATTATATCCACATCACCGACCTGGTCAGCGCCCACCTGCTGGCACTGGACGCGTTGGAGAACCACGAAACCCTGCTTTACAACCTGGGCAACGGTGCCGGCTATTCCGTGCGCGAGGTGATCGAGACCGCCCGCTGGGTCACCGGCCGCCGCATCCCGGCAGTCGAAAACCCGCGCCGCCCCGGGGATGCCCCGCGCCTGGTGGCCAGCTCGGAGAAGATCCGTCGCGAATTGGGCTGGCAGCCGCGGCATCCGAAGCTGGAGGATATTCTAGCCTCCGCCTGGGAATGGCATAAAAAATATCCGGATGGCTACCCTGAATAACTATAAATTCACGGACATGGGATACATGATATTAAAATATCTTTGCGAATGGTGATGGCATGATCCCGATCACGCTCGCCCTGCCCCCGATAATCGTCATTTTCCTGCACCTGGTATTGCGTAAGATGGCTGTGGCCAGCAACATCAGGGGTGAGAAGGCCGACCTTATCTCTCTCACCAAATTACAGGATGTTCCAACCCGCATCGATCGGATTCGGTGATGATGGTAGCGTTATTCCACTGACATTTGTGTCTTCATTATCATTTCAGGTTGTCGCGTAGCTCACGATAATCTAGGAATTATAGTTAAAAAATACCTCTGTTAAAAAATAACATGTTAAAAAATACCTCTTGACAAGGCGATTCTAATATGCTATTATACTTACACGAGTAAGTGACACGATTAAGTATACTTAGAATGGTTACTCTGGAAGGTCAGAATGGCGAAAAAAGTATCCATGCAGGATGTGGCGGACAAAGCGGGCGTTTCACGAACCACTGTTTCCTATGTGATAAATGACATTCCAGGTTCAAACATACCTACCGAAACAAAGGAAAGAATCTGGGCGGTTGTAAAAAAACTTGGATATCGGTCCAATGCAATGGCCAGAGGATTACGTGGCGGAAAATCTCACGTGCTCGGTTTTATTACAGACAATATAGCTGACACTCCCTTCATTGTGGACATCATTAAAGGTGCCCAGGATAGCGCATTTGCTGCTAATAAAATACTGCTGGTAATGGATGCGGAAAATAGCCAGGAGAATGAGGCTCGTATCTTTCAAATGATGGATGAATGGCAAGTGGAGGGAGTGATTTATGCTACTACACTTCATCGTGAGATAGCTACAACCCCATATTATTTCTATACACCAACCATCCTTGTAGATTGCTTTTCTAGTGATCAGTCGTTATCCAGTGTTGTCCCTGATGAGGTTCAGGGTGGGTATGTAGCCACAAAAACATTGATTAATCAAGGACATCATCGGATTGGTTTTATTAATGGCCCTGTATCTTCACAAGCAGCAATTGGACGTTTAAAGGGGTACCTGAGAGCACTTGATGAAAATGGGATATCTTTTTGTCCAGCATTAATCCGGAATGGAAACTGGTGGCAGGAAACAGGGTACGATTTTACTTTAGAACTTATGTCGCAAGCAGAGTCACCAACAGCCATTTTTTGCGGTAATGATTGGATGGCAATGGGTGCTTACGATGCTCTAAAGAAAATTGGCAAATCCATCCCACGGGATGTCGCGATAATAGGATTTGACAACCGTGAAATGATTGCGGCTCATATGCATCCAGCTTTGACCACGGTAGCCCTCCCTTATTATGAAATGGGGAAACAAGCCATGGCTCATTTACTTTCCGGGCAAAATTCTGGACATCCAGTACATATTGCATTGGAATGTCCCCTTGTCTTACGCGAATCAGTATAACAAAAGGAAAGGATGGTGATCGTATTGTAAAAAAATGTATAAAAAAGCTACCGGATCTCTCATTCTTCATCTTCACTGAGATAAGTAAAAAGTAGATACGATAGCCTGAGAGTAATTCTACCTTAAAAAATATATTAACAATCAATTGGAGGAGTACGATGTCTAAGAAGCAAGTATTTTCCCTGTTTTCAACCATTTTGTTGGTATTGGTGCTTTTAAGCGCTTGTGCTACCCCTGCAACACAAGCCCCAGCCGCAGAAGCACCTGTTGCTGCTCCTGCCGAAGCTGTAACTCTTAACATCCTTGTTGAAGGTGGTGGTCATTCCCTCCAGCAGGCGATAGCTGATAAATTTACAGCGGAAACTGGCATCGTAGTAAACTTCGTCGAAGTTCCGTATCAAGAGGTTTACGACAAGCTAGCGGCAGAGATGGCTGCTGGTGGCTCAGCTTATGATGTGGCTACTGTGGATGTGATCTGGCTTCCTACTTTTGCCCCATTTGCAACGCCATTGGATGATCTATACACTGATGAAGTCAAAGCTGATATTTTCCCCTCTCTCGTAGCTGATGCTCAATCCAATGGGACATTTATTGGTATGCCTACATGGGCTAATGCGGAAGTGCTTTATTATCAGAAATCCCTATTTGAAGATCCGGCTGAACAAGAAGCCTTCAAGGTCAAATACAACTATGATCTAAAGGTTCCAACTACATGGCAGGAATTCGTTGATGTCGCTGAATTCTTCACCCGTGATCTGGATGGCGATGGTACTATCGATATGTATGGTGCTGATGTGAAAACCAAGAATCCGGAAGAATGGGAAGCAGCAGTACTTCAAGCTGGCTCCAATGGTGTTGTTTATGATGCCGAAGGCAATCTGATCATTGATAACCAGGCACATGTGGATGCTCTTCAGTGGTACTCCGATCTACACTGTAAGTACAATGTTACCCCTCCCAATGTAAATGAGATCGACTGGGGTGTTTCTCAACAGTTGTTCTATGATGGAAAGCTGGCCATGGAACAGTTTTGGGGACACAACTACCGCTCCATCCCCTCTGATGCCAAAGTTGCCGGCAATGTAGGTGTAGCCCCGATGATTGCTGGTGCTGGTGGCGCGGGTGCCATTCCTGGTCCGTGGTTCAATATTATCCCCGCCACTGGTAAAAATGTCGAAGCGGCCAAGCAATATGTCCAGTTTGCATATGAGAATAATGTTCTTGGAATTGAAGCCCCGCTTGCTCTTGCAGCCCGCATTTCCGCCTACCAGTCCTATATGGATAAGCCAGGATTTGAGCATTTTGCTGCTCTCATCGATACTTTGAATGCTCCCAAGACAATGGGTCGACCAATGGTTACCAATTGGAATGAGATAACCAACGAAGTATTAACTCCGATGCTCCAGCAAGCGTTTACATGTGATGGAACACCCGTAATAGAATTACTTGCCAATGCAAAGGCACAGATCGAAGCCTTGCCGTAATACTATCTTTGATTTTGGAAGCGCCGGGGTTACCCCGGCGCTTCCAAAGAAGTAATTAATCAATTTTATAAAAGAAGCATAAAGTGAAAAGATCAGATCTCAGGTTTGTCATTTTTCTCACTATACCAGCGGTAATCTTTATCCTGGCTTTCTTTGCTTACCCAGTTATATTACTTGTATTCAATAGCTTTTTCGACGTCAGCTTATTATCACTAAAAGAACGTACTTTTGTGGGCTTTGATAATTACACATCTGCTTTGACGAACGCTAAAACCGTGTCCGTTTTTTTGCAGACAATGCAATATACATTTATTACCCTCCTCTCTGAATTTATTCTCGGTTTCATTGCTGCTTTAACCTTTCATGCGATCGGGAAAAAGTCAGAGGTTTTGCGAACTATCTTTCTGTTTCCTCTGATGGTTGCTCCAATTGTGGCTGGCCTTCTATGGAAGTTCATGTTGCTCGATAACTTCGGGATACTAAATTATTTCTTAAAAGCGATTGGTGTTTTACACAACCCATCAGAACTCGCCTGGTTGAGCGACACCAAACTTGTGATGTTTTCTGTGGCGTTACCGGATATTTGGCTAACAACCTGTTTTGTAACCATGGTTATCTATACCGGATTACAAAACATCCCGGTTGAATTAATCGAAGCAGCCAAGATAGATGGTGCTAATGCGATCAAGTCATTTTGGAACATCACATTACCATTGTTACGACCTGTGATTGCTGCAGTCATTATCCTGCGCGGAATTGATGCAGCGAGAACATTTGATGCCATCTACCTGATGACAGGTGGTGGTCCGATGGGAAAATCAGAAGTATTAAGCCTCCGAATCTATCTGACGATGATCCGCTATGGAAGGTTTGGAGATGCCGCTGCTATGGCTACCCTTTTTCTTATGTTACTCCTGGTTTTATGCCTGATGGCGTTTTATGCCATATGGAAACCTGGGCTTTCTAAGCGTTAGTTGGAGTGTTTAAGTCATGATTAGAAAGAAACATTTCATTATCGGTTTATGGGTGGTCGTAGCCGCAGCTATCTTAGCAATTTATGTTTTCCCATATCTTTACCTGGTGCTCACCTCTTTTAAGACTCCAAATGCTGTGCTTTCAACACCTCCTACCTTTTTTCCAGAAAGTTTCACTCTGGAGAACTATAAGGTGATTGGCACTTATGATTACCTACCACGGACTTTTTCCAATAGCTTGATCATAGCCAGTATCAGCACTTTTTTCACACTCCTTTTGGCCATCCCTGCAGCATATGGAATCACAAGGTATAACACCCGTTATGGGCAGGTTTTTTTGATCACGACTTTGATTGCACGTATGGTTCCGTACATATCAGTGGCTGTACCTTTGTTCTTCATCATGAGACAGTTTAAGTTGATTGATACTTATCCGGCAGTCGTTATTGGTCACATGACAGTCAGCCTTCCCTTCGCAATTTGGCTGCTATCCAGCTTTTTTGAAGGCATTCCTGTTGAATTGGAGGAAGCAGCACGAATAGATGGTTGCACCCGCCTTGAAGCTTTAATCAAAGTAATCATTCCCATTACCCTGGGTGGGATAGGTGTAACTGCTATTTTCAGCTTTTTGGCATCCTGGAATGATTTTCTCTTCTCATTGATGTTAACTTCTACTGCAACAAAAACAGCCCCACTTGCAATAGCAGAATTTAATTCTCAGTATGGAACCATTTGGGGTACTATGACATCACTGGCGACTCTCTTTTCGCTGCCAGTGATTTTTATCTCGTTCTTCCTGCAGAAAAAACTAGTGGCAGGTGCTACTATGGGTGCAGTGAAAGGATAATTGAATTTGTAAATACTGCCTGGCATCAGGCGGATATCTTAGTAAAGGAAAAAATTATGAACCCATGGAATTCAACAAGCCCATTAGGAGGGCTGCCATTTATTAAAAATGCCCGTTCGTTGAGAGAATCCAGCTATGATCGGACTGGTGGAAATAGGGATTTTTGGGAAGTAGCTTCTGGTGCTACCGCTGTGATGGCTGATATTAAAGGAGCGGGCTGCATCCGTCATATTTGGATGACTACACGATGCTATGCACCCCAGTATTTGCGCAAACTGATACTCGAAATGTACTGGGATGGTGAGCAGAATCCTTCAGTGCGTGTCCCTTTTGGTGATTTCTTTGGCATAGGACATGCGACCTGCAAACACTATGTATCACTACCCCTTAGCATGGTGATGGGTGAAAAACGAGGACCAAAGGGTCCGTTCGCAGCTGCAATGAATTGTTTCTTCCCAATGCCATTTGGTACTGGTGCCAGAATACAGATCATTAATGAAAGTGAAGAACAGATTAAAAACCTCTTCTTTTATATTGATTATGAGTTATATGAGGAGGGGGCTCCGGAAGATATGGGATGTTTCCATGCCACCTGGAATCGGGAAAATCCATGCAAAAAAGTAGAGTATCCATCCGGTGGAAAAGACCCTGCTCCATGGGACTTACCTGGGATCAATTTGACAGGAGATGATAACTATGTGATCCTCAATGCCGAAGGTAAAGGTCTTTATGTGGGCTGTGTTTTGAATATTGATAATTTTGATTCCTCCAACCAGGTTTACACATGGCCAGGTGAAGGCGATGATATGATCTTTATTGATGGTGAAAAATGGCCTCCTTCTCTGCATGGTACAGGTACAGAAGATTACTTTGGTGCAGCGTGGGGGTTCCCCAGTGGAGAATATGCTGGGCCTTACCATGGCATTTCTCTGGGGAGCGATGTCCAGGAGCATGCAGGCAAGTGGAGCCTTTACCGTTTCCATATAGAGGATCCTGTGCGTTTCACCAAGTCAATCCGCGTGACTATTGAACATGGCCATGCCAATGACCAGGGGAATGATTATTCTAGCGTTGCATACTGGTACCAACTGGAACCGCATAAAGCCTTACCTCAACTGCCCGAAGTGAAAAAACGACTTACATCGCGGTGGCCGGAACACGGCTTATGGGATAGGTAAACATGTTAAAACATCCAGGCAATCATTTGGGAGACTCTTGGTATTTTATCGAAGATCAAAAGGTCCATTGTTTTTATCTGACTTGTCCTGAAAGTATTGAAAGGCATACTGCCTGGGACATTGCTCATGCTATTAGTTCAGATTTGTTTCACTGGGAGTTAAAAGGCATCATCCTCAGCCGAGGAGATCCAGGTTCGTATGATGATCGATGCCCTGCGACAGGGTCAGTGATCAAGCAGGCAGGAAGATACTGGCTTGCATATACTGGAAACTGGAATGGCCCGCAGCCCTCTGCAGCTTTAGCGGTATCTGATGATCTATTTTGTTGGCATAAGATAAGTAGTAATCCGATTACTACGATTGATCCAAGATTCTACGATTCAACCCCAGCTCCAGCTCCCCGGGATTGGTTGCATTGGCGTGATCCATTTCTATTTAATTATAATGACAGAGTGTATCACTATGTCTGTGCAAAGTTAAATCATGGCCCGCAAGAGGAACGTGGCACCCTAGGGTTAGCTGTCACAGTTGATATGCAGCATTGGAAAGTGTTACCCCCACCACAAGTGGAGCCATTGACTGCGGAAATGGAATGTCCACAAGTATACCAAGTTGAGGATGACTATTACCTTATTTTTTCTTCCTCTAGGTCATTTTTTAAAACAGACCATCGTAACAAATACTGGGGTGATCACGATAGATGGACCGGATATTCGATGGTCGGTCCGTCACCTTTTGGTCCCTTTAGAATGATTGGTAGTGGAGAGATTATACCGGAAGATTACCCGGTGCAACCATATGCTGTCCAGGTTGTTTTTTGGAAAGGCAAAGTATATCTAATGGGTACGGTTTGGAATGATGCCCAAGATTTTCTAACAGATCCTATTCCGGTGGAATTTACTTCATCTAGCGTATCTATTATCGCATAGTGTCACAATGGGTATTTTGTCCCCTATAGCAGGAGGTTGAATACGAAATCAACCATCTGTTAATAGTATATATAATTACTTTATTGCAATATAGGAGAAGGTTCTATAGATTTCAAGTATCCAAACAGGAAATAATGAATATATCTAATGGTAGAAACAATAAAAATAATTCATTGGTGAACCCATGCTCTCAATCTTACCCGTCCTGCTCCCGGTTATCGTCATCTTTTTACTGCTCATCCTGCGCCGCACCCCGGCGGATATTGCCGGGCTGATCGGCTTTGTTCGCGCCGGTGTAGTCGCCGCGCGTCGCAGCGAAGCGAAGATCCCGGTGTTTTGTCCGGGACGGTTGTTGACCGCAGGTCTCAGTCCTATCCACCCTTAGTCCTCAGCGTCCACGCTGAGGACCCTGCAGACCCTTATGCTGATCGCAGTGAAGGTTCGCTATCCTGTGCGTAGAGTCCCATCCCGCCCGTAATTTCTCCCTCATTGTTCCATTTGTTACCCATTTGTTTCACGCCCACCTGTCATTAATGACTGCCGCTTCTTGGCTTACCCAATCCATTTTTTCGGTGGTGGCAAAAAGTTCTCGTCACTGATCACTGGTTTACCCGTCTTCTCTTCCAACTCCAGGCGGGCGTTTTTCGCGACCCGTCCCCCCTTTTTTCCCGCTTCAGCATTTTCGGGCAGCCCGGTGGCTTGCACACTTTCAGCTATCTGGCGGGTGGAAAGCTCTGCCAGGGCAGTAAAGATCAACTCAGCTTCGCTCATATGGTCGCGCAGATTCTGGTTTTCCAGTCCTTTGATGTCTTTATGCTCTTTCACCGACACCCCCGTCCATTCCTGATGGATGATATTGGTGAGGATGGCGAATTCATCACTCCCTTTAACTTCATGAGTCTTCCAATAATCGGTAAGTTTATTGCGAGTCTCCTGTCCCATCATCCGCTGCTGGATCCATTTTTCGCTGCGGCCGTGCTTTTGCCAGGTCTCCCGGGCACGGTCAAGAGAACGGGCGGGGTCCGCCATCTCTTGCATGCGCTCATAACCAACCTTCGCCAGCCAGAGTTTGATCGGCTCTGCTTTGGGGCTGGGCACAGATTGGATCAATCGCAGTAGCGTTTCCGGGTCGGCGACATCGGTAAGGTATTTTTTTCCATCGGCGGCTTCCAATTTCAGTTGGTTACATTTTGTAACCGACTGACTGCCCTCTTTTTGCAATCGGTTTTTTAACACTTTCCAATAATTTCTGGCAGTCTGATAATCCGGTTGCTGTATTAAGACTTGCAGGATATCGACCACCGAGAAATACCAGGTTTCGGTTTTTTCATCATAAATCCTGCGGATATGGGTTCCTTCGAAAATGACCAGGTCGTTCTTCATGTGATTCTCCCTGTTTTGATAATGAGTGTGAAAAATGGGCAATCAATTTTTGCCTGTTTGCATTAAATTATAGTTTATTTTATTTGTCCTTTTTTGTTTCCCTTCTAACTGTCATTAATGACAGCTAGACAAGCCCATTTTCGTGCTTATAATAATTATAGAACATATAATCTAAAAAGAGATCAGAAATTTTCGGCATACAGAACATTTCATTACGAAACGAAGTGAAGTCCTGTGGACATAAGTGCCAATCACTTAAGGCACAAATGACGAACGAAGTAAGGAATGCAGTCCCGTTGCAATCCCAGCGTAGACGGGTTGCAAGCGGGACGAAAACACAAAGTATAGTGAGGAGTGTTTAGTCATTGCGAAAAGCGAGAAAGGAGAAAAGAGAACCGAGATGGGAAAATGTGATCGTAATTCATTCCATCCACGGCTTCCAATTTCAGTAGGTTACATTTTGTCACCGACTGACTTCCCCATCGGTCGCCCCGGCTTTTCCGAAATTTACATGAACTAACCGCCAGGTCTTCTTATTTTCGAATTACGAATTTCAATTCTCCATTCTCTATTCTCCTGTATAATCTCATTCATATGCTCCCGCTCCTGCTCGTCCTGCTCCCGGTTATCGTCATCTTTCTGCTGCTCATCCTGCGCCGCACCCCGGCGGATATTGCCGGGCTGATCGGTTGGGTAGCCACCATGCTGGTCGCCTGGGTCTTTTTCAAAACGCCGCTGGCAATCGCCTTTAAAGCCAGCCTCTCCGGGGTGTTGGCATCCCTGCCCATCGCCTTGATGGTGGCCGTCTCCATCCTGCAGATCACCCTCATGCAGGAGACCGGTGCCATGGCGCGCATCGTCGCCCTGATCAAGACCATCTCGCCTTCCAACCGGGTGGTGCAGATCATGCTGGTCAATATGGGCTTCGGTACGCTGCTGGCCGCGCTGGGTGCCACCCCGGTTTCCATCCTGCCGCCCATCATGCTGGCCATGGGCTATTCATCCTTCATCTCCATCGCGTTACCAGCCATCGGTTATGACGCGCTGTGCACCTATGCATTGCTGGGTATCCCGGTGGTGGTTTTTGCTGGTTTCGTGGGCAAGCCGGTGGCGGAAGTGGGCATCTACTTTGCCCGCTATATGCCCTTCATCAGTACCTGTATTGCTTTGGGCATGCTATGGATCGCCGGTAAAGGTGAGATGCTTCGCAAAGGCTTCTTCCCCGCGCTTTTGGCCGGGCTGACTGCCGGAATGGTCGCTATTGGCATGAACAGCATCGGGCTGATCACCATCACCGGCATCGCCGCCGGGCTGGGAGTGGTCCTGGTGATGCTGCTGTATCTTAAGCTGTTCCGGCAACCGATCGTGGACCGTAGCGCATTGACCGAAAAAGACCTGGCAGCCGAACGCTCGATGCCTTTGTGGAAGGCGCTCTCGCCGTGGATCATCCTGGTGGTATTTTCCTTGCTGGTCAATGCGCCTTTTCTGCCATTCTTCAACCTGGTTTTCACAAAATTCGCCATGCCAGTTGAAGTCATCCCCGGTGCGCCAGAGAAATTGCGGGTGTTGTGGCAGGCATACTTCTGGGTGCTGGTCAGTACCGTTCTGGCGCTCCCATTCTTAAAACCCACCGGCAGCCAGGTAAAAGCATCCATGCGCAGGTGGTTCAAACGTTTTCCGCGTCCCATGCTGGCAGCCGGAGTTTTCTTTGCCATCGCCCTGGTCATCAACCATTCCGGCAAGGGGTTGGATTGGTCACTAGCCAACCCCGAAAACAACATGGTGGTCGTGTTGGCGAATGCCGCTGCAAACGCGTTTGGGAGGTTTTACCCGCTGGCAGCCCCGTACCTGGGGCTGTTTGCCGGCTTCATCAGCGGGTCTGAAACCTCAGCCATTGCCATGCTGACCACCCTGCACCTGACCACTGCGCAACAGATCGGCGGGGTGGGGCTGGTGATCGCGGCTGCCAGCGGAATTGGCGGCGGTCTGGCTAGCGTGATCTCCCCGGCCAAACTGCAGAATGCCGCTGCCAGTATTGATCGAATCGGCGAGGAAGCCCGTGTGATTCCGCTGACTTTCGTGATCTCCGTCATTATCACAGCAGTCTGCGCGGTACTGACCTTCGTTTGGAGCTTCTAAGGTTGGAAAGCCTGTAGGGGTTCGCAGGTTGGATTTCAGGCTGCCACCCTCTATCCAACCTACGGAATCTGTCATTATTGCAGCGGTACTGACTGTTACCTGGGGGTATTAAGGAAATGCGCGGTTGGATTGAGCCGGTTCCCGAGCTTGTCGAGGGACAGCGAAATCCAACACAAAGCACATCTACGAAATCTGACGTGATATGGGGTTATTAACCGCAATTAACCGGATTATGTAATAATAATTGAGTATTAGAAATGCTTAGGTTGGATTGAGCCGGTTCCCGAGCTTGTCGAGGGACAGCGAAATCCAACGCAACAGCCAGAAAAGCAAGAAATCCATCATATTTGTCGGTTTTCGGGTTTGTGCGAGTTGGCCAGCCTGTAGCATTACCCTCAAACCGACCTACGGTTGGGATGGCATTTTGATGTAATTTGGTTGGATTAAACGAAAAAGTGTGGACTGTGTAATAATTAAGAGGTGATGGAATATTTTGGTACTGTAAAGAGCCATAGATATTTTTCAAACAGAGGAGTAACCCATGTTCATTACACCCGCCTACCTGCCCGATAAAAATCGGTATGAATCCATGCAATATAAACGCTGCGGACGCAGCGGCCTGTTACTGCCACGAATATCCCTCGGCCTGTGGCACAACTTTGGCGGCATCGACTCACTGGAGAACGGGCGTGCCATCTTGCGCCACGCCTTCGACCTGGGGGTGACCCATTTCGACCTGGCCAACAATTACGGCCCGCCTTACGGCTCTGCTGAGGAGACGTTCGGTGCGATATTTGCCAGGGATTTTAAACCATACCGGGATGAACTGATCATCTCCACCAAGGCGGGCTGGGATATGTGGCCGGGTCCTTATGGCAACCTTGGCTCACGCAAATACCTCATCGCCAGCCTTGATCAAAGTCTCAAGCGCATGGGGTTGGACTATGTGGATATCTTCTACCACCACCGCCCCGACCCCGACACCCCGCTGGAAGAGACCATGGGCGCGCTGGATCACATTGTCCGTTCAGGCAAGGCGCTGTATGTGGGCGTATCTTCGTATGGACCCGAGCTGACCGCTCGCGCGGTGCACGTCCTGCGTGGGTTGGGCACCCCCATGTTGATCCATCAACCCGTATATAACATGCTCAACCGCTGGGTGGAAGACGGCCTGTTGGATGTGCTGGGAAAAGAAGGGGTGGGCTGCATCGTGTTCTCGCCACTGGCGCAGGGCTTGCTCTCCAACCGCTACCTGGGCGGCATCCCCCAGGGTTCGCGCGCCAGCCGGTCGGTAGCTTACCTGCAGAAGGATGATGTGAAGCCAGAGTTGATTGCGAAGATCAGGCAGTTAAATGATATCGCGCAGCAGCGCGGGCAAAGTATGGCGCAGATGGCTATTGCCTGGGTGCTGCGCCAACCAGCGGTGACATCCGCGCTGGTGGGCGCCTCCAGCCCTGCTCAGATTGAGGACACCGTCAAATCATTGGATCGCCTGGATTTCACCCCGGAGGAATTAATACGGATTGATGCCATATTAACTGAATTATCATCTTAACCCAATTAACGGGGTGGAGAAGGTTGCGATAGATTTTATCCAGTCTAGAAACAAGTAATGGGTAATCACCATGTGCATACCTCGCCAGCGTGGAGCTGGGCGTTGGTGGATGAAAGTTGGCTGCCATTTAGCGCTGGGCGAACAACCATAGTTGGAATACCAGGTCACATCATTGGAAAACACTATCTTCGCTCTAAAAACCATTTCTGCGTTATCATATTAAGAAGAAATAAGGAGCAAATATGAGCGTGAAACGACTTGTTTTTATGGGTTTCGGGAATGTGGGGCAGGCTTTGGCCAGGCTATTACTTCAAAAGCGGGATCTGGTTCAACGGGATTATGACACGGATTTCATCGTTACCGGTATCTACACCCGGCGGCACGGTGCAGCGATCAACCCCGATGGCCTGGACATCCACAAAGTATTGAATAAACTCAAACAAGGCGGCTCGCTCGACTCCCTTTCCATCGCGGAGTGTCCAACCGATAGCATTGCGTTCATTCATACCTACCCGGGGGATGTGCTGTTTGAGAATTCCCCGGTCAACCACCACACTGGCCAGCCAGCCATTGACCACCTGAAGACCGCCCTGGAGCTGGGCATGGATGCCATCACTGCCAACAAGGGGCCAGTGGTGCATGGTTATCAAATGCTCACCAAGCTGGCCTCAAAAATGGGTAAACGTTTCCTGTTTGAATCAACGGTGATGGATGGCGCGCCCATCTTCTCCCTCTTCCGCGCGGCGCTGCCGGGCATTGAGCTGCGCGGTTTCAAAGGCATCCTCAACTCCTGTACCAATATGCTGCTCACTGAGATGGAAAACGGACGCACCTTTGAGCAGGCATTAGAATATGGCCGCCAGATCGGCATCACGGAAACTGACCCCAGCGCGGATGTGGACGGCTGGGACGCAGCCATCAAGGTGGCAGCGTTGAGCACCGTGCTGATGGGCATCCCGTTGCTGCCGCAGGATGTACAGCGCGAAGGCATCCGCGGCATTACACCCTTCGACCTGGAATCAGCCAGGTCTCAGGGCAAACGCTGGAAGCTGGTCTGTTCTGCGCGGCGAAATGGAAATGACGTGGAAGCCCGGGTGGCGCCTGAAATGGTGGGCCCGGATTCGCCTCTTTACAGCATCAACGGCACCAGTTCCTATGCCCAGTTCGAGACGGACACCCTGCCCGGGTTGGGGATCGTGGAATCCGATCCGGGGCCAGAGACAACAGCTTACGGACTGTTCGCAGACTGGCTGCAGACCCTGAAACAGGGCGGATAATGCATCACACTGTTTTCCTATCCATAGGTACCAACCTGGGTGAGCGGGTGAAGAATTTGCAGCGTGCTCTGGAGGGATTGGCTGGTTTCTGCAGGATGGAAGCCACCTCCAGCCTCTATGAAACGGATCCCTGGGGTTACACCGATCAGCCTGCGTTTTATAACCTGGCAGTCAGGGTACAGACTGCGTTGGAACCAGATGGGCTGTTGAAAGCATTAAAGGCATTGGAAGCTGAAATCGGACGGGTTCCCGGCTTCCGCTATGGCCCACGATTGATTGACCTCGACATCTTGACCTACGACGACTTGCAGCTAGCTATCCCAGGTTTGACAATCCCGCACCCGATGCTGGCAGAACGAGCCTTTGTGCTGGTACCGCTGGCGGAGATCGCTCCCCTGCTGCTCGTCCCTGGGTTGAATGAAACCGTACAGGAACTGCTTGACAAGCTTGATTGCGCAGGGATCAGGAAGGTGATGGAAGCATGATACATCCAGCGGATTTGCAGAAACGCGATCACACCTATGTGATGGGTATCCTTAATATCACACCGGATAGCTTCTCCGGCGATGGGCTGATGGCAGCTGGCGCCGTGGTGGAAGCCGCCTTGAAGCAGGCTCGCGAGTTCGTTGCTGAGGGCGCCCATATTTTGGATGTGGGGGGAGAATCCACCCGCCCGGGTTCGGAAACCATTTCAAGCGCGGAAGAAATCGACCGTGTGGCACCGGTGATCCAGGCCATAAGGAAAGAGATGGATATTACCATCTCGGTGGATACCTATAAGGCGGAGGTTGCAGCAGCAGCGCTGGATGCCGGCGCGGATTGGATCAACGATGTGTGGGGGCTTAGGGCGGACCCAGACATGGCTGCGCTGGCAGCCCGCCACAACGCGCCGCTGATTTTGATGCACAACCGCAGCAAACCCACCGAAGTACTGATGCAGCAACGGTTGGGGGGCATGTACCTGGGCGCGGACTACTCTGACCTGTTGCCCGATATTTGCGCGGAATTAATGAACTCGGTGCATATTGCCCACCAGGCCGGGGTGCCGGGAAGTAATATCATCCTGGACCCGGGCATCGGTTTTGGCAAGACGGTCAATCAGAATATGCAGCTGATCGACCGGTTGGGTGAGATCTGTGAACTTGGTTACCCGGTGCTGTTGGGACCATCCCGCAAATCGTTCATCGGCTATACACTTGATGTGCCTCCGAACGAGCGGGTGGAAGGGACTGCTGCCGCAGTGGTGGTGGGAATTCTGCGCGGCGCGGCAGTCATCCGCGTGCACGATGTAAAGCAGATGGTACGGGTAGTTAAGATGACAGACGCCATCCTGGCCAGCAGCAGATCAACATAATTCCTTCCAATGAAACGTCTGAAACGTCCAATTGTTTATCTGTTGATCAAGAACCGCAGGGAGCGCCGCAGGCGGGGGATTGAACCATGGCAGACATTCATCGGACGCGCGGGTTTTTCAGCTGCTGCTTTAATCATCTTACTGCTGGCATCCTTCCTTGCACTGGCAGCCTGGCAATATGCTGGCCTCATCCGCGGGCTGCCGGGGGTGGAAGAGCTGGCGTCCGTTTTTGATCCTGACAGCGGGATGTATGCCCACCCGACACAGCTTTTCGACCGCGACCAGAATGTGCTGCTGGTGGAAATTGCCATGCCAGGAGTTACACGAGAGTATGCATCAATTAGCAGGCTGGATGGCGGAAAATCATCTAACCTGGTCAAAGCGATGGTGGCTGCCACCCAACCGGATTTTTGGGACAGCCCGGGTTACTCGCTGCGCACATTGAACCCGGAGGAGCACCCCACAATTACACAGAAGTTGGTGTTTTCGTTGCTGCTTTCAGATGAGCCGGCAGGGGTGCGGCGCGCTCTCCGCGAACGGTTGTTGGCGGGCAGGGCGGTTTCTGTTTATGGGCACCAACAGGTACTGGAGTGGTATCTGAACAGCGCATCTTTTGGAAATTATGCCTATGGGGTCGAATCCGCGGCATGGACCTATTTCGCCAAATCAAGTACGCAACTCGACCTTTCGGAAGCAGCCATGCTGGCAGGTGTCAGCCTGGCGCCAGCTGTAAACCCGTGGGATTCTCCGGCCGGTGCCAGATCGGCACAGCAGAAAGTCCTGGAGCAGATGGTTTCACAGGGCATGATTTCTCCGGATGTTTACAGCCAGGCGCTGCTGGCAGAAGTAAATCTTACCCCCAGGCAAGATGATCCCTTTAAGGATTGGTCCGTGTTTATCCAGCAGGCGGTAACGCAGTTGGAAGCCAGCATTGGGAAGGACCGGGTCGAACGGGGCGGGCTGGTGGTGCAGACTACGCTGAATGTTGATCTGCAATTCCAGGCGGATTGCGTACAAGCGGCGGTGTTGGAGTCGCTGGAGCAGCCCTCAGCAGGCTCGGGTAACCATGACAACTGCCCTGCAGCCAACCTGCTGCCGCTGCTCCCTCCAACCGATCCCCTTCCACCCGGCAGCCTGACTTCATCTGTTGGCATCCTTGATCCGCGCACTGGCCAGGTGCTGGTGTTATCTGAAAGGGGGGCTGCACCTGAAAATGATTGGAGGGTTGGAGTGGATACCGGCAGCCTGGTGACCCCCTTTATTTACCTTAGCGGATTCGCCCAGGGAGGCAGCCCCGCCGCGCTGGTGTGGGATGTACCGGACGCAGACCTCGATGCGGGTCAATGGAATGTGAAGAAATATCATGGACCGGTGAGTGTCCGCACAGCCATGGTGAACGATTACCTGACGCCAGCCGCGAAAATGATGGCGTTAACCGGCTCCGCAGCCTTTGAAAAGCTGATGCAGTCGCTGGGGCTGGATGGCAACCTGCAGGGGGAACCAACATTATTGCCAGTTCTCTCCGCTAATATTGTGGATGTAGCCCGTGCCTATGGGATGCTGGCCAATGGTGGGCTGCTGACTGGTACAAAGGTCGCTGAAACGAGTATTGAGTCTGAAGCCAACTTTATTCTGAGTGTCGTGGATGGAGGCGGCAGGACGATTGTGGATAATGAAAACCCAGTTGAACTGGCTGTAGTCAGCCAGCAGTTGGCATACCTGGTCAACCATGTGCTGTCGGATGACTCTGCGCGCGCGGGTGACCCTGTCCTGGTTGGGATTTTGAATGCTGGGATGGATGCAGCCATAAAAACCGGGCAAGTGGCGGATGGGCGCAGCGTTTTCACGGTGGGATACACACCGAACAGGGTGATCGTCACCCGGATGGCGGATGCCGGGGTATCCTCACAGGCAACCGTGGAACCACGCTGGTCTGCTGGAATCTGGCGTGCACTCATGCAATATAGCCTGACAGGCACACAGGGATTCAACTGGTCTGAGCCAGCGGGCATCACCCACCTGAATGTATGTTATCCATCCGGTCTGCTGCCGGATGAGGACTGCCCTAAAATCGTGCCGGAGATCTTCATCAGCGGCAACGAGCCCGACCGGGTGGATGACCTGTATCAAGCCGCCGAGATCAATTATGAAACCGGCAACCTGGCCACCGTCTTCACCCCGCCTCAAATGGTGGTCAAAAAGGTATTCATGCAGATACCGGAGCGCTATCAGGCATGGGCGAAGGAGAATCAATTGCCTTCCCTGCCGGTGACTTACGATCCGGTTCAGCCTTCCAGGCAGGATCCGGCGGTGCATATCACTTCCCCGGAGATGTTTGCATCTGTAAGCGGGAAGGTGGTCATCACGGGTACAGCCAGCAGCCAGGATTTCGCCAGTTACCGCCTGGATGTGGGGCAGGGCTTGAATCCACAGTCGTGGTACCAGGTGGGCAGCGCTGGAACCAAGCCGGTGCTCGAAGGCACGCTGGCGGAATGGGACACATCAGGGTTTGCTGGGCTGTACTCACTGCGGCTGCAGGTCATCAATGTGGATGGCCTGGTGAAAACCCACATCATCCAATTGACGGTGGGGGAATAATCTATTTACCACGGAAAACAAAGATCTTTTCACCGCAGAGAACGCAGAGGTAATGAATAAAACTACTCCTACAACTACTCCTACATTGCAAACCTCAACCCTTTTCCATGTATAATTAACCCATACCCCATCAGGGGAATTTGAAACCACCCGCGGGGAGCAAGCTTAATGTTTGAACAAACCTTCAAGAACATTGACGATATTCTGCATAAAGACGCCGGGTGCAGCAGCGAACTGGACTACGTTGAGCAGACCTCATGGATCCTCTTTCTTAAATACCTGGATGACCTGGAAAAAGACAGGCAAACCGCAGCAGAGTTGAGGGGAGAGGATTATTCCGGGATCATCAGCCCGGAATATCGCTGGGAGGTTTGGGCTGCGCCAAAAAACGGCAATGGCAAGATCGACTATCACAAAGCTCTTACCGGTGACGACCTGAAGGATTTCGTTGACCACAAGCTATTCCCATATCTTAAGAAATTCAAAGCCGATGCCAGCAGCGCGGATACCATCGAATACAAGATTGGCGAGATCTTTAGCGAACTAAAAAACAAAATTCAGAGCGGTTACAACATGCGTGAGGTCATTAACCTGGTGGATGAGCTGCGCTTCCGTTCGAGTGCTGAAAAGCACGAAATGTCTCACTTGTACGAAGACAAGATCAAGAATATGGGCAACGCCGGGCGCAACGGCGGCGAATATTACACCCCGCGCCCTCTCATCCGCACTATCATTAAAGTGGTCGCCCCTAGGATTGGGGACAAGATCTACGACGGCGCCGTGGGCTCCGCCGGCTTTCTGGCGGAAGCCTTTGAATACCTCAAAGCCAGTAAGCAGCTCTCCACCACCGAAATGGAGACACTGCAAAAACGCACATTCTACGGCAAGGAAAAGAAATCACTGGCATACATCATCGGCACCATGAACATGATCCTGCACGGCATAGAAGCTCCCAACATCCTGCACACCAACACCCTGGCCGAAAACCTGATGGATATACAGGAGCGTGATAGGTATGATGTCGTCCTTGCCAACCCGCCCTTCGGAGGCAAGGAACGCGCCGAGGTGCAGCAGAACTTTCCCGTCAAGACCGGCGAGACCGCCTTTCTCTTCCTGCAGCATTTCATCAAGATCCTCAAGGCGGGCGGTAAAGGCGGCGTGGTGATTAAAAACACCTTCCTCTCCAACACCGATAATGCCTCGGTCAGCTTGCGCAAGCTGCTGCTGGAAAGCTGCAACCTGTATGCGGTTCTGGACCTGCCCGGTGGTACATTCGCCGGGGCAGGTGTAAAAACCGTCATCCTGTTCTTTGAAAAAGGCGCTCCTACGCGTAAAATTTGGTTCTATCAGCTCAACCTTGAACGCAACCTGGGCAAGACTAACCCGCTGAATGAAGCTGACCTGGCGGATTTCGTCCAATTGCAGAAGACAAATGCGGATTCGGAGAATTCGTGGTCGTTGGATATCAAGGAAGTTGATACGTCCACATGGGATTTGTCGGTCAAGAATCCACATCGTAAAGAAGACGACACTTTGCGCGATCCGAAGATGATTTTAGAAGAGATCAACCGGCTGGATGCAGAAAGTGGAGAGCTTTTGAAATCCATCCAGGGGATGTTATGACCTACGATCCAGAGATACATCACAGGCGCTCAATTCGCCTGAAGGGTTATGATTATTCACAAAATGGGGCGTATTTCATTACAATGAACACACAGAATCGCGAACATTTATTCGGGGAAATCGTGAATGGCGAGATGCGATTAAATGATGCGGGTGAGATGGTCGCGTCCATTTGGTACGAAATCCCGCAACATTACCCCGGCGTGGAAATTGATGTGTTTCAGGTCATGCCGGATCATATCCATGGAATCATTGTTCTCGTAGGGGCAGACCCCCATGTAGACCCCCATGTTGGGGTAGACCCCCGTGTTGGGGTAGACCCCCGTGTCTACCCTCCTTCTTCCCGCGATGATTTAGGGCAACCCCCTGTGGTTGCCCCGACAAATGCCCTGACCCCGACACAAAAGAATGGGCGATCACAGGGGATCGCCCCGACAAATCTCTCCCTACCGGATGTTGTGTAGCGATTTAAATCATTGACCACCAAACGCTATGTGGATGGGGTGAAAGAGAGGAATTGGCCGGCGTTTAACCAGAGGGTGTGGCAACGGAATTATTATGAGCATATCATTCGAAATGAAGCAGCTTACCTGAAGATTTGCGCTTATATACTTGCCAACCCGGAGAGATGGATGCTAGCGACAAACGGACGGGATGCAGTTGACACAATATTCATAAATGAGACGCGGGGGTTATTGTGAAGGAAGATTGGAAAATTATTAAGCTGAATGAAGCTTGTAAGGTATTTGCTGACGGTGATTGGATTGAAAGTAAAGATCAATCGAATTATGGAATTCGCCTGATACAAACCGGTAATGTAGGTATAGGAGTATTCAAAGATAGAGAAGAAAAAGCCAGGTATATTTCGGAAGATACTTTCAAACGATTAAGATGTACTGAGATATATAAAGATGATTGCTTAATTTCCAGGCTACCGGAACCGGTAGGTAGGGCTTGCCTTATTCCGGATTTAAAAGATCGTATGATTACCGCAGTGGATTGCACCATTGTAAGGTTTGAAGAGAACTTAGTATCTCCAGATTTTTTTCGTTATTATTCCCAATCAGATCAATATCTAAGCGAAGTAGAGAAAGAAACAACCGGAACAACTAGAAAAAGAATAAGCCGATCTAGATTGGGAGAAATTCCAGTCCCTCTACCATCCCTCTCCGAGCAACAACGCATTGTGGCCATACTGGATGAAGCATTCGCGGCCATCGACAAAGCGCGCGAGAACACCGAGCGCAACCTGCACAACGCCCGCGAGCTGTTCGAAAGCTACCTTGAAAGCGTCTTCGCCAATCCAGGCGAGGGGTGGGAGGAGAAAAAGTTAGGAGAAATTTCAGTAATTAAAGGTGGTAAACGAGTTCCAAAAGGGTACAAATTTGAGAAACACCCAACAAAATACCCTTATATTAGAGTTACAGATTTCAACGATGTCGGCAGTGTTAGTCTGGATGATATTCATTATATTAATGATGAAGTTTATAAGAAGATAAAAAATTATACAATAACATCAAAAGATTTATACATAAGTATCGCAGGAACAATCGGGAAAACAGGGATAGTTCCTGAATCATTGAATGGCGCCAATTTAACTGAAAATGCCTGTAAATTAATAATTATCCCTTCAATCAACAATAAACTGGTTTATTTTTTCACAAAAACTGCCTCCTTTATTAATCAGGCTGGTTTGAATACAAGAACAACCGCAATGCCGAAACTAGCCCTTACGAGATTGGCAACAATAACAGTAAATTTTCCAACCAAATACGAAGCACAGGAAAAATTAGTCGTAAGTTTCGAAAAAATGTCATTTGAAACTAAAAAGCTCGAAGTCATCTACCAGCAAAAATTATTCGCACTGGATGAGCTTAAGAAATCGCTCCTGCAAAAAGCTTTCAATGGGGAGTTGTAAAATATAAAATTTGGTATACATTGCTTGACAAGATGTATACTTACATATATAGTTAGTATACATCTATAAATAAATGTGAACAAATTTATGAAAAAATACGAAATTGGCATTTTAAGAAATCAACCAGGCGGTTATAAGGCTTTTGTTCCCAACCCTTTTCCTCCAGATGGGGGTTTTGAGTTTGGATCCGCCCTATTAATGAAAAACAACGAGGCAACCAGGTTGTTGGGTAAACTGGATGGGATCACCAAATTGCTACCTGATCTGGATTTCTTCCTGTTGATGTATCTCCGTAAAGATGCCGCTGCTTCCAGCCAGATCGAAGGCACTATGGCTACAATGGTCGATGCCATTGAAGCTGATGTATCAAGGAGCAGCAGTATACCGATTGATGTAGATGATATATTGCATTACATCAAAGCACTGGATTATGGATTGAAGCGGGTTGAACAAGAACATTTTCCTGTTTCGCTGCGATTCATCCGTGAACTCCATCGCGAGCTTATGCTCGGAGCTAGAACAACCCATTTTCCAGATCCGGGTGAATTTAGGAAAAGCCAAAACTGGATCGGTGGTACAAGACCTGATAACGCCCGCTTTGTTCCACCCCCTGTGGATGATATGAATAATGCCCTTTCCATGTTGGAAGGCTTCATCCATGCTAATGATCAAGTTCCTACTGTTATTAAGACTGGAATAATCCATGCACAGTTTGAGCTGATCCACCCGTTCCTGGATGGAAATGGAAGAACAGGCAGGATGCTGATCACCTTTTATCTATGGAAGGCAGGTTACCTCGAGAAACCTGTCCTCTTCCTGTCAACATTTTTTATGAAGCACCAGAATTTGTATTACGAAAAACTGGAAGAGTATCACAACGGGAATGTGGATGTTTGGGTGGATTTTTTCCTGGACGGGGTGATTGAAATAGCGGAAAAAGCCATTATTACCGTTGAGAAAATTACCATTCTGCGACAAAAGGATTTTGAGAAAATTCAGGCTTTAAATAAGCGTGCGTCAGAAAGTGCTTGCCTTGTTTTACCAAAACTATATCATCAGCCTATCATTAATATGGCGATGATACAAAAATGGACTGGATTTACCAGAAGAAGTGCAATCGGATTAATTGACCGTTTTATTGATATGGGTATACTGACACCAAAAGATGTAAATGAAACATACAATCAGAAATATATCTATCAGGAGTATCTATCCATCTTCATGGACAATGAATAGAAGGTAATTATGAACGAAGCAGAGACCAGGGCGGAACTGATCGACCCCAAACTGAAAGCCAGCGGATGGGGCGAGGTGGAAGGCTCTAAAATACAGCGGGAGTACAAGCTCTCGATTGGCAAGATCCAGACCGGCGGCGGGCGGGCAAAACCGCTCACCGCTGATTATGTTCTCACCTATCGCGGAAGAAAATTGGCCGCATTGGAAGCCAAGAGCGACGAAAAGGAAGTGGGTGAAGGTGTTGCCCAGGCCAAGAACTACGCTGAAAAGCTGCACCTGGATTACACATTTGCGAGTAACGGCAAAGAGATCTACCAGATCTGTATGAAGACCGGGAAGGAAGGGCTGGTTTCAGCTTTCCCGACTCCGGATGAACTGTGGCAGCTCACTTTTGCGGAGCAGAATGACTGGCGAGACATATTCAGCCAGGTGCCGTATGAAGATGTGGGCGGTTCGAAGGAAGTGCGCTATTACCAGGAAGTGGCGGTCACCAAAACCATGGAAGCCATCGCCGCTGGTAAACAGCGCATTTTGCTCACGCTGGCCACTGGCACCGGCAAGACCTTCATCGCCTTCCAGATCGTTTGGAAATTGTTCCATACCCGCTGGAATTTACAGCGCGACAGAACACGCCGACCCCGGGTGCTTTTCCTGGCTGACCGTAACATTCTGGCTGACCAGGCATTTAACGCCTTTTCAGCTTTCGAAGAGGACGCCCTCAAACGCATCAAACCGGATGAAATAAGCAGAAACGGGAGAGTTCCTACCAATGGCAGTATCTTCTTCACCATCTTCCAGACCTTCATGTCCGGCCCCGAAAATCAGCCCTACTTCGGGGAATACCCGAAGGACTTCTTCGACTTCATTATCATTGACGAATGCCATCGCGGCGGCGCCAATGACGAAAGCAATTGGCGTGAGATCATGGAGTACTTCTCCCCCGCGGTGCAGCTAGGTTTAACTGCCACACCAAAACGTGATGTGAATGCGGATACCTATCGCTATTTTGGTGATCCTGTATATATTTATTCCCTTAAAGAAGGTATCAACGATGGCTACCTGACTCCTTTCAAGGTTAAACGTATTCAGACCACCCTGGACGATTATATGTACACAACGGATGATACAGTCATCGAAGGTGAAATAGAAGAAGGCCGGTTGTACCAGGAGCCGGATTTCAACCGTATCATTGAGATCAAAGAACGCGAAGCCAAACGCGTGAAGATCTATCTAAGTGAAGCGAACCAGAGTGAAAAGGCCATCGTGTTTTGTGCCACCCAGGACCACGCCCTGGCGGTCAGGGATTTGATAAACCAGATGAAAAAGAATCCTGATACGTTTTATTGCGTCCGGGTTACGGCCAACGACGGTGCACTGGGAGAACAATACCTGCGCGAATTCCAAGATAATGAAAAGACTATTCCGACTGTTTTGACCACTTCGCAAAAACTCTCCACGGGAGTAGATGCACGTAACATCCGCAACATCGTACTGATGCGACCGATCAATTCCATGATCGAATTCAAGCAGATCATCGGGCGTGGTACCCGGCTATTCGATGGCAAGGACTATTTTACGATCTATGATTTTGTGGATGCCTACCACCACTTCGCCGACCCGGAATGGGATGGTGAACCGGTTGAACCTGAACCTAAACCCGAGCCAAAACTAATAAAAGAACCAACTGAGACTTCTGATGACGAGGAGATTGAAAGGGAACAACAACCGCAAAAGATCAAGGTGAAACTGGGGGATGGCAAAGAACGCGAGATCCAGCATATGATTGCCACCTCCTTCTGGAGCGCGGACGGAAAGCCGGTCTCAGCCGAAGAATTCCTGCACGCGTTATTTGGTAAACTGCCTGAATTCTTCCGGGATGAAGCTGAACTGCGTCGAATCTGGTCCCAGCCGAATACCCGTAAGGCGCTGTTGGACAAGCTGGCGGAAGCCGGCTACGGGAAAGGTGAGCTGGCAAATTTGCAGGCGCTTATCAACGCCGAGAAGAGCGACTTATTCGACGTTCTGGAATACATCGCTTTCGCCATCCAGCCCATCACCCGTGAAGCCCGTGTCGCCAGGGCACAATTCAACATTTTCTCTTCGTTGAACAACCGGCAGAAAGAATTTTTGGAATTCGTATTGAGTAAATACATCGAGACCGGCGTGGAAGAACTCGCCCAGGAAAAGCTGCCGGACTTACTGAAATTAAAATATCAAGCCCTCACCGACGCAACCGAGATCCTTGGAAACGTGGAGAGTATTAAAGCTATGTTTGTGGGTTTCCAGAAGCATTTGTACGCAGGGACAGCAGGGTAAGAATTTTTGAATTTCAATTTAGGAGAATAATATGCCAAACATGGACTCCCGGCTTACTTTAACACCAAATTTACCAACAAATAAACAGGTAATGGCATTTCTTCGCGTCATGGATGGAGAAAATTATCAAACTTATCGGTTGATGGTTAACAGAATTACTGACCAAATCGGGAATCCTCAGGAAGTTGTTGATTGGTCAGATCCAAATGTTTGGATTCCTATGCGATTAAAAGGGGTCGAGCAAACTCTTGCAATGAAAATCTGGAGAAATTCAAACTATATAGTCAACCCACGACATACTAGAGGATGTTGGTACTTTATTAAGAATCATGATCTTATTTTAGAAAATCCAAACGGTTTATTGGAAATCACCGAGCAAGGTAAAGAATTTCTAAACAATAATTTGGGTGAAATAACTGCTTTCATTGATAAAGGTGAAGGTATTTTAAATACCTTACAAATATTGAGTGAACATAACCCTGGTCGTAAAAATGAGATCCTTCCGGATTATTCGTTGTTCTGTGATACATTCACAAATTATCAATCAAAATTTGTTCAATCTGTTTCACTTTATGACAGAATAAAGAATTTACTTGATCGCGGTTTGATTTTACGGAGAGGTGTTTTTTATGAATTAACTGATAGTGGCATTGAGTATCTTCAGAAATACTCCCATCTTGTTATTGGTAGAGCTGTTTCAACCAAGCAAAGTCAGTTACAAAAAATTACCACAGGATTAAGCCAGGAAGCAAGAAAACAATTATTTGATACTTTGACTGGGATGAACCCAATCAAATTTGAGCATGTCATAAAATCATTACTTGAAGAAATGGGATACAGCAATGTTATTGTGACTACCCCAAGCAATGATAAAGGAGTGGATGTAATAGGTGATATTGAATTGGGTATTAGTTCAGTCAAAGAAGTTGTACAAGTGAAAAGACATTCTGCAAGTGTTATACGCCCAGTATTGGATCAATTACGTGGTGTCTTGCCCATGTTTAATGCAATTCGGGGAACCATTATTACTACTGGGAAATTTGCGAAAGGTACAATAACTGCCGCGTTGGATCCCCGAGGAGCCCCTATCACACTCATTGACGGGGAGAAATTAGTAGATTTGTTAATGGAATACGAAATAGGGATTACTAAAAGGACCATTGAATTCTTCGAATATGATGGGGGTAAGCTTGAGGAATTTATTAGCGATACTGAGGCCTTAGAAGAAGGCAATGCTTAATGGCTCAGGTTATATTTTGATTAATCGATTTTAATGGTTGAAGATATATTTTGTGGCTCTTCGGCTCAAAGGGCCGTTATCTTAACCCTAAATGTCTCCAAAACCTTTAGGGTATTTTGTTCCGAATTGTCTTTTTTGTTACCATGCCCACCTGTCATTAATGACAGCTTGACACCGCCCATCCTCTTTTGCCTGTCATTCTGAGCGGAGCGAAGAATCCCTGTCTTGGGCTTAGATCCACTTCACCTTGCTCAGGGTGCTAGTATTTGGCGTTATTCGCCTTTTATGCAAAGCCCTGTATAATCCTGTGGCTTCTACAGCGTCTGTCCACCAGCCTGCCGAAATCTTATCCACTTCTCACTCATTACTTTCCCCTTTTTTCCCCTTTGTTTTATTTGTCTTTTTTGTTTCCTGTCCCTACCTGTCATTAATGACAGCTAGACAACCCCGTTTTTGTGCTTATAATGATTATAGAACATATAATCTAAAAAGAGATCAGAAATTTTCAAGATACACAGCATTTCATTACGAAAGTCCAAATGTGCTATTGGACAAATGACGAACGAAGTGAGGAATGCAGTCCCGACATCGTCCCAGCGAAGTAGGGATGCGATCCGACGTAGTCGGGGTGCAGGCAGGACAAAAATCCGGTGAGTAGAAATTAGTGATAAGTGATTAGTGATATGTCATTCGTAGGGGCGAGCGGGCCGCTCGCCCACCCGCTCGCCCAAATATACGAAAGGTGAAAAAATGTCCATCCAATCAGAAAAATTTAAAGGCACGAAAAACCCGCGCCGTGAGCGATTGAAAGCCTTTAAGAAATATATGAAGACCTCCTCCTATAACCCTCATCCAAATGCGGCCTACCATTTGGGGGAGGGCAGGGTGGGGGCTGGGGGCATCCCGAGCATGGACGAACTGACCGACGAGCAGTGGGCGCTGGTGGCACCCTTGCTGCCTGCTATGAACACTCCGCGGCAGGCGGTGGGTGTCCTTCGACCCTTCCCACAGGGATGCTTCGAAATCGATAAACTCAGGGATCGGGAAACGCCCACCTACCCGCCCCTCGATTCTTCGACAGGCTCAGAACTCGATGCCCGAAACGCGAAGCACGGTCGGCCGGCTGCAAATGCGCGCAAGGTGCTGAACGGCATCCTCTTCTACATCCGCAATGCACTCACCTGGGCGGATATCCCGCCCGAGTACCCCTCCTACATTACTCTCTTCCGCCGCTACCACGAATGGTCAGATAGTGGCGTGCTGGAGCAGGTCATCTTCGCCCTCACCCGCCACCTGGGCGAGCGCAGCGGGTTGGATTACGAAAAAGCGCTTTCCACTAAAACGCTCTCCTTCCACCAGCAGGATGGCACCCTCACCATCTACCTGCCGCCGCAGTATTCAGAATATTGGATGCAGCCGACTGCGTCCCTGCTGCTCATGTGGATGGTGACCCGCACCCTGGAGCTGTACGGCGAGGCCTACCGCCGGGCGTGCAAGCAGCGCAATACCGACCGGCTGCCCGGGCAGCCTGGTCCGCGCAAATCCCGCCCACAGTTTGTGGAAGTGGTGGTGGGTCCCAATCCGCACAAAAAGAAGGTGGATAAGCCCAACCTTGCCCATGAGCGCATGGAATTCATGGATCGGATGAGTCGGTAGCAAATGTCAGCGCATGACGATCTCAAAAACAGAACATGCATAAGATTGCTTCGGTCGCAACCCTTCGACAAGCTCAGAGCGCTCCCTCGCAAGGACATCCCAGCAACATCGAATTATCTGGTAGGGGTCGACCTCACGTAGTACCCTGTGGGCGTGTGTCGACCCGTTATTGTCATCGCGATATCATGCCCGTAGGGTAGCCGCGCAGCGGCGTGGCGATCTTAAATTATCAGGGTTGGGAAAGACCCCCTTTATGTTCCTTGCAAACCTGACAAGTGGAACCTCCCCTGCATAGAAACCCATTCTTACAGTAAAATGATACGATTATGTTAGGAACCTGGATCAATGTCATTGCCATTATCATCGGCGGAGCGCTGGGGCTGGTGCTCGGCAGCCGCCTGCCCGACCGGGTGAAGAATACGGTCATCTCCGGTATGGGGCTGTTCGTCATCGCCATTGGTATCAAGATGTTCCTTGAGACCACCAATTCCATCATCCCGCTGGGCGGGCTGCTCATCGGCGCGCTGCTGGGCGAGTGGTGGAAGATCGAAGAGGGCTTCTCGAACCTGGGTGCCTGGTTGGAGCAGCGTTTTATACCGCAGCGAGAAGATGGCGGGCAGGAGAAATTCCTGCGCGGCTTCCTGGCAGCCTCCATCCTGTTCTGTTCCGGCCCAATGGCCATCCTGGGTTCAATTCAAGGCGGCCTATACAGCGACCACCAGATGCTCATCATCAAATCCATCCTGGATGGATTTATTGCCTTGTCATTTGCATCCACCATGGGCGTGGGGGTCTCCTTCTCGGCACTGCCGGTGTTGGCATACCAAGGGGTTATCACGATGCTGGCCGTGCAACTGAAACCGCTGACCACCGGGGTCATGCTCAGCGAAATGACTGCGGTCGGCGGGCTGGTGCTGATGGCTGTTGGCATCAGCGGCGTACTTAATCTTGCCAAGATCCGCGTGGGCAGTTTCATCCCGGCATTATTTACCACCCCATTGTTGGTTTATATCCTCCAACTGTTGAAAGTTATTTAATCGGGGTTTCCTATCATTATTAACTTATAGGCGCATTTTTGTGCCATTATAAAAAATGATCACCACTCCATCCACCCTGCAAGTCAACCTCCCCGGAACCACCAACTTATTGTGGATCGCCGGTTTTTTCGTATTGGCCTGGCTGATTTCATGGCTGTTGAGGAGGCTGGTTAGGCGAATCATAAACCTGAGTAAGTTTGCCAGACGCGGACGGATAACCTCGCCAGAACGGGCACACAAGCTGCAGGTCCTTATCGGCAGCCTGATCACCTTCCTGACTTTCGTCGTTGCGATCACGGCTTCCCTGGCGATGTTCATCCCAACCAGCACCCTGATCTGGATCCTTGGTTTATTCAGCGCGGCGTTCGGGTTAAGCGCCAAGCCACTGGTCAGCGACCTGCTGGCTGGAATGGGCTTCCTGTTCAGCGACACATTTGATATTGGGGAGAAGGTGGAATTTGAGATCGTTGGCAACCCAATTCAGGGTGTCATCGAGCAAGTGAACCTGACCACCACCATCCTGCGCGCGCCGACTGGCGAAGAATTCACCATCCCGAATGGGGAGATACGCATCATCCGCAATTTCAGTCGCGGCAAATTCTCCACGGTCAACATTTCGCTGCACGTAGCAACAGTGGATCTGGATCGCTGCATTGATACCCTGAAAACGCTCGGCGATGAAATCTACAATGGTCAAAAGGATCTGATTGACCCCTGGCAGGTCATATCGACCGCGGATCTGGCAACCACCAAGGTGGAATTAAACATCATTGCCCGGGCTGTGCTGGGGCAGGGGGCGGATGTGAAACTGCGGTTGATCAAGCAGATCCAGGAACGGATGAAAGAGGAAGGGATCAGGCTGATCGACTAATTTGGCAGCCAGCCATCCAGCAAGAGCAGTCCAGCCAGGCTCTTGCCATCTCTTATCTCCCCGGCTTTCGCCATGTCCACAGCTTGCTTATAGGCTAGCTTTTCCACCGAGATATACTCGTCATCGTCCGCTTGCAGGGGCGATTCGTAGAGGTCCGTTGCCAGGTAGAAATGCAGGTATTCGCTGGAATAGCCGGGCGCCAGCCATAGAGCGCCCAATCGGATGAACTTGCGGGCTGCCATGCCAGTTTCCTCCTGGATCTCGCGGGCAGCGCATTCCTGCGGGTCTTCGTCTTTTTCCAGAGTACCGGCGGGCAGCTCCAGCAGGATCTCGCCAGTGGCCGGACGAAATTGCCTGATGAAGTAGATATTGCCGGCGTCATCCACCGGGATGATCGTCACTGCCCCGGGATGGTCGATGATGTCATAGACTGTCTTCCGGCCATCTGGCAGTTCCAGCGTATCCTGGCGCACGCTGAAAGCGCGTCCCTGGTACTCGATCTCAGACTTTAGCGTTTTGAATTTCCGAACTTTATCGTTTTTCATACAGAGGTATGACCTACGGGATCATGATGACCATGCCGCCTTCAAGGGTCACTGGCATGTTGAATTGGTTAATGGCGATGATGGCTTCGGGGCTGACATCTCCGAACAAACAGGCAATACCTGTTATGGTGTCACCCACCCGAACAGGGTACTGGGTTGGATGAGGCTGCAAAGCGCGGACACCTGATGACCAAAGATGGCCAGTGTTGGGGATTTTTATCAATGTGCCGGGTTCAGGTAAACTTTCAGTGGTCAGGTTGTTGATGCTGAGTAGCTCGCCGATATCCACGTTGAAACGGCGGGCGATGCAGTAGGGATTTTCTCCCGGCTGCATAGTGTATGTGGCCGGTCGGGGCAGGGTCGGGATGATGATTACATCCAGTGTGGGGGCAGGTATGTTGGGTGTGATGGTCGAGACGATATCCACTGGCGTTACCTCACTCCCCGGCGCTGCCACAATCAGGGTCTCAGTCGGAATACTCTCTAATGTGGGCGTGGGCAGGGCATTGGCTGTCTGGGTGGCGCTGATCAAACCCGGGGCGGGGTTACCAGACGGCAACCCTTCGGATGAAGTGTCCGGGATGGTACCCGGGCGGATGGAAGCTGGCCGCCTGCAGGCGGATAGAGCAAGGATGGCGAAGAGACAGGTCACACATACAAGCATCGTTCGATATTTCATAGCTGCTCCTGGAGGTGGATAACTTATCTTTCAAGAGGATAGCACAGGAAGGAGGGCTGGTCAAGCAATGCCTTGATGGGAGGTGAGATTAACGGAATCTGGATAGTTGCTTTCCTTGTAAAGTAAAAGCGATCCATTGGAAATATCAGCTAAACTTGATTAATGCGGTATTCAGCCTATAATCGATTTAGATTACCTAACAACGAGGTCCTCCATGTCTTATCCCGGTGTCATCCAACAATACAGATCCCTGCTCGACATTCCCCCTCACACATCCACTGTGACCTTGCTTGAGGGGGATACTCCGCTCATCCCTGTGCCGGCGCTGGCAGATAAACTGGGTGGCGGTTTTGAGCTGCTGGTAAAGTTTGAAGGGTTGAACCCGACCGGCTCGTTCAAAGACCGAGGTATGACCGTGGCGATCAGCGAAGCTGCCGGGCGTGGCGTGAAGACTGTCATGTGCGCGTCCACCGGCAATACAGCAGCTTCTGCCGCAGCATATGCTGCCCGGGCTGGCATGCGCTGTATTGTGCTCATCCCTGAAGGCAATGTGGCGGCTGGTAAACTGGCCGGTGCAATCGCCTATGGCGCTGATGTGCTGCAGATCCAGGGTTCTTTTGATGACGCGCTGAACCTGGTGGTGGAACTGACGGAAAAACATCCAATCGCGCTGGTCAATTCGCTCAACCCCTATCGCCTGGAAGGGCAGAAAACGGCTGCCTTCGAAATCTGTGAGACCCTGGGATCCGCGCCGGACTGGCTGTGCCTGCCAGTGGGCAACGCAGGCAACATTACTGCCTACTGGATGGGCTTCAAACAATATCATGCGATCAAATCAACCGGTTTGCCGCAGATCCTGGGGGTGCAGGCAGCAGGATCAGCACCATTGGTGCTGGGGCATCCGGTGGAAAAACCGGAAACGATCGCGACCGCCATCCGCATCGGCAAACCTGCCCGCGGTGAGCAAGCCTTGCAAGCCGCGGAAGAATCTCGTGGACGGATCATTGCCGTGACAGATGATGAGATCCTGGCTATGCAGAAGATGCTTGCATCCAATGGCATCTGGGTGGAGCCGGCTTCTGCGGCTGGCCTGGCGGGTTTGAAGCACGAGATCGATTCCGGGCGGTTCGATCCACATGGTAAACGCATTGTAGGAGTTTGCACCGGGCATGGCCTCAAAGATCCGGAGATTGTGACTCGCGGATTCGCGCCCAAAACGTTGCCTTCCGATTTCCAAGCGATCGAATCTGCCATCGCGGAGATGGAGTAAGAATAATGTCTGAGATCATCGTGCATGTCCCAGCTACGACTGCCAATCTTGGCCCGGGGTTTGACTGCCTGGCCATGGCACTTGACCTGTGGAATGAAGTATCATTTTCTGCCACAGGTACAGGAACCAGCATTGTTATTAATGGCTATGGTGCTGACACCCTTCCGAGGGATGGCAGTAACTTAATAGCGCAATCCATGCAACGATTATTCCACCTGACTGGCTGCCAGCCTCCTGCCGGGCTTTCCATCCACTGCGAAAATCAAATCCCCTTAGGCTCCGGGCTTGGATCCAGCGCTGCGGCAGTTTTGGCTGGCATACTTGGCGCAAACGAAATGTGTGGAGAACCCCTCTCGAATGAGCACGTACTGCAACTGGCAGTGGAAATTGAAGGCCATCCGGATAATGCCGCGGCAGCGATCCATGGCGGATTGGTGGTTATTGGACATACCGGAAGCCGGTTGGTAACTTATCCGCTGGGGATGGTACGGGTGGGTGGTGAGCCCCTACAAACCGCGGTCGTTCTTCCTGACATTCAACTCTCCACCCATGATGCGCGGGCAGCCTTACCGGGACAGGTGCCACTTACGGATGCAGTTTTTAATATTGGCATGACGGCGTTGGTTGTCCAGGCTTTAAAGGATGGTGACCTGGCTTTACTTGGCGAGGTGATGCAAGACCGATTGCACCAACCCTATCGTTTGATGCTGATCCCAGGCGCTGAACAAGCCATCACCGCCGCCAGGAAGGGCGGTGCCGCTGCTGCTGCACTTTCCGGCGCCGGGCCAGCGGTGATCGCTTTTGGCTTGGAGGATATGCAGGCTGTAGCTGATGCCATGTGCGCGGAGTTCACCCGCGCAGGATTGAAATCGCAATCTTTCTGTCTATCGGTCAGCGAGGCAGGGGCCTGGGTGGAAAGGATCGATGATATTTACTAGATGGGGAGATTCCTTGGATAGAACAACGGGGGATGAATATGGAAATCCACTTCAAGATAATTTTTCATGAAGAGGAGAGAAGTGGGAAGTGGGCGAAACAGGGCTCGAATAACATCCCCTGTTGGGGGCGTGCGACCTTCTATCCCTCGAAGCCCTTAAGGGTGCTGCGCGAGGATACGATCTCAAGAAGCGGGAAGTGGGCGAAACAGGGCTCGAATAGCATCCCCTGTTGGGGACCTGCGACCTTTTATCCCTGGAAGCCAATAAGGGTGCTTCGTGAGGACACGATATCAAGAAGTGGGAAGTGGGCGAAACAGGGCTCGAACCTGCGACCTCACGGATGTCAACCGTGTGCTCTAACCAACTGAGCTATCCGCCCGAATGAGAGAATTATACATAATCCATGCCAAAATGACAATGGTATCAATTATTTGATG
>PNON01000001.1 GCA_013824865.1 Anaerolinea sp. | reverse complement strand
ATGCTGGAATGGAACTCAATTTTGTTAGAAATTTTGCTCCTACCATCTACCTTACAGAGGTGTACAAAATTATTAAAATCTTACTCCAGCACAAGCCCCAAAAAGTCCCCTTGCTACAAAGGGAAAGAGTTACTCCTTTTCTCTTTGTAGCAAGCTCGCATAACCGTGATTGAACTTATCCTTTTTGAGGAGGCTGCGCACTACCCATCTGCATTTCTTAAAGGTGTAGACGATCACCCTGAATTTTGACTCATTATCAGTCTGAATTCACCTACAATTTACTACACTGCCCGCACAAATTCGCGACATCATTCCCGCAGGGTAATTACTCAAGAAAAGTGCGAGAGGATGGTAACCAAACTATTTATTCCGGGAAAGTGTTGTGAAATTGGACAAACATTTAAACAGATTTATGCCGCGGTTAGTATAAACCCATTTTTTGGAGGAATCTCCACTATCCACTGCGCATTTTTCTTGGGTGGCGACTATGTTGCCATCTGCAATGCCCCTGTTGGGCAGCGACTTAAACATAGTCCACAGTGGGCGCAGTTTTCAGTGCGCAAATGGATTTTTGCGTCCTTCATGAATAAAGCATTATATACACAACTTGTCACACAAACCGTACAGCCAGTACAGTTGTCAAGAATGATGACGGGTTCCTTTTCCATTTTGGGAGCAGGTTGTTTTAATGCCAACCCTTGAATTTCAGCAATGCAGGAATAGCCGTGCTTTTCCATCCATTTGTCCATTTCATCTGCAATTTTGCCAAAAACAGTAGGACCTTTTGTGATAGCCGCCGTGCACACCTGGACTGCACTCGCACCGGCCATCAAAAATTCGATCACATCAGTTCCACGAGTGATCCCACCTACACCAATGATAGGCAAATCCGTGGTCTGGGCTATATCATAGACGGCACATAGAGCGATTGGTTTAAGGGCTGGGCCAGAAATCCAACCGTAACCCTTTCCCCCCATCCATAAACGGCCGTTATGTTCTATATCAATACCTAATGCTGGTCCAAATGAATTGACCGCCACAATACCATCTGCATTGGCTTCTTGAGCGGCTTGAGCGGCGCGTTGGATTTCACGAAAAGGACTTAATTTAACTAATACAGGTACGGCCACACTGTCTTTTGCCGCGCGAATAGCATCTTGCATTGGACGGGGATCATCTCTTATGTAGTGTGTGCTTAATTCCACTGCATCCGCATATGGGCGAACTTTTGGAGCCAGCAATGCAATATCCGCAGCTGTATATCCTAAACTGATTATCATGGGTAACCCGGCAGTTTTGGCTTTTGAGTATTCTGTCTCCAGCCATTGTTCTAATGGTAATTCAGACCATAATTCTGTGTTTAAAAAGTATGTTCTGAAATCTGCCATATTCGGTTGAGGAACAGAAGCGGCATTGATGGAAATTGTCTTAGTGACAAGCGCAGCTGCTCCCCCACGTGCGCAGGCTAACAGTGATTCTCCGTCACGTCCTGGGGGACCGGCTGCTACCATGACCGGGTGATTTAAATATATATTCCACAAACTTACAGAAAGATTAGGCATGGGACACCATCCTTTAAGAGAGTTTTTTGTCTGACCGGCAGCACGAGCCTTAGTTGCCATAAATGCATGATTCTTTACTCATCATATTATGGATCTTTGTAGATCTCGCCAAAATACCTATGATAAACAAAATTAACTACATACCACTAGGCTGTCAGAACTATCCTTCGATCCAAATAAGCCAACTGAGCTGGTTTTTGGTAAGCACCACTTAGGTTGGGATTCTGACTACATCTGTCAACTATTGTAATACTGCTTTCGAAAAATGAGGATTCTAATCTCCTCTTCTAGTTGTCTCTTTTTGTTTTTACGAAATTTTTTTACAAAAAAATCGTATCTATCAATTTGGATAGGTTTGCAGGTCAAAACCTACCAATATTGATAGGTTGTAAAGTAATCACTGGATTGATAATCTTGACCTATCTCTAGAAGAGAACCATTTAGTGTTCAACAAAAAGCTCTCTTCTCAATTAAATAGTTTAAGGAATTAGCGCATGTTTAAACCAAGAACGCCCATTTCCGCTGTCTTTGCGTCCCCGAAAGGGGGCATTGAGTGGGATGGGCGTCTGGATAACAGTAGCGGGGCCAAGATTCGAACTTGGGACCTCCGGGTTATGAGCCCGACGAGCTGCCACTGCTCTACCCCGCATCAAGAGGCAAATAATACCACGCTATCCGAACCCAGTCAAGTAAACCGTTGCCCTTATCAGGTATAATCATTCCTTGCCATGAAGACCGAGGACCAACGCTATTTAAAAACTCTGGTGTCGCTTGCCGCGCCTATTATGATCCAGCAGCTTTTTATGTCCGGATTAGGCATGGTGGATGCCATGCTGGTGGGGCAACTGGGTGATACTTCCATCGCTGCAGTCGCACTGGCTGGTCAGGTGTTGTTTTTGCTCTCCCTGCTATATTTTGGCCTTAGCAGCGGATCAGCCATATTCATCTCGCAGTTTTGGGGCAAACAGGATGTCCAAAGCATCCGTAAGGTTTTTGGCCTTAATCTCATGTTAAACGGACTGCTCGGGATCATTTTTACCCTGCTGGCTCAGGCGATCCCAACGCAAATTCTTGGGCTTTTTACGACTGACCCCCAGGTCATCGCATTGGGAAGTAAATACTTGCAGCTCTATTCTCTGGGGTATGTCTTCAATGGGCTGAGCTATGCCATCTATGTGATGCTGCGCAGCACCGAGAGTGTGAAGATCCCAATGATTGTAGGCGCTTTCGCTCTATCCTTTAATACAATGCTGGGTTATGGGTTAATATTTGGTAAAGCAGGCTTACCCACCATGGGTATCCAGGGGGCTGCGCTGGCTTACATCATCTCCAGGGTAATTGAACTCGCGATCATTGTAACCATTACCCGTTTCAAACGCCCCTATAACAGCATCCTCCCTGAATTTCGCATCGATCCGGTTCTGGTAAAACGCTACATCTCCACTGCCTTGCCAGTGGCAGTCAATGAGCTCGTCTGGGCGTTAGGGATAACCACATTTAACTCTATCTATGCGCATATCAGCACTGAAGCGATCACTGCTACGAACATTTCTGGAACCATCGAATACCTTGCTTTTGTCCCTTTCCTGGGTTTGGGCACCGCCACTGCCATCATGGTCGGTAAAAAGATCGGCGCTGGCGAAACAGAAGAGGCCTACCGTTACGGGAAAAAGTCCCTCGCCATCAGTGTCAGCCTGGCGGTTATCGTCTGTGCGATAATTCTGCTGAGCAAGGGATTCATCCTGGATATTTATAAGATCTCCGCTGCCGCCAGCTCCAATGCCCATCTTGTGATCACGATTCTCGCCTTTGCAATCATCGTGAAAACTACCAACTTTGGTTTAATTGTCGGTACCATGCGAGCAGGAGGAGATACCCGGTATATTTTGATGGTCGAATTTGGAACGATGTGGTTGTATGGCGTTCCAGCCGCATTAATCTCCGCGAATGTTTTTCGCCTGCCTGTCTACTACGTAGCGGCAGTAATCTATATTGAGGAATTAATCAAACTATTTTTTGTACTCCGCCGATTTCTCTCCAAACGCTGGATTCACAATCTCGCTGCTGCATCTGAATAACCTTTGCTACTTGTTTTAATACTTTAAAATATCTTGCTGGTATAATAATTACATCCTTAATAAACTATATATCTTGGAATTCATCGTTGCTAACATTGCTACTTCATATTTGACAGTAAAATATAGATAATTATTTCTGTTTGCAAATTCTCCGTGTTTGATAAGGTAGTATGAAGTATTTGAACCGGGGGATGAAGGAAGAATTAGGCAACCGGAACACCGCAGGAAGATATATTGACCACAAAAATACTATTGATTGAAGGAAAACGAGCTGACCATCCATCCTTTTATGATGGGTTAAAAAAGCGTGGTTACGACGTTCAATCCGTCAGGAATGGCTCCACTGCTCTGGAAAAACTGATCGGTGTCGATCCGGATATCATCGTCATAGATGCTGACTCTCTGCGTACTTCCGGCAAGCGCATTTGCCAATCGTTGAGAGACGTCATGGATGATATCCCGATTGTTTTGATCATCAGCCCCGAAGAAGCTGCAAAAAACCATAATGTCAAATCAGATTGCGATGCTACCATCCTGGTGCTGCCATTCACTATCCAGAAATTGATCAACCGCCTTAAACCATTGCAGCCTGGTGAATCGAAGAATTTTCTGCACATCGGTCCGATAAGGTTGGACCTGGAAAGGCAGCGGGTTCGCTGCCTGAACAACGTGGGTAACCTTACTCCACACCTGGTCCGCTTATTAAAGTTCCTGATGGACCATCCTGGTGAAGTAATGGAACGTGACATTGTCTTCAAGCAAGTATGGGAAACAGATTACACCCAGGACACGCGCACCCTGGATGTACACATCAGTTGGCTGCGCAAGATCATTGAAGTTGACCCCCGCAAGCCGAAATTCATTATCACTGTCCGTGGGGTCGGTTATCGGCTCGATATATAGTACCATCACCCACGCTCTTCATCCCCAACAACCGGAGAAAATATGCCTGAACAACCAACTTATCGCTGGATGGATGGAATACAGGTGGCTTTCACCTATTGCGATGAAACTGGCCAGATCCTCGATATGAACCGGGCATCTGCGGACAGCTTCGCCGACGATGGCGGCACGCATCTCATCGGCCAGTCTGTGCTCGCATGTCACCCGGAACCAGCCCGTACCAAAATAAAGGAACTGCTGGAGCATCCCGTTCTAAATGTTTACACTATTGAAAAAACCGGCCACCGCAAGATGATCTATCAGGTGCCGGTCTGGGATGGGGAGGTCTTTAAAGGCATCGTTGAAATCACCCTGCCCCTGCCGGATTCGATCCCCCATTTTGTGCGCGATTAGTTCACTCGCTACTCTCCAACACAACCAAGGTTTTTTCTGGCTGATTAACCTGGTTGATCAAATAGATCCCGGTAAGCACAGCAGCTATTCCCGCCCATTGGACGGGAATTAAATGCTCATTGAAGAGGGGGATCGCCAGCAGCGCTGAAAATATTGGCTGCAGGATCAACGTGGGGGCAACAACTGATGCTGGCAGGTGTCCGAGCGCGTATGCAATGGCGACGTAACCTAATCCCTGCACCACCAATCCCGCCCCAATGAAATTCAGGTAGGTCTGCCATGGATAACCCGTGATGGAATACCCCATGGCTTTACTGATGATGAACAGTGCGGCAGATGACGAAACGGATACCAGCCAAAGATACGGTACTACACCCAGTTTTTTTCTGCCAAAATAAGTGGCCAGGTAATAACCGGCAAAAAACATCCCGGAGATGAGCGCCAGCGTGTCACCAGTACCAAAATGTGGTCGGACGAAGAAATCATATCCCAGCACGATGCCTGCTCCTAGCAGAGCCAGCGCTAGGCCGACCCAAAATTTGCCGGTGAATTTCTGCCTGAAAATCAGCCATAAGCACAAAACCACCCAGATAGAGGCAGTATTACCCAGCAAAGTAGCATTCGCGATCGTCGTTCCCTGCACACCGATCGTCCATAGTGTCAGATCTGCGGCTGTGAAAAGCCCGCCTAATACCGGTATAAATAATGCCTGTGTACGAGGCATCTGTCGGCTAACTCCGCCTTTGATCAGAAATGGTGTGATCACCAACCCGCCAATCGCCATCCGGTAAAAGGCAAACACAGGCGCAGGGGCATTTGCCCAGCGGACAAAGAAAGCTGACAGCGTTAACGATAAAATGGCTGCCAGCAGAGCAAGATAAGGGAATAGCTTGTTATTCATTCCAGATGCTGATCACCTTCCTAGGATGTGCAATTCTACCATACCCCGGTTTTCATTCTCACCCATGAGACTGTCAGCTCCGAAGTCAAAGATCAATGCAATGCATCCAATCCCAATGAAGAAAAAAGGGCGCCACCAATACTATGGGACACCCCGGGGAATAGCCTAGTCATTGGATTATGGGATCACCAATGGAATATAGAATTTCATGCCCTGATCGATCCAAACCTGGTAAGAAACCCCGTCACCAGCGATCAATGGATTCAGGTTGCGCAACTTCAGGTAGTATGTGGTGCCTTCCGGAACGACCCACCGCAGGGTATTTGGTTGTCCCATCTGGGTTGGGAGTTTTTCCGCCACCGGGTTCCCCAGGTTATCATATACAGTGATCACCACTGCATTCGATGGAGACAAAGGCAGCGCATTGATGAAATATATCTCGCCGGCTCTAAGACTCATGCTTGCCCAATCATCATCATTCTGCCCGCAGAAGGTTCGCGTCTGCCGCGCGTCATCCACCTTAATAGCGCTGGCATTAGCAGGCAGGTTATCCACTTCGTAGCTATCTTTTCCGTTGGTGCAGGATTTCATTTTTATGGTTGTCTCGGCAACATTCGGATACGCTTCCTTATTACCAGCCGCATCCACCGCGCGCATGCGGAAGCCATAGCTCTTACCCGGTTCCCCTATGAACCAGGCATAACGGTCAATTGCCTTGATGCCATCCACGGGTTTCCAATCCATCCAGGCGCCGCCATCCACCTGTACCTGAAACTCAAACCCGGTAATTCCTGCGCCAGCGTCAGTGGCATTCCATTGTAGAAGCACAGCATTGATATCCGATTCAGCCGGCAGCGCCAGTAAAGATGAGGCAGAAGCTGCTGGGGCTGCCTGGGCTGGATCAGTTTTTAAATTCCAGCTGGCTGCGCTTGTCCAGTTACCAGAACCATCAAACACCTGGGCATAAATGGCTCCGTTTTCACCTCTCACTTCTTTGGTAGTGTCGAATACCACACTCCACCCATCTCCGCCGTCCCAGTCTTCTCCAATTTTCACCCATTTGCCTGAGGTCCAGTCGTGGTTATGCCAGAAGAAATTGACATGGTTCAACCCGCTGCCACCCTGGTTATCAGCTGCGTTCACTTTTATGCTCACCTGCGTGTTTGGCAGTAATGCACCGCTGGCTGGGTAACTCATGGTGGCAGTTGGAGCAGCAGTGTCGCCGTAGAAGCGCAGTAAATAGAAATAATTCGTGCCACCCACCCCCGGATGGTCCCAGGCATTCAGTTTCAAGTAGTAGGTCCCACTTGCCGGGATGGTATAGAATATTCGCGAATCCTTCACCTCAAATGCTACTTCGTCGTCGCTTTCAGCCAGCACTGTCTTCCCGGTTGGATCGATCAGGAACAGGTAAGGATCAAGCGCGGAACCGATGGTCCTGGCATCCACATCGAAGGTCAATGCCTGGCCAGCAGTCGCGGTGAACTTGAAGTAATCTACATCGCCTCCAGCGCAAATATCGCCCGCCACTGCGCCCCCCTGGGTAAGATTCTGTGCTGATGCAAGATTGTCATTTGGAACAGGCTCATTACAGCCAGTAGCAGGTCCAACCTGGTCAACAGATACATTATCCACATACCAGCCATCCCCAGAGTTCAGCAGATTATCCACCGTGTTAAAGTAGAACCTGACACGAATGTCACTGCCAGCATATGCGCTAAGGTCTATCGCCGGGCTGTTCAACCAGTACCCCATCGGGTCGTCCTTGAGTTGCAGCAACGCCTCAAATGGACCGCCACCTCGCGAAACTTGCACAATGCGCTGATCCCAAAACCGGCTGACAGCTTCAGTTTTATATCGGTAGGTAAAGTGCAGGTAATATCCGCCTGCTGGAATGTTAATTGGCGGGGAAGTAAGCGTCCCCGTGCCGCCGGTGTTATATTGCAGCACGCTGTTGATCGTTTCCCCATACAACCATGAATGTGTGGGGCTGCTGGCTTTCGTTGTGGTCTGTTTCCACAACCCGGTCGCTGCCCAACCATTCACGCCCGCTTCGACTGTATCGTTGTAAGGCACTCCAACAGGCGCGGTGCTGATGGGTGCTGCAGCTGTCACTATGAATGTTCCGTTGACAGCCGTGCTGGTTGAACCATTGGCGGTATTGCGGCCTTTCACACTCCAACTGTATGTGCCTGCCGGTAATCCACCCAGGCTCCAGGATTGATCCTGCGTCCATGCAGTGGTACGAGTCTCGAAGCCGCTTGACCCACTCAAAGTCACCTGGAATTCATCCGCCCAGCCCTGATTTAACCAGGCCAGTGTGATGCTGTCATTTGTTGTTAGTTTCGCCCCGCTGACAGGATATTTTATGGCTGGCGCTATTGCTGCTGTGCTTCTGGCTTTGATCTTGAACGAATTAAATGCGCCTTTGTTGATCAGGTTATCTCTCAAATCAGGGTCGGAAGCAATCAGAGTTTCCGCCCGGCCGGTGTAATATGTGTTAGCCCAGATGGTTATCTGCGCGTTGCTGCCCACCAGCACAGAAGCAGCTTCATTCCCCGCGAAAGTCCCCATGGAACTGCGGCTGCCTATTTCAGTTACATTAAATACTTTGCAGGTGCCGGTGTAATTGGTTTGATTAAATAGCGCCACCTGGTCAGCGCCTGGAGTGCATGTCTGTATCACCGGGGTTGCCGTGCCGCATGGATAGTTCTTGGTGATGCCCCTGAAACCAACATAACCATAGGACTGATTTCCTTCCACATCATACAGGTTTACAGCCAGCACGATGGGTCCATCCGGCATTTCCTTTCCTGCTGCGCACATGTCAACAGGGATGTTGAAGCTGGCTGTCTTGACCGGCTGCCCCACCTCATGCCAGACATTGTCATAATAGGCAATCGCCTGCACTTTGGTAATGCCTTTGTCATCCTGGGCTGATCCGCTCACTACCAGATTATTTGCTGTAAATACCTGCCCCACCGTCGGGCTGGTGAGTGTACCTGTCGGTGCATTGGCGGGCCTGTTGCCAGAGATATAAGAATATCTTCCTTGCCCCCCGTATTGAGAAGCCTCTGAGGGCAGCCGCGGACGCCCGCCTTGCGTTACTGGATCATAATTAATATCCACATCCTTGAATGTGATGTCCACCGATTGCCCCCAGAAGCCATAAGTGCTGGCATGCACCATGAAATGCAGGTGATGAGCCGTGCTATAGCCTGTATCATCCACATTGCCGATGAACTGACCCTGGTTAACCCGGGCTCCTTTTGACCGAAAAGCGCTCGGGATGGACCCATTTGCCAGGTGGTAATAGATCTGGTACGTCGTCGGGGTGGTACTCGCATCTTTCAGGATCAGGTAATTGGTGCACTTGGTGGAGCCGTTATTGCACGTCCACTGCGCGCCAAAAACCGTCCCCCCTTTGGCAGCCAGCAGAGGGAACATTGTCCCATCCGCGAAATCGAAGGCATATTTGCAGGCATTATCGCCACAGGATTTATGTCCAATGCTCCAGGTGAGTCTTTTTGAAACCCCGCCTGCCCAGGGCAGATAATACCCGCCAAATTTCGCGGTCACCTTCTGTTCGCTATCGGCCTGCTGATATCGTTGCAGCATCTCCTCTCCCATCAAACCATCCGGGAGGGAATCTAGCCTGGTGTTAAAACCATCATCATATGGTAAGGTAATACCCCATTCATCGGCTGTGCCCTTTTGCCCCTCGGGGTTGGCATTCGCAATCGCCAGTTCCGGTTCGCGCGCCATCAGCTCGCCAGTCTCCGGGTCGTATACCTCAAGCCAGATCAAAGCGGTCCGGCCATCTTTTGCCAGTTCCACGTTGTTTACCTTGGGATCATAAAGCGCGAACGCCGGGTTATCTAGTTTTAACTTTTCCACCGCAGCATCCACCGATTTCTGGAATGGTGCAACATCCTCAACAACCTGGGGAGTCTCGCTGATTTCGGTGGAAGTCGTGGGCAGTTGGAGTGTGCTCACCCCGGCAACCCGCGCAAGCTGGTTATAGATGAAATAGGCCAGCAAGACGGTGGCAGCCGCAGGTATGATAAGCAGTAGATAACGAAATGGGGATGGTCTCTTCATAGTCACTCCTTAACACAGGCTTCGGTGCAAGAATAAGACCAGAGGTTATTAATATACATCCCAGGCGGCACGCCTGGGATGTAAAAAGCCTAACCGAAATACATGCCTGGAAGCTGGCGGGTTACAACCTGCTCGGCGTTATATGCCACCCGCAGCAATACATTCTCTTCCCAATGTCGCCCAAAAGCCTGCATCCCCACCGGCATGCCGCGTGAATCGTACCCGCTTGGGAAGCTGATCGCTGGTAGCCCGAGGAGATTCCCGGGGATCATAAAACGCATCATCTCAGTATCCAAAGAGAGATCAGACCAACCGCTGGCGTACCCGCCATCCGGCACTGGCTGAGAAACACGGGCGGTGCCCGGGGTTAGAATGAAATCCACATCCTTCAGCACTTTATTGAAGTTGTTCATGGTGCGTGTGCGCATGCGTTGTGCCTGCAGGTAATCCATGGCTGTCAGCACTTCGCCGATCACCAGAGTCAATCTCACAGCTGCACCCTGTAATTTGCGTTTTTGACTGTGCGGCCGCATACAACTGGCTATTTCTGAAAGGATGATAACAGCATGGGCCACCCGGGTGGCATTCAAGTCCGGAATACTAATCTCCTTGACCACCAGGCCGCGCGCTTTCAGTTTTTCCACCAGCTCATAATTGACCTTGACTACTTCCGGGTCGGCATGCTCAAACCACTCGGGGTAAATACCAGCGGTCAACCCTTTCAAATCACGCTCATTCCATCCCTGCAGGGTGACCGGCGGTTGATCCAGGGTGTTGGGGTCGCGCGCATCTTCTCCTGCGATAACACTATAGATTAGTGCCGTGTCCTCCACGCTGACAGTCAGCGGCCCAAGATGCGCCACGCTCCAACACAGGGGCGCGGCGCCTTGTTCACTGATGCGCCCGAAGGTGGCTTTCAAACCCACGATCCCGCACAATGAAGCCGGGATGCGGATGGAACCGCCGCCATCCGCGCCAATGGCTGCTGGCACCACACCGGATGCCACGGTTGCGGCGCTGCCGCTGGCTGAACCACCCGGGTCACAGGTCGGATCGTATGGATTACGAACCGCACCATAAGCATCGTTATACCCATTCGGGTTGATGCCAATTTCATGCATGTTGGTCTTGCCCACCAGCAGCGCGCCGGCAGCACGTAATCGGGCAACCACTTCAGAGTCCTGTTTGGCAGGTTCCTGACCCAGGAAGCGGGTTCCCACGGTGGTGGAATATGGAACCATATCCACTTCATCTTTTATCGCTACAGGCACCCCATCCAGCAGGCTTAGGGGTTTCTTTTTCGCGAAACGTTCAGTGGAAGCCTTGGCTTGCGCCAGGACATCCTCCCGGTAAATAGCAATAAAGAGCTTCAGGTTGGGGTCAGATTGCTCACTGGCTTTGATGGCGGCCAGCACCTGTTCCGCCACTTCAACTGGGGTGGTCTCCCCACTGCGATAGGCACGCGCATAATCCATCATGGTGCGGAAGGGGAATCCGGCAGGTTTGGCTGCCTTGTCCGGATTAAAATCCTCAACCCTGATTTTGTGATTGCCCTTCACCAGCGGATAGTAAGTGGGGGCTTCAGACAAATCCAAATCCTGCAGGAAGGGAATGCCGCCATTCTCGAGCAGGGATGGTAACAGGACTCCCTGCATGGCCGGGCTTTCAACGGCAGCAGCAAATAATTTTAGCGACGTGCCCGTTAGTTTGGGCAATTTTACGGATTTCAGATCATATTCAGACATGGAACCTCATTTTTTTTAATAGAACACCTGGGATGGGATTACGGTTTCTTTTGACACCTTATTACAAACCGGCTCCCCAAATTAATTTTTGTAATGTAATGGTGTGTAATTCGCCTGTCAATTAAATCCTTTAACATTATTTTCTGATCTTCCTCTATTATATGAAGGGAGCAATGCACGTCAAGCTGTCAATAATGACAGGTGATTCGGGAACAAAAGGGACAAAAGAAATAATTGATGGATGGTTAGATGAAAACAAGCATGTTTAATTGCACTGATATTCGCATTCACCAACTCAGAATTCATCTATAATCATATATATATGCAGCGGGTTACACGAGGAGAAAATGTTGGATACAGAAATCCGGGATTATTTGAAGAAAATCGAAGCGGACTTAAAACGCGGGATTGCCACCGAGCACACCCACCGCTCATCACTGGAAGCCCTGTTGGAAAGTTACCAGCCTGGCATCAAAGCCTCGAATGACCCAAAGCATATTGATTGCGGCGCGCCCGATTTTATTGTGGAACGCCGCAAGGTCCCGCTGGGCTATGTGGAAACCAAGGATGTGGGTGTTGACCTGGATAAGATCGAAAAGACAGACCAGATGAAGCGCTACACGAAAGCGCTGAATAACCTCATCCTGACGGATTACCTTGAATTTCGCTGGTATGTGAACGGCAAGGAACGGCTGCGGGTAAAAGTGGCTGAAGTGGGTAAGAACAACCGTTTGATCATCCATGATGAGAATATCAGCCAGACCGCAAAGCTATTGCAGGGTTTCTTTGACGTCGAAGTCCCCATGCTGTTCACCGCCAAAGACCTGGCACAGCGCATGGCACACATGGCGCATTTCATGCGCGATCTGATCCTGGCAGATTTGAAAAATGAAATGGATGAGAAGGGTGCGCTTCACCGCCAGTTCAACGCTTTCAAAGAATACCTGCTGCCCAACCTGACCCCGGCGGAATTTGCCGACCTGTATGCCCAGACAATGGCTTATGGCCTGTTTGCAGCAAGGGTTGCCATGCCGGATGGGCAACTTTTCAACCGGGCGAGCGCCTACACTTACCTGGGTACCAATAAGTTCTTACGCCGTCTGTTTCTGGATGTGGGTGAAGAGCTGGATGGCTCGATCATCGCCAGTTACCTGGATGATCTTGCTGAATTGCTCAAACGTGCCAATCTGGTAACCATCCTGGCGGATTTCGGCAAGCGTACCCGTACTGAAGACCCGGTGGTGCATTTTTATGAGACCTTCCTGGCGGCTTACGATCCTAAATTGCGCAAGAGCCGCGGCGTGTATTACACCCCGGAGCCGGTGGTGCGGTTCATCGTCAATTCGGTGGATTGGATCCTGCGCGAGAAGTTTGGCAAACCGCTGGGATTGGCGGACCCTGAGGTAAACATCCTCGACCCGGCTGCCGGAACCGGGACATTTTTGTACTTTGTCCTTAGGTTGGTGCATGAACGAATGCGCGAACGCGGGCAATTTGGGCAGTGGCAGGATTATGTTCATAACCACCTGTTACCGCGCATCTTTGGTTTCGAGCTGCTCATGGCGCCGTATGTCATGTCGCATCTCAAGCTGGGATTGCAGTTAAAAGAAGAACTGGGCTATGCCTGGCAGAAGGACGACCAACTCAAAGTGTACCTGACCAATACACTGGATGAAGGCGTGACCAAGAGCGAAATGCTGGATGGACTGGCGCATTATATAACCGATGAAGCTAATGCTGCTGCAGTAGTGAAAAAACAAACACCCATCATGGTCGTACTTGGAAACCCGCCGTATTCTTATGAATCAATAAATAATGGACCATGGATATCTGAACTAGTAAAGGATTATTATAAGATTGATGGCATTAGATTAAATGAAAGAAATCTAAAAGGGTTACAGGATGATTATATAAAATTTATTAGATTTGCAGAGTGGAGAATAAATAAAACAAGTTGTGGAATATTGGCATTTATTACGAACCATAATTATATTGATGGCCCTACTTTCAAAGGACTAAGAAAACACTTAAATAAGTCTTTTGACGAACTTTACATTTTCGATTTACACGGGAACTCCAAGAAAAAAGAAGTTTGCCCAGACGGGTCAAAGGATGAAAATGTATTCGACATTCAACAAGGTGTAGCTATTATTTTAGGTATTAAAAACAAACTAGAAAATGATAGCCCCAGTACTAAAATTTTTCATCATGAAATATGGGGGAGAAGAAATGAAAAATACGTTGCCTTACAGTCAGTAGATATTTCTTGTATTAACTGGACAATAACAGAACCACAGGAACCATATTGGTTATTTAAACCTCAAAACCTGCTGAATTCTAGTGAATATTTAAAATTGATGAATATTCAAGATATTTTTCCGGTAAATTCGGTTGGTATTGTTACTTCCAGAGATGAACTTGCAATACATATGGAAAAAACAGAAGCAATAAAAACTATTACTAAGTTTATGGATTTACCAATTGAAGAAGCTAGACAAGTATTCAATCTAGGACAAGACTCGAGAGACTGGAAGATCTCTTTGGCTCAAGCGGATTTACGAAAATCGAGATTGAATTCAGATAATTTTATTCGAATTACTTATAGGCCTTTTGATAACCGGTTCACATTTTTTACCGGTCATTCAAGAGGGTTCCATAGTATGCCTAGGCCTAGTGTCATGTGTCAAATGAGGGAAGAAAATTTGGCACTCATAACCAGTAGAATTAATAAAGGGGAAGAATTTGCTCATATCTTCGCAACAGTTTTCACCACAGAAAAAATAATACTTTCATCAAAAACATCAAATAATGGCTATCATTTCCCTTTATATCTTTATACCAACCCATATGAAACAAAAGGCACACTTTTCGATCTAGTCGAAACTACTCGTAAACCGAACCTATCGCAAGCATTCATTACCTCCGCCAGCCGAGCTCTGGGTTTGGTCTTCATCGAAGACGGGCAGGGTGACCTGGTTTCCACATTTGGGCCGGAGGACGTGTTCTATTACACCTACGCGGTTTTCCACTCGCCCACCTACCGCAGCCGCTATGCTGAATTTCTGAAGATCGACTTCCCGCGACTACCGCTCACCTCAAACTTGCCGCTGTTTAAAACCCTGGTGCGCCTGGGCAAGGAACTGGTCGATTTCCATTTGCTGCGAACTCCGCGGGTGGAGCAGTTCATCACCGGTTATCCGGTCGCCGGGGATCACCTGGTGGAAAAAGTGCAGTACACCAGCGGAAATGTATGGATCAACCCGAAGCAGTATTTTGAGGGCGTCCCGGAGGAGGTCTGGAAATTCAAGATCGGCGGGTATCAAGTTTGCGACAAGTGGTTGAAAGACCGCAAGGGGAGAAAACTCAGCGGAGAGGATATCAACCACTATCAACGTGTGGTGGTGGCGCTGAAAGAGACCATCCGCCTGATGGCTGAGGTGGATGTGGCAATTCCAGGGTGGCCGATGGATTAAATGTCATCCTGCACAAGAACCGTAAGGACGAGGCGTCGCCTCGTCCCTACAACGAAACCCATTATGGCAACACAAGCGCCTGCCCTCGCCCGGGCTGCCACAGCTTGTAGGGTGCATTCGAATTTGAATGCACCATTTGCTTAGCCAATGGCAGAGACCTTTCACTATGCTCAAGGTGACAAAAAGGTGGACTGGCGCGTAGAGTCGCCTACGTCTCTTTGTCCTCATCGTCCCCGCTGAGGAATTAAGCTTGTAGGGTGCATTCGAATTTGAATGCACCATTTGCTTAGCCAATGGCAGAGACCTTTCGCTATGCTCAAGGTAACAAAAAGGTGTACTGACGCGTAGGGTCGCCCCTACCTCACTTCATCCTCAGCGTCCCCGCTGAGGAACAAAGATTTAAGCATTATGTGCGCCTAAATCCACGCCGGGAGCACATCCCCGGTGGTGATAACTAATGGCAGGTAATCAATACTCACGCGGATAATCGGGCAGGCTGATCTGTTCCACACTACTTTGATCCACCCTGAATAAATAACCCGATATGGCATATACCCCGGCGGGGCACCTGTTTGAAGCAACCGCTTCAGCGATATGTATCCTGAGATATTCCGAGTCTCCCTCATTTTCAGGAGCTGGGTTGTTCAATTCGCATTCACCCGCAACCGGTAAATAATCCTTGTCTTTGATCAATTCATCAATATTGATCTGCTGACCTTCAATGCGGGGAATATGGTACGGGTTATACCCATCCAAATAGGGAGCAAGAACAAGATTCTCACGCACATAGAAGGGTTCAGCCTCAACGATTCCCAGCACCGGTTTACCCAACGGTGAAACATACTCTAAGATGGCATTCTTCCCCTTATCACTGACCGGCCATTCACCAAAGGTTAAAGAAATGATATTTGCTGATCTTTCTGCCAGATCTTCTTTACCGATCCTGGAAAGAATTTTGACAATCTCTTCATCATTTTTCTTCATTTCCCAAATTATTTCAGTGGCATTTAATTTGGGCAGGGATGGGTGGGTATAGAAATGGTTATAAACCAGGGCATCGTGCTCAATACACCAGGCGATTGCCTGCGCCAGGCTGTCCTGCCATCCCTTCTCCACATAAAACCAATCTCCGCGGATTACATTTCCATAATATTTATCACCCATATTGGAAAACAGCGCGGGTTTAAATCCAAAATCCGGATACTCCTGATAAAAATGCCACATAACGCCCAAACCAGAACGAAGAGAGGGTTCACCATCTTCCTCGATATAAATCTGGTCTGCAAAGAACAGATCATCAAAGGTGATGATAAGAGGCCGCTTTCCGGGCAATAATTCAAGTTTTCCATTCAACCAGTCTTCCAGGGAGACCAATGAAAAACCCGCAGCATGAAGCTGCTCGAGTTGTGCGCGGAAGACACTCAACTGCATCTTCATACGCGAGTCATTCGTTTTATCTATCGGGATATATCTATGGTAAAGCAGGATCGCCACCATCGGATCTTGCTGCCATACTGTGGCTGTGATTGGGTTTTGTAGAACGATGGGAGTGGCTGTGGGAGCAGCGGTTGGTTCCTGCGGAGTACCCGTTATGGCAGCAGTCTGGGTTAACCTGGCTTGTGCTAATTGTGTGCTGACAGCCAGTTGAATCTGATCTTCAGGATCAATCACTGGCAGAGAGGTTGTTCTATCACTGCAACCACCTAGAAAGATGACGAAAAGAAGAGAAAAATAAACCCATATGTGTTTATTTTGCAAATTTCTATCCATCATAATTGGACTTCGAAGCACGGTTTCCGGATTTCTCAAAAATCCCGTTACGACCGCCAGAAACCGCGCCGTAATGGACGCATATCTTCGGTGGTCATGAAAGCTTCCGGGTCAACTTCGAGCACAATCGTATCCACCCGATCCACATCTTTACGAAGAACAGAAATATTCAGCACAGTCACCATGCCATCTTTGCCGCGGGCTGGGATCTCAGTGACCGCAAACCCGCCTTCACGGAGTTTCTCTGCGATCAGGGATCCAAGCCTGGAGCTGACCACCCGAATGGATGTGTGCCCGATGGCCAGATACTCTTCAATATACATGCCCACCACATTGCCAGTGGCAAAACCAGCAGCGTATCCAATGACTGTCAGCGGGTTATCCAAATGGGTCAGCACCTGGCTGATGGCAACAATAAATACAGCTGACTGTATAAAACCCAGCATCCATGATAATTTCTTTTTTCCACGCACCACAAATAAAACCCGCAACGTATCGCAAGTCATATCCAACACCCGCATTGCAAAAATAAACAATGCCCCCAACCATGCACTGCCCGACAATAACCAGTCCATCGTTAGCCTTTCTCTTTATTAACCACAACCTTATTAACAGATGATTGCATGGCTGGCAGATACATATCAGTCATATACTCTTTTACCATACGGCGGGTGCAAAACTGTGGCGCCATGGTGCGAATGGATTCTTTCATGCGTGCCATCCATTCATCTGGAAGGTTATCAGCGCTGCGCTGGTCATAATACATCGGGATGATCTCATTTTCCAATGTATCATAGAGTGAAGCAGCATCCGCGCTATCCTGTGCATCATGATCTGCGTACTCTATATCATCACCGATAGCCCAGCCGTTCTTGCCATTAAAACCTTCCCGCCACCAGCCATCAAGAACTGAAAAATTAAGCACACCGTTGATGGCAGCTTTTTCGCCCGAAGTGCCGGATGCTTCATTCGGTCGGCGGGGGGTATTCAACCAGATATCCACGCCCTGCACCAGGTAGCGGGCGATGTTCATGTCATAGTCTTCCAGGAATACCAGCCGGCCGCCATTGCGGGCATTTTTCACCGCGCGGTACACCTCCTGGATGAGCAGTTTTCCACCTTCATCCGCTGGATGCGCCTTTCCGGCAAAGATGATCTGCACCGGGTGGTTTGGCTGGTTAAGTAAATTCATGATTCGATCCATATCCCGCAAAATCAGGTTGGCTCGCTTATAAGTGGCAAATCGACGCGCAAAACCGATAGTCAAAGCATACGGATCCAGCAACGCACCCCCGGCAATGATCTGCACCGGGTGGATGGTGGTGGATATCCAGGTATTGCGCGATCGCTCCATGATATACGCCATCAGCTTGCGTTTGAGATGTCGGCGCACCATCCATAATTCAGCGTCGGGAATATTGTCAATACCATCCCAAACTGTCGGATCATCTATTCGCTCCAGCCAGTCTGAAGCCAGGTAACGGTCAAACAGACCGCGCAACTGCCTGGCCAGCCAGGTGCCGGTGTGCACACCATTGGTGATATGCGAGATGGGTACATCCTTTTCCTGCTTATCCGGCCACAGGAAGTGCCACATCTTGCGGGAGACCTCACCATGCAGCTCAGAAACGCCATTGCGATAATTTGCCAGGTGCATCGCCAGGACAGGCAAAGAAAATGCGTCTCCACCCCATTTGGCCTTATTACGGGCAATATCAATGAACTGGTCCCGGGTAATGCCTAATTCCTGCCAGTACAATGGGAAGTATTTATCGATCAACCACAGTGCAAATTCATCATTGCCAGCTGGCACCGGTGTGTGAGTGGTAAAGATGCTGGATCGCCTCACTACCTCGCAAGCTTCTTCAAATGTCTTGCCTTGCAATACCATTTCGCGCACCCGTTCCAGGGTAAGAAATGCGGAATGTCCTTCATTCATATGCCAGGCGGCTGGATTCAGCCCCAGCGCTCGTATCGCTCGTACCCCGCCAATGCCCAGGATGATCTCCTGAGAGATGCGCAGGTCCAGGTCGTTGCTGTAGAGGCGCGATGTGAGCATGCGGTCGCTGGCGTTATTCGGCTCCACATTGCTATCCAACAAGATCAAAGGAACTCGGCCCACGTTGATCTGCCAGAGCTTTGCAAACACCTTTCTACCAGTCAAATCGACACTGACCGTGACCGGTTTGCCATTTTCGTCCTTGAGTGGCATGACTGGTAGATTTTCCAGTTTCAAAGCTTGGTTTCGATTTTCCTGCCAGCCATCTTCAGATATCTTTTGCGAAAAATATCCCTGGGTGTATAGAAAACCCACAGCAACCAATGGTAAACCCAGGTCGCTTGCTTCCTTCAAATGGTCGCCTGAGAGCACCCCCAGTCCGCCAGCATACACAGGGATGGATTCGTGTAAACCAAATTCAAAAGAGAAGTATGCGATCTGCTCCTCCCCTGCATTCGGATATGTCTTATGGTACCAGGTATGATTACCCTTCACATAAGAATCAAAGTTTTTGATCACCCGGTCGTAAGCATCCAGAAAATGACGGTCATTGACAACAGCATTCAATTGCGCCCGCCCTACATCGCGCAGGAAAACGATTGGGTTATGATACACAGCTTCCCAGAGCGCTTTATCTATCAAGTTAAAAAGACGGATGGCTTCTGGATTCCAGATCCACCACAAGTTGTAGGCAAAATCTGCCAGTCTGTTGATGCGGCGGGGAAGGCTGAAAGTAACGGGGGTTTCAGCCGTAATGTGATTATTCATATACAATTTTTATCCTTTTCAGCACAATCTTACCATATGGAGTGAACCAGCGAGGGAAAGTGCGCTTTACCAAATGCGTTCCAACTTGGGATTTTCGCAAGGAACCCGCCCAACCTTGGCCAGCTCTATCCATTTCCCCTTCACTTTCACGCGCACCACATCCGCAGTATAGTCAGAAACCGTGGGACCGTGATTATCAAATAAAGAAGAGCCAACAGCATAACTATCCACCGGCACGCCCAGCTTTTCAAATTTCTCGATCTTTTCCGGGTTGAAACCGCCAGAAACGACAATATGGATCTTCTGGCAATATTCTTCTGCCCTGGTGTGCCATTCTTCTGGCAAACCCCAGCTTCCCCAGTTGTTATTCAGCGCTTCCCGCACATTGAAAACCAGGCGTGGATTGACTCCCATATCCAACCCTGGATCGCCCAGTGGTGGCACGGAAACATCCCGCAGGGTCGCGCCGGTATCCAGTCGAACCCCATACAGTCTATATCGCTCAGCTTCCTCACTATTGCCTGAATCCACCAACTCGCGGTATTTTGCAAATAGCACCTTCGCCACCGCGCATGAATCAGCCACACAATCATTATTGAAATCCACCAGCGCGATGCGGGGAATGGATACCGGTAATACTTTGCAAAATGCCAGCATGGCCTCGGCTGTATCCCCAAAAAAACAGGCGATTGCGCTGTGAGCAACGGTGCCGCCACCCTGACCGCCCCACCAGTCACCCTGGGCATCAGTGGAGACAAATGTAGGCAATTTTCCAGCAAAATCCAGATTGAAACGTTGCACTGCGATTGAATAGGCATAGCCATCTGCTGCCTGCACTTCATGCGCGTCAAACCTGGCCGGGAAGAACATGACTGCCTTGCCGCGTGCGGCGATCAGCGTACAATAGACATTTGTGGCCACCCGGCTGGAGCGGGTGATGCCACCCAGGATGGGCGTCTCGAGCAGAGCGAAATCGCGGTACCTGCCGCGGATGCGCATTACTGGCTCTACATGCATGGGGTCGCCTGTTCCATGCACAATTTCACCATCTTTAACTGCCCATACTTCCAATCGATTGGATGTATCCACAAATTCATTGCCATCCCGATATCCGGTGCAAAGGCGCAACATGGTCAGGGCTTTATCGATCCCAACCACAATTGTCTTTCCCCGTCGGCGGGTGAAGACCTGCATTTCCACTTCCAGGTCACCGGAACAGATGCCTTCCGTCAAATCGATGTCCTTTAAGCGGGGAGATTCCCCTTGATAGCGGTAGCTGGATTTGGAAAGGATGGTCAGCATTTCTGCAATGTTGCAGAAGTATTTATCGCTATACCACCCTTTGCGCATTCGCTCTACATCCAATTTGAAAGTTGAATTATCCAAACGTTTTCCATTAAATAAGCTCATTGCTAACCTCGTTCTTCACCTGAATGGTCGCCACAATCTCGATTGCATTCAATGCCATGTGGTACAGGAAGATTTTATGCAGTATACCGCCTGGATGCGGCATGGCGCCAATTGCACTTGCTGCCTCCACGTCGATATCATAAGTATCCACACAATCTGCAGGAATGACCACCCTTCTGTTTAGCTGATGGGCATTTGCATCCAACCGCAGGTGCATGGCCAACTGGTAAATGCACAGGTCCGTGCAATCGCCAACCAGGATGAAGGTATCCAGTTCAGGATGCTGCGCCAGCCAGGCATTCAAACCAGTATTCAACCCGGAATGGATCGAATTCTTTTCCAGCAGAACCATTTCCGGGTGGAAAGGCAGCTGTTTAATTTCAGGGATGGTTTCAGCCTCGTTTGTACCTCGAATGCAGTGAGGCGGAAAAGCTCCAAACTCTACAGCCTCCGGTTCATGGCTGTCCTGGGTCAGAAGGATTTGGGTAATGCCCCCTCTGTGTCCGCCTTTAAGTAGAGCCAGGATGGGTTGGATGATCTGTTTCACCCGCGGGCTTGCGAGCGGCCCGGCATGACAGAACCCATTGATCATATCCACACAGATGATGACCGCTTTGGTCGGCTGTGGGCATAGCTCAGCAAATCCAACCACAGGCAATCCTGCCACCCAATGATTCAGGTAATCGAGAAACTGTCCTTGATCGTTATTTTTATTCAGATTCATTACTTTCTCTCAATATGACCATACCCGCATTAATCGCCAATCGTATTCACCAGCATCCCGATATATTCCTTGAGAGCGCTCGTGGTTGACTTTAAGCTTGAGGCAGTTGGCAGTAAGTTGATGGCAATGTTTTCCCAGCGGGATGAAAAAAGGTCAGCATATGCCTGGTCGGTGATGATGAAATCAGTTGGGGCGGGTATCACCTCGACGCCCATCTCTTTAAAGAGCGCTACCGAACGCGGCATGTGCAGCGCGCTGGTCACCAAGATCACCCGCTGCCAGCCATTTTCCTTGATGATCTGGGCTGAAAAGGCAGCATCCTCTGCTGTATTGGCAGATTCTCCCTGCAGTATCAAGGCGTCAGATGGTACACCGCTGAAGCGCATCAACACCGCCATATCCTCTGCCGGTGTGCTGGAAACCTCGCCCTGCCATTCAATATTGCCGCCTGTCAATATGACCTGGTCAGCAACGCCCAAACGGTACAGGCTGGCCGCGTAGAATATGCGGTCGCCTGCGCCATTGACCTCTACTGTTGGCCGTGGATATTGCTGCGGATCTGTCCCACCGCCGAGAACTACGATCACATCCCCGTGGATATTTTCTGCCAGTGGTGCATACCTGGATTCAAGCGAACGCACAATGGACATGCTGACCCAACGGTTGCCGCCCACGAAAATTGCCAGGAAGGCGATGAGTACGAAAAACCGCGTCAGGTTCGTTTTTTTCCACAGTACCAACGCCATCAGTAACAACAATCCCGCTAACCCGACCGGGTAAATAAACAATGGAAGTAGTTTTGATAGAAAGAGTGTCATGCTCCCATTATACTCACTCTGCGCGCGGTGGACGCCATCCATTGGCAATGGCTTCCTCAATGGTGCAAAACCACAACTCGCCCTTGTCGGGGTCCATTTCCACATCGGGATAATCTGCTGTGTCAGGCAGGTGATATATCTTATCCTTAAGGCGGTTTACATTGCCTTTAATAGCGCATCCCACCGGGGGATTGGCGCACCCCTGTGGGCATAAGCTCGCTGTTCCGCTGTCAAAGGGTATATCCTGCCAGATGCCCAACCGTTCGCGATATGCAGCCAGCATGGCAGCCTGAAAGGGGGCAGCACACATCACATCCGGTTCACGGATGAACGCTGTGGCATGACCTTGCCGGATGAGTTCGTAGTTTATCAAAACGCCATCCACCTTTACAAATCGCAGCAAGCGGCCAAACTCATCCCGATCTGATATGTCTTTCACAAGCTCCACTATTGCATCTTCAACTAATGCTCGGTTATAATCCGCCGCTTCCCGCCCGAGATTTGGGTTTCTGGCGTGCATCTCCGGGGTATCCACCGCCAGGTAACGCACGGTTTCGGTCACCCCGTTGATTTGCACGTCAATGGTATCGCCATCAATTACCCGCACCACCCTGGCAGGCACGGAGGTTTTACCATCCAGGCAGCTAAGGTCCGCCGTGGCTGCCAGGACGGGAGTAGGTTGGGGTGGCAGTCCCGTTGCGCTTTCCGCGCCTGGCTTTTGGGACTGGCAGCCTGTCAGCAGTGAAGCCATGAGGGTGAACAGCAATATAAGTCGGTTCTTCATAGGTCCAAGTTGTTTTCTCAGGGGATTGATCTATCCACCTCCCTGCCAAGGTAGGTTTGCAATAGAGGTAATTTACTATTCCATGCATTCAGGGTCTTTTTGAAAAGAAATACCATTTAGTGCTAATTTTCGGTTTATATGGTTTTATAGTGCCGAACCTTGAGCTCGCCAATGAAGTAGTTCATATCCACCACGACCTTTTTCACTGCGTTGCCATAGTTCGCTGTCTGCGCTTCCACGGGAGCCATAATGCCGGTGCTCTCGTCTCCAAACATGTCGATCTCACCCATAAAGTTGTTGGCGCGAACTTTAACGCCTACTTCAGCAGGCACTCGCAGGGTGATATCTCCGATGAAGCCTTTCAAGGTGTAATGCATTTCACCAACGGGTAGTTCAGCCTCTGTCAACTCGATGGTGGTATCGCCAATGAATCCATTCCTGGTTTCCTCCCTGGCAAAAACCTCTCCCTTTCGGACAGCATGATTCACGGATATCCAATCCCATAACCACGACCCGGGTAGTTTCGGTTTCACCAGCAGCAACACACCCGCTGCGATGAATATGATCGGCCACAGATACCTGCCCAATTGGATGTGCCAAATGGCATTCACCAAAGCGATCACTCCAAAAAATATCAGTAAACTACCAATGATCACCTGCCAGCGCCTCATATACTCCTCCAGCGAATAGATTAATCAGCATAATTTTACACCATTAACCCTCCGTAATTTATCCCCCCAGCTTGCAATACCGTCTTTGAATGATTACCGGTTTGGACTGCTTTCCATCCGTTCTTATACATTTCTGATAATAATGGATTAAAATTAATCAACTGTGAGATCAATGAAAGGATGTAATTTATGATTGGATTTGGTGGTTATGGCTTGTACTTCTTGTTTGCCCTGCCTGCTTTATTACTTGGTTTTTGGGCGCAAATGAAAGTACAAAGCGCATTTAAAAAATATTCGCAGGTTCGGACCTACGCGAATTTCAGCGGTGCCCAGGTGGCTCGATATATGCTAGACCAAAATGGGCTGCAATCTGTTAAAGTGGAAACCACGAACGGTACGCTGAGTGACCATTACGATCCGCGCTCCCGCACCTTGCGCTTGAGCCGGGATGTTCACAATGGCAACAGTGTGGCTGCTGCAGGTATTGCCGCCCATGAAGCCGGGCACGCCATTCAGCATGGTGAAAACTATGCGCCGCTCAAACTTCGTTCCACCCTGGTACCCACCGTACAGATTGGCAGCTGGCTGGGACCCATCATCTTTGCCATTGGCATGTTGTTGGGTACTGCTGGAGATTCGGTCGCATGGATTGGGTTATTCCTGTTCGGCCTCACCGCTGTTTTCGCAGTCATCACCCTGCCGGTGGAACTGGATGCCTCCCGCCGGGCCAAAGAATGGCTTTCCACCTCTGGCGTGATCTATAACAGTGAAGTATCCGGTGTCAGTTCCGTCTTGGATGCCGCTGCCTGGACTTATGTGGCCGCTGCCATACAGGCCATTTCAACTGTCCTGTATTACGCCTTCATTCTGCTTGGCCGCCGCCGGGATTAATTACCTTATTTTTCAAACCTTCATTCACGCCGCTTCGCCAGGAGCTGATGAGATGAAATCCTATCGCAAAGAATTGACCGTTAACACCCCCTCCCGCCGCGAATTTATCAACATCACCCCACAGGTGGAATCCTGCCTGCGTGAGAGCGGCATCCGTGAAGGCCTGGTTCTGGTGAACTCCATGCACATCACCGCTTCAGTGTTCATCAATGATGATGAATCCGGCCTGCATCATGACTATGACCTCTGGCTAGAAAAACTGGCCCCCCATGAACCGATCAATAACTACTGGCATAATCGCACCGGTGAAGATAATGCAGATGCCCACATAAAACGCCAGGTAATGGGACGGGAGGTGGTGGTGGCCGTCACCAATGGCAGACTTGACTTTGGCACATGGGAACAGATTTTTTATGGCGAGTTTGATGGAATGAGGAGAAAACGCATCCTGGTAAAAATCATTGGCGATTAATCAGCTTCGCAATCGCAATCTTCCTTACCGGCGGCTTTCTCCCACGCTTCCTTGCCTTCGGTAAATGAATAGTAAGCGATGCCAAGCGCGCCGAGGGTATCCATCAAACCGATCCCGGTCAGGCTGTAAAGCAAACTGGATGCTAGCAGAACAACTGACATATATATGCATACCTGGGTGCATTTTGCGTCTGCAACAATGGCATCTGAGTTCAGGAACCTCCCCACTTTCATTTTAGCCTGCACCAGGAAGAACATCACCGTTATTGAAATAATGGATATAACGATTCCCCACCTGGTGGATTCTGGTTGTTGATGATTAATGATATTTAATACTGTTGTCGCAATTAATCCAACTACCAGCAAAAAGAAACTGATGGAAGTCACCCTAAGTGCAATAATTTCCAATTGATTGCGCTTGTGAGACCGACCAGCTTTCAACCTGATTACCATGACCAGGATGCCAATGGCTGAGATTACTTCGATAAAGCTGTCTATGCCAAAACCAAAAAGCGCTATCGTTCCATCTGAATAACCAAGAAAGGTGGAAAATCCTCCCTCAATAAGGTTGGCCAGGATAGTAAAAATGCTCAGTCAGAGTGCATAACGGTAATACTTTTCTTCTTTTATATTTTTGACAATAATCGATTCCATATATTCTAATCACCTATAAAGTAACACTAAGTAATGGATTTGTCCGGATTAACTTGGATAGTCAATCTATCATGCTTTGATCATGATCAGCAGCATTTTAAATGCTTCCACTGCCTTCACAGCATGCGGCAACCCTGCCGGCAGCAGAATCGTTTCCCCGGCTGCCACTGAGAACCAATTGCCTGATATGCTGACTTCTGCCCTCCCATCCAACACCAGTACCTGGGCATCAAAGGGTGCTGTATGTTCGCTCAACCCCTGCTCTTTTCCGAAGGCAAACAGAGTCACAGTGCCAGCCGGCTTGTTGACCAGGGTCCTGCTAACCACCGAATCTGCCTGGTATTGTATGCTGGCCGCTAATGGATAAGCCCCTTTGACGGGAATCTCAGTTTCTTCCATATTCTCCTTAATCCGAAACAAGGGGCTTCCGCCCCTTGTTTAACTATTTTCCGATTTTAATAAGATATGAGGCATGGAAGTTTTTTAGCTTGCTCCACCCAGTCTGTCACCATATCCAGTGTGGGCATCTTGCGCACCAGCTTTTTTTTCTTATTGCTTTCTTCCATTGCTTTAACCAGATTCTCTGGTTTACGGGTGGCGAGTTCAACCACGGTATCCACGCCTGCTTCTTCCAACAGGTCGGAGTATTCGCTGCCCACACCCTTGATGCGGTACAGATCCACATGGTTTACCCATTCCAGGATCAACTTCTCGGCGATCCCGGCTTTTTCCGCCAGGGCTTTGCGTCCTTTGGGGGAGCCTCCCTGCTCCAGCAATGCGTCGGTGGTTTTAACGCCTACTGCCTGTAATTTTTCAGCATAGGTTTTTCCAATTCCTTCGACATCCACAATTGAAGCCATTTCTTCCTCCTGAATGTTAATTTTGAATCTATAAATTGATTATATATTCAAATGCTGTTTCCGCAAATCAAACATAATACATTCATCCATTATTTTCTCAGGAATTATTTAACTTGTAGAGTGGTTATTCCCAGCATATAAGCCGCATCAAAAGTTGCTTCGAGTTTTGCATTGACTCCCCGTATTCCATCCACCACCGCTTTCGACCAATAAAGATAATTCAGTCTGCGTTCACCCCCCCAGTCTCTGGGTGGGTTACCAATCACATCCCGAACATTGCTAATCTTATCTGCCAGTTTGATCAGCTTCGCATTCATTGAGAGATGCGGAGCATGTTCCACCTGCAACTGCTTGCGAACCGCTTTATCAAGGCTCTTATCATCTGTCACTTCAAGGACCAGACTCAGTACCTCTTTTCCAAAATTCAATGCGATTTCTTGTTGCAATGCTGAGTCTTCTTCAGTCTTCTGTGTCACGGTGTCTTCGAGTGTGTCGTGCAACAGCGCAGCAAGCAAGACCGGCATATCCCGGATATCGCCTTCCTGCCACAGGATACGTGTCACTTCAATGGGGTGATTGATATACGGACTTTCCCCACTATCCTTTCTATGCTGTCCATTATGCTGCCTGGCTGAAAAGGCTAGCGCATTGATAAATAAACCTAAGGAATTATCCCCTGAATCCATTTCCATCTCCTATACAAATCATTGGTTAACATACTCTCGTAAACATACGAAATAATTAGTCCGATCATGACCAGAATCTACACTCACCATGAATTCCCATCTCCACTGATTACGCATGGCTGAAACTGCTGGCAACTGTTGTCAACTTAATGAACGACCCCATTGAGAGCCAGTTTGTCCTTTTCGTTTATCCCTCCAGTCAATTGATTGGACACCCAAATCTAAGGTTGTTTTTCCAACATCACTTTTTCTTGTTTCATCTTTTTCCAGCGCAAAGCCAGGCTGATGATGTATCCAGCCAGGCCGGTGAAGATCACCACATACCCTGCCACAAAATAACTGAATGTCTGTGCCATTTTTCTTCTCCTTACTCGCCTGCATCCATCTTCAGGTGTTCCACTTCAGCTTCCAGCTTCCCCAACTTGATTCGGTGCCATAAGAGATCTACGAAAAACACCGAGAATACAAACAAGCTGAACAGAAAAGTTTGCAGCATCTTGGGCGCCATCTCGAACGCTGCCGAGGTGGCGGTTGGAGCTGCAATGACTACCGGGTGGATCGTTCGGAATATGCGAATAGACAGGAAGGTGAGCGGTACCGATAATGCGCCAATGATCACATATACTGCACCAAAGCGTGCCCGTTTCTCCGGGTCGTCAATACCCTGTCTCAGCATCAAGTAAGCCACATACACCAGTGCCATGATCGTGGTCGTTGTCAGACGCGGATCCCAGGTCCACCACGTATTCCAGATCGGCCGCGCCCAGATGGAGCCGGTGATGATGGTGATCAGTGCGAACAAAATGCCGATCTCGACTGCTGCGTAGCTGACAATATCCCAGATGCCGCTCCTTTTCTTAAGGTAGATGACTCCCGCCACGGCTGCCACAATAAAACTCAACATGCCCACCCAGGCGCTGGCCACATGGAAGTAAAAAACTTTTTGCACATAGCCCATAACGATTTCAATCGGAGCATAGAAGAACACCATTCCAGCGGCAGCAGCCATAAGCAAGCCGGTGACAATATCGAACATGGTTAATTTACTATCCAGTTTTTTCATGGGTTATTCTCTCATCTCGTTTCTCGAATCTCGATTCTCTTTACCAATTACTCTTCCACCACGTAGTCAAATACCATCCACGCAACAGACAGGAAGATGACATCATATACGATCAACAGGTTCAACCAGGGTGTAATCTCTTCCATCTGCATCGCTGAAATATAACCTGATGAAGCTTTCACCGCTGCCACGATCAACGGAATGACCACCGGGAAGAGCAGGATCGGTAGCAGCATGTCCCGTGTGCGGGTTTGCACAGACATGCTGGCCAGCAATGTACCCACTGCGGAATATCCAATCGAACCTAGAAGTACGACCAATAGCAATCCGCCATTGATCAGATTGACATTGTACAAAACGCTGAACAGCGGAATGATGACAATTTCAACCGCGATCATGAAAAGCAGGTTGCCGAGCATCTTGCCCAGGTAAATGGCACTCCGATCAACCGGTGCCATCAACAACCCATCCATACATCCACGGTCTTTCTCCTGCGCCATGGACCGGTTCAAGCCAATAGTGCCGGCAAAGGTGAATGTGACCCACAACACCCCGGAAGTGATGGATGCTCGTGTACCAGCTTCCAATTCCAGCGCGAAATTAAAGATTACCACCACCAGCAGGGCAAAGATGAACATGGCTGAAAATATTTCCCGGCTGCGCAGTTCAGCTGTCAGGTCTTTCCAGACCACAGCCAGCGTTGCTTTAATGAACGATGGACAGGTATTCTGTTTCATACCTGCTCCAGCGCTTGGCGGTAAAAAGCCTGCAGTCCGTCTTGAGAGAGATCAGCACTTTCCGTGGAAGCTACGATCCTGCCCTTAGTCAGCACATCAAAACGGGTAGCCAGATTTTGCACCCGCAAAAAATCATGCGAAGTCATGAGCACTGTCCGCCCCTGAACAGCGACATCCCGCAACACCCTGTCCAGCATGTCGCAGGCATCTTGATCCAGGCCGGTATGCGGCTCATCCAACAGCAGCACTTCCGGGTCATGTAAAACTGCCCGGCCAATCGCCAGCCGTTGTTGCATCCCGCGCGAGAAGGTGCGCACCAGGTCTCCACAGCGGTTTGATAAGCCCACCAGTTCCAACACCTGCTCCACCCTGCTTGCCAGATTCGGCACACAATACAATCGCCCGTAAAAAACCAGGTTTTCTGCAGCTGTCAGGTCGCCATATAAAAGCGGCATATGAGAGACCACCCCCAATCGTTGTCGAACACTGGCAGCCTGTCCCGGTAATTTGAAACCCGCCACGCTCACCACTCCAAGGGAAGGTTTGGAAAGGGAACAGAGAATGCGCAGCAGGGTGGTCTTCCCTGCCCCGTTTGGACCAATCAACGCGACGAACTCGCCATCCTTGACCTCAAGTGAAAGCTTGTTAAGGATAGTCTTGGGTCCGAAACGTTTGATCAGCCCCTGAACCTGGATCACATCATGCCCTTAAGTTTATTCTTTAATTCTTCACGCCTGATTTGGTACACGCCATTCATTATCTTACCCTCATTATGTAGGAGATCAAGGGCAATGATGGCGTCCATCACGGACTCTTTATCTTTCAGGTTTGTATCTGCCATCTCACCTTCTGCGACAGGTTTTTTCCCCTGTTGATAGAAATACAGTCCCACACCACATGCCGCGAGGAGGAATATTCCCGGACCGAGCAGGATCGGATTCACCTTACCCTGTGAATCTGTTGTGTTCTGAGTACCAGATTTCCCTGTTACGGTTATTTCCAGGCTTCCGCCAGCAGCTACTGCCCCGCCAGTGAACAGATTAAAGCTCATTCCCTGGTTTTCCCGCATGCCTGCATCCTCCAGTTGACTGCTTTTTAGTTTGATATTACCCACCGGGATCATTACGTTAATGGATTCGATGTTAATTGAGACTGGCATGCTTAATTTCAGTCGTGAAGTATAAGGCAGGTCGAACATAAACAGTACCTGGTGCGATGCCTCACCTGGCATCACCGGAGCGGTATCTGCAAACCCTTGCTCAGTCGCAATATACCGCCCTCCTAACTCACTATCCTGAAACTGCAAGTTGGCTGCTCCTTCTGGCAATTTGAATTCCAATACACCTTCGCCAGGAGTTGATGCAGTCACTACCTGGTCGGAATGGTTGGAGATCAGGTATAACGCGACCACCTGCACAATACCTGGTGATCGGAAATCCATGAAGATGTGCAGCCGGTCAGCAGAGACCACACTGACATCGGTCGTGGCGTCATAAATGTGCACAGGCAGGTCCAGTTCAGTCTGAGTCTCATCCACCACCACACCAGGATGCATCGAAGGTTGAGAAGAGAAGGATTGTCCGCCATAATCCACCGATGCAATGAAAATGCGGCCAGTCGGCATTTCAACACCTTCAAACCTGAATTCACCATTCTTATCTGCGATGGTATCAAGAGATGAGGATTGCTGCATATTATCAAAAATCAGCAAGGTCACTTTCAAACCACTTGAGCCTGTGTTGCTGGAGTCATTAATAATCCTGCCGGTAATGGTCACAAGCTTAACCACGGGGGTAGTTTCCAAGATCGGTGTGACCTCGACATTAATAGGTGCATCAGGGTCTGGTGTGTCATCCACAACTGTGGAATCATTCGCCATTGCGACCGGAGCAAACGAAAGCGAACGGATATAGCCGATCGCAGCCCACCTTTCATCTTCCGATAACATATTTCCAAAAGCTGGCATTGCTTCTCCGATACCACCGGAAAGGATATCCTCCATACCCTGGTTGGAGATGGCTGACATCAAGCTCAGGTCGGTAAAATCTGCCGGTGTCACAGCCAGCGTTGTTGCCCGCTTACCATTCCCATTGCCTCCCACTCCGTGGCACTGGCTGCAAACTGCATAGAAGATTTCTGCGCCAATGCTCATCTGTTCCAGCGTATTTTCCATCGAAAGCAAATAAGCTACCACATTCCAGTTAGCCCGGTCATCCAGTTTGGTAGCAAAACCTGGCATGGATCCGCTGCCATCCTTGATCACCGCAAACCAGTCCTGCGGGATGGCATTGCGCAAAGTCTCGGGATGGGCAAGCGCCGCTGGAGAGCTAGCGGAATTGCCTGCCTTCTGCCCGACTCCGTTGCCCTTTTCACCATGACAGGAAGCGCAGTACTCAGCATACACTGTCTCACCAGCCACAGGGTCGGGCGGAACGAGGGGATAAACGACTGCGGTCGCTGCTGGGGGCAGCACTGCTGGGGGCGTGTAATCAGCGGGGGGTTTGATATCCCCAGCCAGAGAGGTATTGCAGCCTGTCAGTAAAACCAACAAGGTAATGAAAATGATAGATGTGAGTTTCTTCATACTTTCCTTATAGATCCCTGTTTCAGGCTGATGATCGAACAAGTTTGCCGCATTTTGGACAGAACCGGTCAGAAGCCTGAGCTGGCTGACCGCAATGCGGGCAAAAGCTTTTCCCTTTCACCTTGACTTCACCACGTCGCTTGGCAATCAAAGCTTCCACTTCGTCATACTCACCATTGTCAGGACTGTATTTGCTGGCTGTCATTCCTACAGTTTCATCCCGACCCACACCCATCTCATCCAGCGCTTTCAATACTTCAGCAGCACGATTCATGAACTCAGCACGTTGGATAGGGTATAGGTCTTCAGGTACTTTGTTTAACTTATTGTCGAAATCCAACTCCTCGATAGCTGAAAGGATGCGTTCTTTTTCAGCCAATAATGACGAATAATCATGATCTTTGTTCACATGCTCCGGGTTCTCATTTTTGCTGGTTTTCCAATTTTTTCTACTGATGAAAGGCCGGAAAATGAAAGCCGTGGCGAGCAAAGCCACCGTGAGGATCAACAAGACTGATGTGATATCCATAATGCTTATTGCCTTTCATGTAGAATTTAGAAACTATTGCAGTAAGGGGTCGATCAGGGATTTGATTTGATCGGTGGAGCCGAACGGACCGATCTGGATGTAAGCCAGGTTACCATCCCGGTCAATGATAAAGGTTTCCGGGACTCCAGTGATGCGGAACATCTGTGAGATCTTTGTCCCCAGATCCGGTCCATTGGGGTATGTTATGCTGTACTTCTCTAGCGATTCCAAAGCTTCCGGCTCGGTATCTACATAGTCCACGCCAATAAACAGCACCTGCCCCCCCGGTTGATAGTATTCCCAGGCTTCCTGCAAGGCAGCAGCTTCACTTTCACATGGTTTGCACCATGAAGCCCAAAAATTGACCAGGACGACTTTCCCTTTTTCTGCTGATGTGTCAATTGGGTCGCCATCAAAAGTGGTCAACACGATGGGGGGCATGGGGTCGCCGACCTTTACCGGTCCTTGCTGACTGCGCTGCAGTCCCATATACAGAAAACCCAGAAAAGCCAGCAGAATGACACCAACAAAGACAAAAACAGCAGTTGGCGCGCTGGATTTACTCTCTATTTCAAGTGGCTCAATCGGGGAAGGTTGCGTCATCTACTATCCTTTCCGTTTCTTCAATTCTTCTTCCACCCGGGTGAGGTATTTATCTCCTGAGGTGTCGGCAGTTCGTGAAACTGATGCAATATTTTTCTTCGGTGCTCGCAGCCTTGTAATGGTCCGGGCGAGAAGTACAGCCCCCGCGATGATCATCGCCGGCGGTAAAATATAAACCAGCCAGTTAATTCCTTTTTTGGGCGGTTCTGCCAGAACACGGTCACCATATTGCGTCGCGAAATAGCTATTAATCTGCTCTGTCGTCCAGCCCGCCTCCAGCTTTTCACGGATCAGACTGCGCCATTGTTCGCAAGCCTGGGTCGGACAGACATCCAGCGAAATATTCTCGCATACCGGGCAATACAACTGCCGCGCTACCTCGTTCACGTCATCATCAGTTACAGGTGTCTTTTCCTGCGCAAAAACTGCCGCTGTCTGTAGATTGGCGAAAAAGGTCACAGCCAGCAAAACGAATACAAACGCTTTCTTTGCCATTATTCAGCTCCTATTTCGCAGGTTCTCTCTCGGTGGATGGCCAAACAGCGATGATAGAACCAAGTATCAAAACAATGGTTCCCACCCATAACCAGTTCACCAGCGGATTGTGAAAGACCTTAAATGTCGCCTGTCTGGAAGAAATTGGCTCCCAGTCCACAAGGATAACATAGATATCGTCCACCATCGTGCTGCGCAAACCTGGAATAGTCATGGGTTGCTGTGAATCATAATAATAATCCCGCCTTGGATAAACTTCCTGAAGCACTCTGCCATTCTTGCTTACTTCCATCACTGCGCGGGTAATATTCTTGCCGTCCCTGGTGTCCCATTCTGCCAGTGACTGATATTTCACTGAATAGTCTCCCAATTCCAGGCTCTGACCGGGAGTCAATGCCCCCTGAGTTTGCGTCTGGAAGGCTTCGATACCGATGACGCCAATCGCCATCAGGATGACCCCGAGATGGATGATGTAACCACCATAGCGCCGGCGGTTTTTTCCAGTCAGGTGCCAGATGGATTTCAGCCAGTTCTCGCCTGTGCTGTTGTGGCGCGCGCGGATTCCGCGCCAGTACTCATACAATGTAACCGCGAATGCCAGCGCCACCAACCAGAAACCAATGAGCGCCCCAGCCTCCCGCACCTTGAGTGCCAGAGCAGCCGCGACTGCCAGGAGTGAGAAAATAAAGGGTTTCCAGAATGCTTTGCCCAATGTTTTATATGTGGAAATTTGCCAGGCAGATAGCGGGGCAATTCCCATCAGAAGCAACAGCCCGCCCCACAACGGCCCTGTGGCACGGATGTACCAGGCTGGGCCAAAAGTTACCTTTTGCCCGGTCACCAGTTCCGAAAGCAGCGGGAAATTCACTCCCCAGAAACATTCTATAAAAAGCCCCAGGAAGAGCAGGTTGTTCACCAGAAACAGCGTTTCACGCGAGAGCAGTGACTGTAGTTGCCCTTCGGAACGCAGACTCTTCCAGCGCAGCAGTAAAAGCCAGATAGAGACGATCAAAGTCAGCGAGATAAATGCAAAGAATAGCGGACCAATCGCGCTCTGCGCGAAGGCATGTACCGATGAGAGCACCCCTGAACGGGTCAGAAAGGTGCCGTAGATCACCAGGTCGTAAGTCAGGATGACCAGCAGCATATTCCACTGCTTGAACATACCGCGCTTTTCCTGTATCATCACCGAATGTAGCAGCGCGGTACCGGTCAGCCAGGGCATTAAGGCAGCAATCTCCACCGGATCCCAACCCCAGTACCCCCCCCACCCCAATACATCATACGCCCAGCGCATCCCCAGCACTAGACCGATCGTCAGAAACAACCAGGCTACCAGCGTCCAGCGGCGGGTGATGCGGATCCAACGGTCATCGGTTCTTCCGGTGATGAGCGCTGCAATGGCAAACGCAAATGGAATAACAAATGAGACAAAACCCAGGTAAAGCATGGGTGGGTGAATGATCATACCCGGATGTCTCAGCAGCGGGTTGAGACCACGCCCGTCAGCTGGTAATAACAGGTCTGATCCAGCCGGGGGGAACATCGCTTCAATCCGATCACCCATGGGGGTAGCCCAGAAGCGGTTGAAGGGGTTTTCAAAAAAAATGGACATGACAAGGAAGAACACCAGGGTAACTAAGGTCACCACGATCACCCACGGTAAAAATTCACGGTCCCGATTCCATTTGCGCAGCATCACCGCAGAGGTGAAGGCAGACATCAACCAGCTCCAGAAGATCAACGAACCTGCCTGACCGCCCCACAATGCAGTTAGCTTCAAGTAGAGTGGCGTGGCATTGCTGGAAACGGAATAAACATATGCCACCTCGTAATGCCCGGTGACGATCAGGTAGAGTATGGCGATAACCACCAGGGTGAGCAATGGAAAAATGAGCAGCGAAGCATACCTGGCAGAATCAATCCAGCGTTGGTCTTTACGGCTGACTCCAATAATGGCAGCCACTACTCCATACAGCGTTACAATCAGCGTGAGGACGAGCACTCCAAAACCTAACTCAACAGTCATAAGAACTCCAGTGTTCTGTTTCTTTAATCAAAAGGATAGCAGTCGTTTTCACGGCTGCTATTCCAGAGTAAGTATCTTGACGCAGGCAAGGATCAATTCTCCACCTGTGCGGGTACGGCTTCATCATAACGGGTTGGGCATTTTAGCAACAGTTCTTCTGCATGGAAAACCCCGGCTTCATCGAGTGTCCCGGTGATGATGGCTTGAGCTTCATTTTTAAGCAAGTCTGGCCTGGGACCATTATAAACAACCTGCAGTCGTGGACGGGAAGTATCCACTACCGCTTGGTGCAGAACTTCCGCCAGTCCGCCCAGTTTTTCAATTTCCGTGTTGTCACCAGGGATATGGACGATATCAAAAGACAGAGCCAGGGTTTTAGGATCAAACTGGATCGAATCACCAATCACTGCGCCAGAAATTCGTAACTCACGCCCGGACATCTCCTGCTTTTTTGCTTCCAATTCTTCCACCGTCAAAAAATATTGCGCATTGGCCTGGGATGATGAAATAATCAGGTAAACAATGGCTGCCAGGATGAGAATCCCGCCAATGATGAATTTTCGCTGCATTCCACACTCCTATATATTAAATCCAGAATATTTGCATAAACTATTGCTCAGACTTCATCTTGTCACACCAGCATTAAAATAAGGTGAAAACGATATTATTTCCGCCTTATTTTACCATTATTATCGCATTCATTTTTGGCTGGTATCCATCTTTGTGATTCTTCCTCTTAGCATATTAAAAAAGTAACTATCTTCCACAAATAGGGGTTTTAATGTTGTATTAATCTTTGTAACTGGCTATAATTTATCAGTCTAGTAATTTCGTTTTATATTTCACACTGAAGGAGGTGGTCACCTAGAGAATACGGTTTCTCCCAGCAACTTTATTAATAATCTTATTTAGGAGAATGTAAATGTCAATGAAGAGAACATTATTAATAGTAGGATTGATACTGGGCTTAGCCATGGTTGTTGCCGCCTGCACACCCGCAGTTGCGCCAACCGCAGAAGCACCCGTTGCTGAGGTGCCCGTAGTGGAGGTACCTGTAGCAGAAGCTCCTGCCTCCCCAGAAGTACCATTCGCCGAGATGTGGGCTGCATCCGGCCACAACGCTGTGGAAAGTGAAGTCTTCCGTCATTGGGACGCGAGCGACCCTGCTAAAGTGCCGGTTACTTGCGCTAAATGCCACAGTGCAGATGGATTCATCGAATTCCAGGCTAAAGGCACTGTTGAAACAGCAGTACCTGCTGCGAATGCCCAGGGAATCAATTGCACTGCTTGCCACAATGAGACTTCGCTGGAAATGACCGCCGTAAGCTTCCCATCCGGTGTTGTTATCGAAGACCTGGGCCGCGAAGCATTATGCATGTCCTGCCACCAGGGTCGCGAGTCCAAAGTAAGTGTTGACGCTCAGATCGAGAAATTTGCTATCGAAGATATTGATGCTGTTGTCGCACCAATCAAAGATGATGCCGGTAAAGATGTCCGGTTCGGCTTCCGTAATATTCACTACTTTGCTGCAGCAGCAACATTATATGGCAGTCAGGTTCATGGCGGATATGAATACGAAGGTAAAACCTACGATTGGAAATTTGGCCATATCGATGGTTATACTACCTGTATCGACTGCCATGACAGTCACTCTCTTGAAGTCAAAGTGGATAAGTGCTCCGTATGCCACGAAGGCGTTGCCAAAACGGAAGACCTGAAGAATATCCGCATGGTCAGCTCAAGTGGCGATTATGATGGCGATGGCGATGTAGCAGAAGGCATGGCCTTTGAGATCGAAGGTCTCCAGGTTAACCTTTACGCCCAGATGCAGGCCTATGCCAAGGATAAAGCTGGTGCGGCTATTGTGTACGATGCCGCCGCCTATCCTTACTGGTTTGCAGATGTCGATGGTGATGGCGTTATTGACCAGAAAGACGGCGCTAATGTAGCATTTTCAACTTGGACTGCCCGACTGTTGAAAGCTGCCTATAACTACCAGGTATCTGTTAAAGATCCCGGCGCTTTTGCACATGGCAACAAGTACATTGTCCAGCTGCTCATCGATTCAATCGCTGATTTGGGCGGTGATGTAAGCACCCTTACCCGCGCTGATGCCGGTCACTTTGATGGCGCCAGCCTTCCCTTCCGCGATTGGGATGCTGATGGCGAAGTTCCATTCAACTGTGCCAAGTGCCACAGCGCAACTGGACTGCCGGAATTCCTGAAGAACGGTGGTACAGTGTCCATCTCCCCCACGGGTTCAGTTCTGCAAAGTGGTATCGGTGCTCAACCCATCTCCAACAGCTTTACTTGCTACACCTGCCACGATCCTGCCAACTGGCCTAACATTCGGGAAACCGCAAATGTACCTTTCCCAAGTGGCAAGAGCGTTAGTTTCGCCAAGGATGCTGATGGCAAGAATATCGCTGATCCCAACAACATCTGCCTCTCCTGCCACCAGGGCCGCCAATCCGGCAAGACTGTATCCCTGTCTGTCGCTGGTAAAGAAGCAGATACCGCAGATAAAACTATCAGCTTCCAGAATGTTCACTACTTTAGCGCCGGTGCAACCTTGTTCGGCGCCGATGCTGGCGGAATGTTCCAGTATCCTGACAAGGAATATGCTGGCAAGTTCACGCATGTGGATGGTTTTACCACCTGTGCCAACTGCCACAATGTTCATACTCTGAAAGTCAAGATCGAAACCTGCAAAGGCTGCCATGGCACCGATGTATTGGAAGACCTGCGTGCACCAGGTGATGCCGTCGATTATGATGGCGATGGCAATACCACCGAAGGTCTGATGGGCGAAGTTGCTGGCTTCCAGGAGAAGCTGTATGCTGCTATTCAAGCCTATGCCACCGACTCCCTGGGTGTGGGTATTATGTACGATACCGACTCCCGCCCATACTTCTATGCGGATGCAGACGGAGATGGCGCTGCTGATAAAGATGACAAAGGCGCCAAGGTACGTTATGTCTTCTCGCCCCGCTTGGTGGAAGCTGCTTTCAACCTGCACTTCTCCTACAAGGATCCGGGTGTTGGAATCCATAATGGCGTTTACGTTATGCAAGCTCTGTATGATGCCATTGAAGACCTGGGTGGTGATGTTACCGGGATGACCCGTCCGTAATTTTATGCCTTTCTGCTGTACAAAGCGGTGGCCTGAAAAACCACCGCTTTTTATGTTCCCCCGATGAAAATCATATTATTGTCATAATTTGCCTGGATTTGTATTCTTATGAGGATTAATCTGTAAAACTCGTTATAATTAATCCAGTTTTAATAATTCCATCTTGAAGCATGGAGAATCGAATTATGAAGGGAAAACATCCAAACCCATTCCACTTACCCTGGATCATCGCAGGGGTTTTTATTGCCCTCGTGTTGATCGGCACGGCATTCCTACCCAATAGTACTGCCGTGGCAGGACCAGCTCTTGCGCAAGCGCCAGACAATCTCCAATTATCAGCGGCTGAGCTATCAGATTCTGCCTGCCTGGGATGTCATGGTAAACCCGGGTTGATCACAACTCTCCCCGATGGTGAAAAACTATCGATCAGTATTGATGGCGGGTTATATCAACAGACAGTGCACGGTAATCAGGGTTTACCCTGCACCACTTGCCATATATCCATTACTGGCTATCCCCATCCTGAGTTGACCATCGATACTCATAAAGAATTCAGTTTTGAAGCCACCCAGGCCTGCCAGCAATGTCACGCAGAACAGTATGCTGCTGTGAAAGACAGCATCCACATGCAGGCTCATGAAGCCGGTAATGTGCTCGCCCCGGCCTGCACCGATTGTCACAATCCGCATACCCAGACCCTGCTGGTGGATAAGAATGGCAACACCCTGGGAGAGGCACGGGTGAATATTCCCCTCACCTGTTCCAAATGCCACAACGAGATCTATGGGCAATACAAAGGCTCTGTGCACGGATCCAGCCTGCTGCTGGAAGGCAACATCGACACCCCCACCTGCATAGATTGCCACAGCGTGCACAATGTTTCCGCCATCGATAATGCCTTCCGTCTCCGCTCACCTGGTATTTGTTCTAAATGCCACGCTGATAAAGCACTAATGGATAAGTATGGTCTTTCCTCCAAAGTCAACAGCACCTATATCGCAGACTTCCATGGCACAACAGTGACCATCTTTGAAAAAACAGCCCCCGATCAGCAAACCAACACCCCGGTGTGTATCGATTGCCATGGTGTCCATAATATGACCCGTTCAGATGCCCCTGCCAACGGCCTGCACATCAAGAGCAATTTGCTGAAGACCTGCCAGAAGTGTCACCCGGATGCCAGTGAAAACTTCCCCGCCTCATGGATGAGCCATTACACTGCCAGCCCCACTAAAGCTCCGCTTGTATTCTACGTAAATCTCTTTTATAAGATCATGATCCCGCTGGTGATTGGTGTCATGGCTTTATATGTAATTTCCGACTATATCCGCCGCTTGATCGATAAGCGCAAAGGAGTGAAGGAATCATGAGCGACAAACCCTCTTCCTACGAACGCTTTCCGGTAGCTCAACGTATTGAGCATCTCTTGCTGTTCCTTTCTTTTACCACCCTCGCCATTACTGGCCTGGTGCAGAAATATATCAACGTGGATATTTCCCTATGGCTGATCCAGGTATTTGGCGGTATCAGTGCGATGCGCATCATTCACCGCGTGTCCGCCACCATCTTCCTGTTCGAGATCATCTACCATTTCGTGTTGATCGGTTACAAATCCTATGTGGAATGCGCAGAAATGACCATGCTTCCCGGCATTAAAGATGTAAAAGATGGCATCCAGGCTTTTGGTTACAATTTCGGGCTGAAAAAATCCCGCCCAAAACAAGGCCGTTACACATTCGATGAGAAAGCTGAATACTGGGCATTGATGTGGGGCGGCGCAGTGATGGCCATCACAGGTTTCATGCTTTGGAACCCGATCGTGACTGCCCATCTCCTGCCCGGTGTCTTCATCCCGGCAGCCAAAGCTGCCCACGGCGGTGAATCCGTGCTGGCAGTGCTGGCTATCCTCGTCTGGCACTTCTACCATGTTCACTCCAAGCGCTTCAATAAATCCATATTCAACGGCAAACTAGAACACCACGAGATGGAAGAAGATCACGCCCTGGAGCTGGAAAAAATCAAAGCCGGGGTCGGAAAATTCTCCTTTCCACCTGAAGTCATCAAGAAACGCCGCTCTATTTTCTTTCCAATAGCTGCAGTGTTCTCCCTCGCTTCCCTGGTCGGCATCTATTTCTTCGTCACGGTTGAGACTACTGCCATCTCCACCTTGCCACCGGCTGAACAGGTTCAGGTCCTCGCCACCAGCATCCCGACACCCATACCCACTGCCACGCCCACTGTTGTAACCCTGAATATGAACCCCAATAAACCTCAGGAAACCGACCTTGACCTCACCACCTGGGATGGAGGAATCGGCGTTTTGATGCAGCAGAAATGCGGAATGTGTCACGGCGCTTCTGGCGATTTATCCCTGGCCACTTACGCGGACGCGGTGAATGGTGGCTAAAGGGCAAGCCTTTACCATTGGTGACCCGGCTGCCAGCCTGGTTATCCAGATCATGGAAGCCGGCGGCCACCCCGGGCAGCTCTCGCTTGAAGAGCTGGATGCCTTGAAAGCCTGGATACTGGCCGGCGCGCCAGAAAAGTAGATTCGATCAACGAACCTTCCTTTGATAGGGAGGTTCGTTGTTTATGAGTGACTAATTTCTATCAATAAAAATTTATAAACTATAATAGGCTATCTTTATCAATCCTTTCTTATCGTATACTATATAAACCATGAAATTAAACTTCTCAGCTAAACACGTTTTCATCACCGGTGGCTCCAGCGGCATCGGCCTGGCGCTGGCCAATCTGCTTGCCAGCCAGGGCGCGGATATTGCTATCATGGCCCGCCGCAATCATCAGCTTCACCTAGCCGCGGACGAGATCCGCTCCCATTTTGTCAACCCTGCCCAGCAACTGCGCCTGGTCGCCGGCGATGTCTCCGACCTGGAGAAGGTCATGCCCGCCCTGGCAAAATACGAGCAGGAACATGGCACCCCCGATTTTCTCATCAACTCAGCCGGCATCACCTACCCCGGCAAGTTCTCCACCCTTGCGCCGGAGATCTTCCGCGACCTGGTGAATATCAACTACCTGGGCACGGTGTATGTGACCCGTGCCTTTGTGAACGGGATGCTCAAGCGCGGCAGCGGCTGGATCGTCAACATCTCTTCAATGGCTGGTTTCATCGGCACTTACGGCTATAGTGGGTACGGTGCCTCCAAATATGCCGTGCGCGGATTTTCTGATGTGCTGCGCGCGGAGCTGAAACCGCGTGGTGTGCAGGTATCGGTCGTATTCCCACCCGATACGCTCACCCCCCAATTGGCATTTGAAAAGGACTTGAAGCCTGCCATCACCAAGGAACTTGCTGATAACGCTGGCGTGCTCACCGCCGAAAAAGTGGCCAGCGTCATCGTTAAAGACATGCGCAAAGGTCGCTACACCATCCTGCCCGGTTTCCAGAGCTGGTTTTATTACACCCTCACCTCCATTCTGGGTGACTTCACTTATGTGGTCATGGATATGGAAGTCAAAAATGCCATCCGCCGAATTATGAAACGGCGTCAGTAATTATTTTATTATTGGAGGTTTTATCATGGATATCTTTCAGAAGTGCAACGATTTTTTGGATGTAAAGAACGCCAAGGCAACCGGTATTTATCCCTACTTCATCCCTCTGACTGAGAACGAGGGCACCGAAGCAGTGTTCAAAGGTCACCGCCTCATCATGTGCGGTTCCAATAACTACCTGGGTCTCACCACCCACCCGAAAGTCAAGGAAGCCGCCATAGAAGCCATCAAGCGCTTTGGCACCTCCTGCACCGGCTCCCGCTTCTTGAATGGTACGCTTGAACTGCACGAGCAGTTGGAACACGAGCTGGCCGAGTGGGTCGGTAAAGAAGCCACGCTCATCTTTTCTACTGGCATGCAGGTCAACCTGGGAACCATCAGCGCCCTGGTCGGCCGCGGTGATGTAGTGATCCTCGATAAAGATGACCATGCCAGCATCGTGGATGGCGCCCGATTGGGCTATGGCAAGATCGAGCGCTATGTCCACAACGACATGGACCACCTCGAACGTACCCTCCAATCCATCCCTGAGAATATCGGCAAGCTGGTGGTAGTGGACGGCCTCTTCAGCATGGAAGGCGACCTGGCTCCGCTGCCACAGATGATCCCACTGATGAAAAAATATGGCGCCCGCCTGATGGTGGATGATGCCCACGGCATGGGCGTGATGGGCGGCGGACGCGGCACGGTGGCGCATTTCGGTGTCACAAATGATGTTGATCTCATCATGTCCACCTTCAGCAAATCTTTTGCCTCCCTGGGCGGTTTCATCGCCGGTGACACGGATGTCATTTCATACATCAAGCATTTTGCCCGCTCGGTCATCTTCAGCGCCAGCATCCCGCCTGCCAATACCGCCGCTGCCCTGGCTGCCCTGCATGTCATGCACGAAGAGCCAGACCGCCCCGCGCGCGTCCTTGCCAACGCGGATAAGATGCGCAAAGGCTATAAGTCTCTGGGCTTTGATATTGGTAACTCGGTCACCCCGGTCGTTCCCATCATCATCGGCGATAACGACATGACCTTCCTGATGTGGAAGACCCTGTTTGACGAAGGCATCTTCGTCAACCCGGTCATCTCACCGGCTGTGGCTCCCGGGCGCCAGTTGTTGCGCACCAGCTACATGGCCACCCACACTGATGCACAACTCGATAAGGTGCTGGATACCTTCGCTAAAGTCGGCAAAAAGCTCGGCGTGATCTAATTCGACCTGTTCAATTTGCACATTCACATCGTAGGGGTGGACCGGTGTGTCCACCCAATACCTGCATCATTTACGGGCATGTTTTGTCCACCCTGTACATGAATGTCCATCTGTGTAATTATGTGCCCGCCTGTTTTACCTCCTTTATCCCCATTCTCCACCCATCTGGCTTTTGACCTTCTTACCCCGGTTTTCCATTCTCGATTCTCAATGTACAAGTGCCTAATGAATATCATTCCATTGCTTAATGGAATTCTACTTTTCTAAATTCTTATAGACTCCACCACGAGCCCCAATTTCCAATACGAGGATGACCAATTCACCCGATTCTACGCTGTAAATAATGCGCCAATCTCCCGCGCGGATGCGGTAAAAATGCTCATAACCGGTGAGTTTCTTACAACCTTCTGGATAGGCATTAACCTCAAGCTGATGTAAAACCACAAGCAGCCGGTTGCGAGCATCTGCCGGCAGCTTGCGCAGGATTTTCTGCGGTCCTTTGAGAAGCCTTACCTGCCAGCGAACTTCACTCATCTCTTTTCAAACTGGCTTCGAAATCTTGCAGGGTAACAGCATTTTGAGGCTGGTTTTTCCAGCTGGTATATGCAAGGTCAGCAACACGTCCGGCACGCAAGTCTTCCAACTCCTCCTGTAGCGCCAGGTAGTCTTCCACTGGAATGATGGCGGCAATGGCTTTGCCATTACGCTCGATGACCACATCCTTATCCTGCAGGTAGACACTATCCAGCACTTCACGCAGCCGGTTGCGCACATCTCTGGTATTGACCGTATAATTATTCATTTTCTCTCCATGTGTACATAGTATACCCTATGTACACATTGTACACAAGTAATGAATCGATCGTCACCAACCATTCTTCCCTTCTAGTTTGATATGTCACCCCTATAAACCTATCTAAACTCAACATCGCTGAGGAGCCTGACCGAGATTGCAAAATTAACCACTGTAGGACGGTTAAAGGTTAATTTATATTGCACCAAACCCGCACAAACCAGAAAAACAATTACAAAGTATTGCACTTTTAACACCGGCGCGATCATCATTAATAAGAGGGAGAATCAATGCAGAAAGACCTGGTAATTTTTGAAGGAACTAATATCCGCAGGCTTTATGATGAATAACCAATAACATTTACAAGGCAGTCAGTCGGTGACAAATTGTCACCAGTTGAAAATGTTAGCAGTTGATGGAAAATTACGATTGACCGATGTCACTGACCCGGAAATTTTGCTGCGATTGATCCAATCTGTGCCCAGCCCCAAAGCTGAACCGACCAACCTCTGGCTGGCGAAGGTCGGCTATGAACGCATGCAAGAAATGGTGGACCCTGCCCGGTCTCTTAACCGCACCAGGGAAACCTGGCAAAAACACGGCCGCAGCGAAAAATGGATACAGCAGCGGATGATGGGACAGGAGACTACGTACTGAGGTAGATTTGGAAATAATGAATGACAAATTTGTTTGGGAATAATTGCATGTTCTTGTATAATTAATTTTAGCGGGTTAAACAACAATCTCGCATGGTGGTGAATATGCCTCAAGTAGTTATTGAAAATCCGGTTATCAACTCTCCATTTGAAGAACCAAAACGCTGCTTCAAGTTTACTGAAGATGGTATCACTGATGAGATCACGTCTCATCGACGCATTAGTACCTATTTTGTCCCCATACCCAAAGCTAAAAAAAAGGGATCACACCAGTTAGAGTTTGAAACCGAATGGACGATGGATCGGGTAAAGGAAAATAAGTTCATAAATGAAGTACGCGGACGGGTTGGACTGTGGCGAAAAGGCGGTTACCAGGGTATAACATCCACCACCCATAAATTATTGGATTATTGGTCCCTGAATGGGCGCGAACGCCGGTTATTCTTCTGCCAGATAGAGGCGATGGAAACGATCATTTACCTGACAGAGGTAGCAACAAAATATGGCGATCAGCATTTGCTTGATACGATAAAGATAGCTAATAAAGAAGCCAATCCTAAATTAATCCGCTTGGCTATGAAAATGGCGACAGGTAGTGGGAAAACACTCGTTATGGCCATGCTAATTGCCTGGCAGATTCTCAATAAACAAGCCAATCCACAGGATGCACACTTTTCAGATACTTTCCTGATCGTCACTCCGGGAATTACCATACGTGACAGATTAAGGGTATTAATGCCCTCTGACCCACAAAATTATTACCGCCTACACGATCTTGTCCCGCCGGATCTTATGGGTGAACTCGGAAAGGGTAAATTTGTCATTACCAATTTTCATGCATTCAAACCGCGTGAAACGATCGAAGCCGGACGTTTAACAAAAGGAATTCTTAATCAGAATGGCGGGGTTTTTACTGAAAACCCTGGGCAGATGGTACGAAGAGTATGCCGGGAATTTGGAAATAAACGAAATATCATCATCATCAATGATGAAGCACACCACTGCTACCGCCGAAAACCTGAAGAAGAAAAGGCTGAAGAAGACGAAGTATTAAAAGGAGACGAAAAAAAAGAAGCCGAAAAAAGAAACGAGGAAGCCCGCATTTGGATCAGTGGCCTGGAAGCTGTGGCTGAGAAGATCGGCATTCGTGCTCTTTACGATCTTTCAGCCACACCTTTTTTCTTGAAAGGGTCAGGCTACAAAGAGGGAACGCTCTTCCCCTGGGTGGTCTCAGATTTCTCATTGATCGATGCGATTGAATCTGGCATTGTCAAAGTGCCGCGTGTACCCGTTTCTGATAATGCCATGACTGGTGAGCAGCCGATTTACCGGGATATATGGAGTCGTATTCGTGATCAACTACCCCGCCGTGGAAGGGTTATCCAGGCTGGAAGTAGTGAACCTAAACTCCCGCCAGCACTCGAAGGTGCTTTGCAAAGCTTGTATGATAATTACCAGAAATACTTTCAGGCTTGGAACGGCGACACCGATGCACGCGAACGTGGTATGACTCCGCCGGTATTTATTGTGGTCTGTAACAACACCAGCGTTTCAAAATTAGTATTCGATTACATCTCCGGTTGGGAAAAACAGCTGGACGATGGCACCTCTACCTGGGTACCAGGCAAGTTGGGATTATTCTCCAATGTCGAACATAATCTGCCGCTCATTCGCCTCAATACCATCCTGATCGACAGTGGACAATTGGAGAGCGGCGAAGGTATGAGCGACGACTATAAGAAGCTGATGTCGGTTCAAATCGAAGAGTTCAAAAGCGATTATCGCCAACGCTTCGAAGGCCGGGATGCAAACGACCTGACCGATGAAGACCTGTTGCGTGAGGTGATGAACACCGTCGGTAAATCCGGAAAATTAGGTGAGCATGTACGTTGTGTGGTGTCTGTCTCCATGCTTACTGAAGGGTGGGACGCCAATACCGTGACCCACATTCTTGGTGTGCGCGCATTTGGTACCCAGCTTTTGTGTGAGCAGGTGGTCGGGCGTGGATTAAGGCGGCGTTCTTATGCCGTAGCAGATCATGTTTTGGACATACTCGGAGAGAAGATAACGATTGAGGGGTTTGATCCCGAATATGCTGAGGTGTATGGTGTGCCGTTCTCATTCATCCCAACATCGGGATCTTCCTCCAACCCCAAACCACCAAAGAATCTTACTCACGTTCAGGCATTGGAAGAACGCATTCGCTGCGAGATCACCTTCCCGCGGGTCACGGGTTACCGATATGATTTTGAAACCGAAAAATTGCAGGTAGATTTCAAGCCTGAATCTCATTATGCACTGACAACCCAGGATATGGCTACAGAAACAGAACTTAGTGATGTGATGGGGGTAGCCGAATTGCATGACCTCTATGGGTACAAAGACCGCCGGTTGCAGGAAGTGGATTTTCAACTGGCCAAGCTCGTTTGCGAGCAGTATCTAACCGATGGTGAAGGCAAAACCAAACCCTGGCTTTTCCCCCAGGTGCGCGAAATTACCCGCCAGTGGCGTGAGACTTGCCTGACCTGCAAAGATGATACCTTTCCACAGTTGCTGCTTTTTTCGCGAAACCAGCATCGTGCAGCCGGTAAGATCGCCAATGCCATCCTGGGCGGAATTGCAGGCAACAAAACCCTGCTGCCGATATTACGCAATTACGATGAGATCGGTTCCACCCGCTTTGTTTCTTTTGACACCGCCAAACCCGTTTATACAACTGACCCATTGAAATGCCATGTCAGCCATGTGGTAGCTGACACCGAAAGTTGGGAACAAAAGGTCGCCCAAAGCCTGGAAGAAATGGATGAAGTGGAATGCTATGTGAAGAACCACAACCTGGGTTTCAACATACCCTACATTTTAGATGGCGAGCCGCATGAGTATACCCCTGATTACATAGTGAAAATAATCCTACCACATGGAGGGAATGGCCAGGGTGGGTTCCTAAATCTGGTTCTGGAAGTATCTGGAGAAGCATTAGAAGTAAAGGGAATTAAGGTGGATACCGCGCGAAATTTGTGGGTGCCAGCGATTAATAATTTTGGCAAGTTTGGACGGTGGGCGTTTTTGGAAGTGAAAGATCCGTGGGATTTGAAGAATACGATCAGCGCGTTTCTGGAAAGTAGAATTTCTATTCGAAATTGAAAACAATAAATATATTATAGAAAGGGTGATATGATGACCGACGAAAAAATAAAACACTTAGAATTTATTCAAGCTATTGTTTCTCGGATGTCAACAAATTCTTTCCTCCTAAAAGGTTGGGCGGTTACATTAATGGCTGGTATTTTTATACTCTCCTCAAAAGATACTAATCAGCAATTTTTTCTGATGACTTTTCTTCCGGCATTAATTTTCTGGGGTTTAGATTCATATTATCTTCATCAAGAAAAATTATATCGATATTTATACAATAATATCCGTTTGATCGATAATTATGAACAATACAATGATAAATTCACATTACAGACCGACAAAATTCAAGATGTACCTTCTTGGGTATGTTTACTATTTTCGAAAACGATTCTTCCTTTCTATGGAATTCTAATTTCCGGAATAATAATCTTATATTACATAATGGGAGGGAGATGATGGGAAGGAAAGTTTTTTTTAGTTTTCACTATGAACGAGACATTTGGCGGGTAAATCAAGTTAGGAACTCTTGGATGACCTACGGAACTCAACAGGAAGCAGGATTTTGGGATGAATCATTATGGGAAAGAACAAAACTATCCGGAGATCAATCGATACGCAAATTGATAGACAATGGACTTCAAGGGACAACGGTTACAGTTGTACTAATTGGTGCTGAAACATATTTACGAAAATGGGTTGATTATGAAATTCAGAGTAGTATAACCCGAGGAAATGGTCTGGTAGGTATCTATATTAATATGTGTCAAAACCGGGAATGTCAGATGGATTATCGAGGGCAAAACCCATTAGAAAAATACTATATTTTTCTTGATAGCAAGTTACACCAACCATCAATTTGGTATAAAACATATGATTGGATGACAGATAATGGTTATCTTAACCTTGGCTCTTGGGTCGATGAAGCTGCAATAATAGCAGGAAAATAATAACTATAGTATGGGCTAATGATTATGGGTCTATTATGAAACCGATATCTGAATGGATCGAAGACGATTTATTTAACGTAATTCCATCAACTGAGTTTAGCAATCTTGAAATAAAAGGTTCAGAATTTATCGATTTTAAGTTGCAGGGTGAATCCAATTTAAAAACCGGGGATGTTTCAAAAGCTATATCTGCTATGGCAAATTCCGGTGGCGGTATCATTGTTTGTGGAATGACCAAAGGTGATCATTCAAATTATATAATTGATCGAGGTGGTATTGATACTCAACTCAAGGCTAATGGCACTAAGGAATGGTTAGAAAACTATCTCCCCAATCTGGTTACACCTACCTTAAATAAGCTTGATATTCAGCAAATTACCAGAAATAACGAAATTTCTCTCATAGAATCTGGAAAAGCTGTTTATGTAATAGAAATTCCTGATAGTGAAAACGCACCTCATCAAGCATTGGATAATCGCTATTACGGAAGAATAGCGAGTTCCTCAAAACCTCTAGAGCATCAATGGATAATGGATATTTTAGGACGTAGGAAATACCCTGACCTTGAAATATCTTTTAACTATGCATTTATCAACCCTGACGATCCAAATCATTGCAGAAGGGACGGTATTCAGCCCGTATTAAGGGTGAAGATTAAGAATAAAGGGCGGGTGTATGCAAATTATGTCAATTGCATCCTATATATTCCAGCATATTTAATTGAATTTATTGACATCAAAGATGAACAAAAATCCAACACAATTGAGATAGATACAATAAAATATCATCGATTAACTAGAGAAAATGTTTTTGATGAGCAATTTTCACCTATCGGTGAAATTATTGGTCGAGCACCTGGCCGATATGTTCCTATTCTTCCGGGGACAACACACTCGTATGTACAAAATCTATCAAGTCGTTTCAACCAGTATAAGTTTTCATTTCTAAAAGATTCACCATACCTAAAATATGAATTATACGCTGACAATGCACCATGTAAATCCGGAAAAGTTGTACTTAGAGATATTAAATTAGTCGATCTAAATGAGAATAACTGGTAAACCCTATGCCCAAACCTAAAATCACCATCCCCTTAACCTCTATCCGTCACGCGGACAAACGCACCAACATCCCGACCGAAGAACTGCGCGGGTTCGTTGCTGATGAAGAAAAGCAGCCTAAAACTATCCTCTACCCACGCGACCCCAGCCTGGACCCACAATTGGTGTGGCGCGGCAAGGATGAACAAGACCAGCACCCTTTGGAGGTTCCTGCTGTGCCTGTATATATCCAGGAAAAGATCGAGCCGCAGGCGATCATTGAGAATATTATAACCTTCTCTGGCAATGTAACTGGCAAGGGTGAGGGTGAAGAGTACCAACCCGATATGTTTGGTGATTTCAACCACATCGAATTTGAAGACCTGGTGGATTTTTATCACCATGAACAGAACTGGACCAACCGCATGATCCTGGGGGATTCTCTACTCGTAATGACTTCACTAGCAGAGAAGGAGAATTTGAAGGGCAAGGTTCAGATGATCTACCTGGACCCGCCTTATGGCATCAAATTTGGTTCGAACTGGCAGGTGAGCACTCGCAAACGCGATGTAAAGGACGGCAAGGAAGAAGAAGTAACCATCCAGCCGGAGCAGATCAAAGCCTTTCGCGATACCTGGGAACTGGGTATTCATAGTTATCTGGCTTACCTACGTGACCGGTTGACAGTAGCCCGCGAATTGTTGACCGAGAGTGGCAGTATCTTTGTGCAAATCGGTGACGAGAATGTACACATTGTGAGATCTGTAATGGATGAAGTGTTTGGGAGCGAAAATTTCTGTAGAATTATTAAGGTTTATAAAACAACAAGCCAAACATCCGATTTAATAGCTGAAACAGTAGATTATCTTCTCTGGTATGCAAAAAATAAAGAAAATATTAAATTCAGAAGATGTTATAAAGAAATTTCGTTAGGGCAAGCAGTTAAGACCTCATATCAATATATTGAATATCCTGATGGTTCAATTATTCCGATTACCCACAATGAAATAGAAGGGTTAAAACAGAAATTTGAAAATGGCTCACGATTATTGAATTTATCTGATCTTACTTCTCAAACTGGTGGTGAAAGTAGCAGATTTTCAATATCCTTTAATAATCGCTCTTTTATTCCTAATCGGGGGGGGTGGCGCACAAACCAATCCGGTATTAATAATTTAAAGAAAGCTAATAGACTAGGAATAAAAGGGCAAAATATTCGTTATTCTCAATACTTATCCGACTTTGGGTACAACCAAATTGTTGATATCTGGGATGATTTATCACAAGGTGGTTTTGTTGGAGACGAAAAAATATATGTTGTTCAAACAAACCCAAAAATTATTGAACGATGCATGCTGATGACCACTGACCCAGGTGATCTGGTACTAGACCCGACATGCGGCAGCGGTACAACCGCCTATGTGGCAGAGCAGTGGGGCAGAAGGTGGATCACTATCGACACAAGCCGGGTGGCTGTTGCCCTGGCGCGCACGCGATTGATGTCCGGGCGTTACCCATATTATCAGTTGGCAGATTCGGTTGATGGTAAAAAGAAAGAAAATGAGATCAGCCCCACCCCAACCCTCCCCAAATTCGGTGAATTTGGAGAGGGAGAATCCGCTAAAGGGATGAAAGGCGATATCCGGAAAGGGTTTGTGTATGAACGCGTACCTCACATCACACTCAAATCCATAGCCAATAATGAAGAGATCGATGTCATTTATGCACGTTGGCAGGAAGAGATGGAGCCGCTGAGGGCAGAGATCAACCGGCTGAATGGCACAGCCTGGGAAGAATGGGAAATGCCAAGGGTGCCCTCATCCCAAGAAACCTCATCAAAACCCTCACCCCACCCTCTCCCCGAAGGAGAGGGCTTGATTCTAAAGTGGTGGGAGCTGCGGCGGGATAGGCAGAAAGAGATCGACGCCAGCATTGGCAAGCGGGCAGACGTAGAATTGTTATATGACAAACCATATGAAGACAAAAAACGGGTACGGATCACCGGTCCGTTCACCGTGGAGAGTCTCTCACCGCACCGCATGCTCTCCATGGATGAAGAACGCCCGGAATCTGAAAAAGAAGCCCAAACCCAAAACAGCAGCACTTTCCACCAGCGCATATTGGATAATCTACGTAAAGCTGGGGTGCAAAATACCCGCCGTGATGAGCGCATCCATTTCACACGGTTGGATGCATCTGCTGGAGAATGGCTGCATGCCAGCGGGGAGTATAACGACGCAGACGGTAAGCCGCGCCGGGTGGCGGTTTGCATCGGCCCAGAACATGGCACCGTCTCCCCGGATATGATCCGTGAAGCCGCCAAAGAAGCATCCAAAGGTATTGGTTTTGATCTATTGGTAATGTTGGGGTTTGCGTTTGATCCACATGTTGGAGAAGAGACCAAGAATTATGGGGCATTACAAGTGCTGCCTGTGCGAATGAGCCCGGATCTGATGATGGAAGAGGGGCTGCTTAAGAAAACTGGTGCCGGAAACCTGTTCATGGTCTTCGGTGAACCGGATGTGAAGATCACCAAACAGGACGGTAAAGTGGTGGTCGAAATGTTGGGCGTGGATATCTACGACCCGACTACAGGTGAAGTACGTTCTAATAAGCCGGATGAGATCGCCTGCTGGTTAGTGGACACTGACTATAACGGCGAGAGCTTTTACGTCCGGCACGCCTACTTCACCGGTGCCGACCAACCTTATGACAAACTAAAACGAGCATTGCGCGCGGAGATCAATGAAGAAGCCTGGTTAGCATTGTATCGCACCGTAAGCCTGCCGTTTGACCCGCCAGCGAAGGGCAAGATCGCTGTTAAGGTCATCAATCACTATGGGGATGAGGTTTTAAAAGTCTTTGATGTGAATGAAACGAAACCTTAGGAAGGTAAGTAGAGTCTCTTCTTCACTTGACTCAGCGTCCCCGCTGAACATGCAGGGTTTTTGTTTCATTTGTCTTTTTTGTTTCCCCTACCACCTGTCACTATTGACAGCTATACAACCTCGATTTTGTGCTTATAATGTATATAGAACATATAATCGAAAGAGAATGAGAAATTTTCCTCATTACACAACATTTCATTACGAAACGAAGTGAAGTCCTGTGGACATAAATGCAAGTTAGAGAATGGAAAATTGTGATTAGTAAAACTACTTTGCAAACTATGCGCCCTTTGCGTTCAAGTAAATCATTTTGACTTGCCACCCGACCTATACTATACTGGTATCACAATCCAATTCCGGAGGCTGCGTTTATATGACACCTGAAACCAATTTCAAGCTGACTTATGCCACCATGTTCAATCCCCCCGAAGAACTTCACACCCGTTTTGATGAAGCCCTGGCCGCGCTCAAACCCAACCTGGGCAAAGAGCATGGCATGATCATCGACAGCAAAGAGCATTTCACTACTGAAAAATTTGAAGACCGTTCCCCTACTGATACCAATCTTCTGCTTGGCGTCTTCCAAAAAGGTACCACTGCCGACGCCAACCTGGCTATGGATGCAGCAGCACGGGCATTCCCGATGTGGAGCCGCACCCCCTGGCAGGAGCGCGTCTGCCTGCTTCGCAAAGCCGCGGACATCATGGACCAGCGAACCTTCGAGATGGGCGCGGTCGTTTCCCTCGAAGTGGGCAAGAACCGCATGGAAGCCATCGGTGATGTCGCTGAGACCGCTGACCTGATCCGTTACTCCTGTGACCGTATGGAAGCCAACAACGGTTTTATCGTGGAATTAGGCAACGATCCGTTGGTCGGTTTCACCTCCCGCAACACCTCGGTACTGCGCCCTTATGGCGTTTGGCTGGTGATCTCCCCCTTCAACTTCCCGGCCGCCCTCACCGGCGGACCTGCCGGCGCGGCGCTCGTCACCGGCAACACCCTGGTGATGAAGCCCGCCACCGATACCCCCTGGACTGTGCGCCTGATTGCTGAATGCTTCCGCGACGCAGGCATTCCGGCTGGCGTATTCAATTATGTATCCGGCCCGGGCAGTACGGTGGGTCAGGCGCTGATTGATCATCCGCAGGTGGCCGGCATCACCTTCACCGGTTCCTATGATGTGGGCATGAAGATCGGCCGCGACTTCAGCAGCGGCAAGTGGACGCGTCCCGCCATCCTCGAATTGGGCGGCAAGAATCCGGTCATCGTTTCCAGGCACGCCAATCTGGATGATGCCGCCACCGGAATCGTCCGCTCAGCGTTTGGGTTGCAGGGGCAGAAATGCTCCGCCCTCTCTCGCATTTTCATTGAACGGCCTGTCTACGACACCCTGTTAGCCAAAGTGGTGGATCTGACCAGCAAACTGGTGGTGGGCGACCCAACTGCCCGCACCTCGAATATGGGACCGGTGGTCAATAAAGCTGCCTATCGCGATTACCAGGCTTTCTGCAGCGAGCTCAACACAGCAGGCAAGATCCTCACTGGCGGGAAGGTCATCACCGATGGCTCGTATGCCAATGGTTACTTCTGCACACCCACGGTTGTATCAGGTGTGCCTGCTGATCACCGCCTGTGGCAGGAGGAGATGTTCCTGCCCATCACCATGGCTGCCCCCTTCGATACCCTTGAGGAAGCTATGGCACGCGCAAACAATGTCCTCTACGGGCTGACCGCCGGTTTTTATGGCAGCGAGCAGGAAGTGGAGTGGTTCTTCGATAAGATCGAAGCCGGCGTCACCTACGCAAACCGCCCGCAGGGAGCCACCACCGGCGCCTGGCCGGGTTTCCAACCCTTTGGCGGATGGAAAGGCTCAGGCTCCAGCGGCAAGAACGCCGGCGGGCATTACTACCTGCCGCTCTACATGCACGAACAGATCCACACCATCGTCAAGCGAGGGTAAAAGTGACGAAACTGACAACGCTTACCGAGGCTGTCGCCAGCTACGTGAAGGATGGCGACACCATTTACGCCGCCGGCTTCACCCATCTCATCCCTTTTGCTGCCGGGCACGAGATCATCCGCCAGGGGCGCAAAGACCTGACCCTGGCGCGCGCGACACCCGACCTGATCTACGAAATGATGGTGGCAGCTGGCTGCGCGAAGAAGATCATCTTTTCATACATCGGCAACCCCGGTGTTGGCTCATTGCGCATCATTCGCGCTGAGCTGGAAGCCGGACATCTGGAATGGGAGGAGTACTCCCACTTCTCCATGATCTGCCGCCTGCAGGCTGGTGCCAGCGGGCTTCCTTTTATGCCCATGAATCAGACCGCCGCCACCGACCTCGAGCACGCCAATCCCCAATACCGCCGGGTGAAAGACCCCTACACCGGGCGTGAGGTGGTGGTGGTGCCGCCTTTGCTCCCGGATGTAGCCATCGTCCATGTACAGCGCTGCGATGCCAATGGCAACGCCCAGATATGGGGAATCATCGGCGAGCAAAAGGAAGCTGCCTTTGCCGCCAAACACGTCATCCTGACCACCGAAGAGATCGTGGATGAATCCGTCATCCGCTCCGATCCCAACCGCACCGTCATCCCGGATTTCATCGTGGATGCCGTCTGCCTGGTGCCTTATGCCAGCCATCCCTCCTACACCCAGGGCTATTACGACCGCGACAACACCTTTTACCTGGAGTGGGATAAGGTCACCGAAGACCCAGCGAGGGTGAAAGCCTGGCTGGATGAGTGGGTGTATGGGGTAAAAGACCGCGCGGAATATTGGATCAAGCTGGGTGCTGACGTGCATAAGCGGTTGGAAGTAAAACCGCGCCTGGCTGCACCGGTCAATTACGGGGATTATTAGGAAGACGCTATGGAATATACATTATCAGAACTCCTTATCATCAACGCTGCCCGCCTTTTGAAGGATGGCGATACCGTTTTCGTGGGTGTCGGCAGCCCCAACCTGGCCTGCAACCTGGCCATGCGCACCCATGCCCCCAGCCTGCTCATGATCTATGAAGCCGGTGTCATCGGTTCGCGCCCTTCCCGCCTGCCGCTTTCCATTGGCGATCCCACCCTGGTCAGCGGTGCGGCTGCTGTCACCAGCATGTATGATATTTTTGCGTTCTACCTGCAGCGCGGCAATGTGGATGTGGCTTTCCTGGGCGGCGCGCAGATCGATAAATTTGGCAATATCAATGCCACGGTCATCGGTTCCGACTATGCTCACCCCAAGGTGCGCATGCCCGGCTCCGGCGGATCGATGGAAATTGCTGGCTGGGCTAACCGCTGTTATGTGATGACCCCGCATCAGAAGCGCCGCTTCCCCGAGAAGTGCGACTTCGTCACCTCAGCCGGCTTTTTGGGCGGAGGCGGTCAGCGCGAAGCCACAGGTGCGCGCGGTGGCGGTACACAGTGCGTCGTTACTGACCTGGGTTTGATGGAACCGGACGCAAATGGCGAGCTGGTCCTCACCGCCCTGCACACTGGCGCCTCGGTGGAACAGGCTCGTGCCAATACCGGCTGGGAACTGAAGGTGGCAGAGCATTTGCACTATACCGAATCGCCTTCAGAAAAGGAATTGCATATCCTCAGGGAAGAGTTAGATCCGCAAGGGACGTATCGGTAGGAAAGAGAATCGAAATTGGAAAGTGGATAACTTTCTCCACTATTTGTGTGTTAAACATCTATCTATAAGTAATATTTTTATGAATATAGGACAGAAGGGAGGAAAAGATGTTTGGTCAGATATTCTTTTTCCGTAGGATATTTGAATTGAAATGGCCAAATTTTCCTTATAAAACGGTATACCTAAAATGTTAATCCTGTAAATTAAGGAAGCCAGCAGATGAATGAATTTGCACGCGGGTTCGGTTTGGAGTAAAATAAATTCATGCCCTAGTGGCTCAAGTGGACAGAGCGAGGCACTCCTAACGCCTAGATTGAGGGTTCGAGTCCCTCCTGGGGCACAATTAATCCGAAAATTCAAAATTAGATTGAGCGTACCCATTGAGGGTATGTATTAGCGTTACTACTGGTACACCAAAACAATATATGCTTGGTTGAGGTTGTAGGTCAGATCACAAAGAGTATCAAAACTAGATGGAAAAAATAAGCTGGATAGTCAGTTCATTTTCGACTGCAGGGTCATGCGGAAGTGGTGGTTCAGTAACAACATTATGGATGTAAGTTAAAATCGCAAAGTGAATTTACTTTCATAAGGGGCCTTTGACCCCGTATGAGTGGCGTTTCCCACACTTACCTGATTGGGTAAGAATAGAGGCAATAATTATTACTATTAAATTTTTTGGATTTGATTCATTGATCTGGCACAATTTTGCATAATTTTATCATTCGAAAGAACTACCCTTTAAACGGTAATATTTTCATCTCAGTGAATTTTCGCACTTGTGCGGTGATAGCCCGTTCGACGGGCAGACGCTCCATGCTTGTTGCACCGAAAAAGCCATTTATACCAGGCATCATCTTCAGAGCTTTTTCCACAGTATCCGGTTCATCGAATGGTCCGCCATGACAGATTACGAGGATGTCTTTTCTTATGTTCCTAGATGCATCTGCAATTTTCATCGTGGTATTTATTGCCTGATCTAGGGTCATTGAATCCGTAGCACCGATAGTCCCACCAGTCGTCATCCCTACGTGAGCAACAATTAAATCTGCACCTGCCTTGACCATAGCTCGTGCTTCATCTTCTGTAAAACAGTAGGGAGTTGTTAACATGTCCATCTTATGGGCAAGAAAAATCATTTCAACTTCTTTATCATATCCCAAGCCAGTACCTTCCATGTTGCTTCGGATCTTTCCATCGAAAAGACCAACTGTCGGGAAGTTCTGGACACCAGAAAAACCAATCTCTTTTACTTGCTTAAGAAAAAATGGCATCATTCTGAAAGGATCAGTGGCATTGACTCCTGCGAGGACAGGTGTATTCTTTACGATTGGTAATACTTCCCCTGCCATTTCCATCATTATCGCGTTAGCATCTCCATATGCGAATAGACCTGTCATTGAAACTCTTCCAGCCATACGATATCGCCCGGTGTTATAGATAATGATCAGGTCAATACCTCCAGCCTCTTCACTCTTTGCCGAAATTCCTGTACCAGCACCACCACCAAGAATCGGAATACCCTTCTGAGCCTTGGTATGGAGTTTTTTTAGAATTTCACTTCTAGGAATTGTCACGGTAATCTCCTTTACTTACAAAGAATTGAGAACGGATTCAATCTTGAACAGTGGAAATCCAGCTATTTTCCTTAAGAGAAGATTTTCCCGACTGCTGGAATCAATTTTACAGCAGTCGGTTCTCTAAAGTGATTATGGCAGACATCTCATATAGGAGTATAGATCCTGGAATCTATCCCAATTTGAGTGATTTGAATTCTTTAACCTGGGCAGTGATTGCGCGTTCAGTTGGCAACCGCTCAATACTGGATGCACCAAAAAATCCATTGATTCCTGGCATCCGAGGAAGCGCTTTGCCGACAGATTCGGGTTCATCAAATGGACCGCCGTGGCAAATTACCAGGATGTCCTTTCGCACCTTGCGACCAGCTTCAGCGATTACCATCACTTTTTCAATTGCTTGATCGATGGAAAAGGCAACAACGGCGCCAATCGATCCCGCAGTCGTTAGTCCTACATGGGCTACTAATTGATCTGCACCAGCTTTTGCCATTGCAGTTGCATCTTCAGCATCAAAAACATACGGGGAAGTGAAGAAGTCCATATCATGAGCAATCCGAATGGCTTCGATTTCTTTATCATAGCCCATTCCGGTACCTTCAAGATTGGCACGGAAGTTTCCATCTATCAATCCAACCGTTGGGAAATTCTGAATCCCCGAAAAGCCCATCTCTTTAAGTTGCTTGATAAATAATGGCATTAAGCGGAATGGATCTGTACCGCAAACGCCGGCTAAAACGGGAACATTTTTAATGACTGGCAAGACTTCTGACGCCATATCGACTACGATACCATTCGCATCACCGAAGGGCATCAAACCAGCAAGTGAACCGCGCCCAGCCATTCGATAGCGACCCGAGTTGTAAATGATGATGATATCAGCGCCACCTGCTTCAGCTAATTTTGCACTGATCCCAGTTCCTGCCCCACAGCCTACGATTGGTTTACCAGCATCAACCTGAGCATGAAGTCTTCGAAGAATTTCATCACGTGATATTGCCATTATGTTCTCCTTTTATTTTTTCAAAAATTCAATCAGTTTATCTGCAACCATCCCGGAAAACTCGGGATCGTTGACATCTTTGTCACTCATTACAACCTGGATATCAGGACGTAAATTTTTCTTTAATGCATCAACGAATGCCTGGTTTGCTTCTGGCCACCAAAAAGGTTTTTCGGGAAAATCAACCTCTGAGAAACCACCCATAGGAATAAATACTGCCACTGGACCCTTTGCCATGTTTAGTTTTTCAGCAAATATTTCACCCATGCGTGTATTCTCTTCTGGCGTTGTACGCATAAGAGTGATGTTCGGATTCCATTTGTACAAAAGTCTGTCTTTAAATTGCGCAGGAATAGTATCAGGAGCCCAGAAATTACACATATCAATACAAGCGGGCGTCACAACCTGGGGAACACCGGCTTTAGCAGCGGCTTCAAGCCTGGTATTTCCTGCACTCAGAACACCACCACATACTTCGTCAGCCCATTCTGTTGTAGTAATATCTAAAACACCTGAGAAATATCCATTGTCAACCAGCATTTCCATAGTCCGGCCACCAGTGCCCGTTGCGTGAAATACAAGAACTTCATACCCCTTATCTTCCATTATCTTCCTTGCATGGTCGACAGCCCGAGTAGTATTCCCAAACATAGTAGCTGCAATTAGTGGTTTTTCATCGGAAGTACTTTTTACCTTTTCAACATTCACCATACCACTTATTGCACCGGCTGCATTTGCAAAAATCGAGCGGCTGATACGGTTCAATCCTGAAACATCAACTATAGAAGGCATCATAGTGATATCTGTTGTACCAACATATGCACTTGTCTCACCTGATGCAACCGTAGTTACCATAAGTTTTGGAACTCCAACAGGTAGTGCACGCATGGCACTCGTACCGACAACAGCACCACCACTACCTCCCATTGAGATTACACCGTCAAATTTTCCCTCGTCGTAAAGCTGCTTGGCAATTATTGCGGCACCGCGAGTCATCACTTCCATGGCGATCCCGCGGTCCTTGTCAGCAGCCAATTTCTGTAGGTTACTTCCACCTGCTAGAGCTATTTTTTCTGCGGATATATCCGCCTTAAATGGACCTTCACCTAATACTCCAACATTGATCATCAATGTTTGACAACCGTGCTTTTCAATTTCGGACTTTAGGAAAGCAAATTCCTGCCCTTTGGAATCAAATGCACCAATTACTGCAACTGTTTTCGTCATGCGATTTTCTCCTAACAAGTTTTTTGATCATGCCAACAATAGTATATGCTGTGCTTGCCTGATGAGTGCTGACTGCATGGTGTTAAAAATGCTTGATATGACTTGGATTGAAAATCTAAGAACTTGGCTCTGGCTACAAATCTGATTGAGAGCATATTGAATTACACGCCAAGATATTTTTCGCGAAGTTCCAGGTTATCTAAGAACTTAGCTGCCTCAGAGTTGTACACTGTTCTTCCGCTAACAAGAATATAAACACGGCTGGCAAGTGCCTCAGCTACATGAATGTTTTGTTCGACAAGAAGAATCGAGATATTCTCTTTGAGCAATTTCCGACAAGTTTCGATAACGAGATCAACCGCAATTGGAGATAGACCTTCTGATGGTTCATCCAATAAAATGATGGATGGATTAGTAACCAGCGCCCGCCCAATAGCAAGCATTTGCTGTTCTCCTCCGCTCAAACGTGTACCACTGATTTTACGGCGATTTGCCAATTCGGGGAAAAGGTCGTACACCCGTGAGGGTGTCCAAATTTCTTCTTCTCCAGTTTTTCGATAAGTTAAAGATATGTGCTCTTCAACAGATAATGAGGGAAAAAGACGACGTCCTTGGGGAACATACCCAATTCCTAAATTTGCTATTTCAAAGGGTTCCTTTTTGGAAATTTCCAAGTCTTTCCAACGGATACTTCCAGCTTTTGGACGCGTCAATCCCATAACAGATCTCATCAGTGTGGTTTTACCCATACCATTGCGGCCTAAAACAGCAACACATTCCTGTCCTACACTTAATGTGCAGCCTTGCAGAATGTGGCTATCACCATAATAGGTTTGAAGGTCCGAGACTTCCAGATTTGCATGGTGATCGCCAATCGGTTCAGACATAGGAACTCCCTAAATATACTTTTTGTACTTCTAGATTCGAACGGATTTCCGCAGGTGTTCCTTCCGCAATTACTGAACCATGGTACATTACCGTAATCCTGTCAGCGATATCGAGGACTATTTCCATATCGTGCTCGATAAGGATCAGGGTTACATCTCGTGGTAGTTTTTTGATCAAGTCAGTTAAGATGATTCTCTCAGACGGTGAGAGACCAGCTGCAGGTTCATCCAACATGATCAAACGCGGACGCATGGCAATTGCCATCCCTACTTCAAGCTGACGCTGTAAACCGTGCGATAGTTCGGATACCGTTGAATTTTTATACTCTTTCAACCCTACCTGATCTGCAACTTCCTGAGCCCAGTCGCGTTCTACCTTATTCTTTTTCCATGATCCCAAAAATTTAAAGGCTTTCGTTGCCCCACCAGAACCAGATAAATAGAGGTTTTCTTCAACAGAAAGGTCTAGGAACAGTTGAGAGATCTGGTAAGTTCGTCCTAAACCCAGGTTGGCGCGTTTCTGAACGCTGCTGCGAGTAATATCAATACCAAAGAAACTTATACTACCTTCATTAGGAACTAATTCACCTGCAATCGTATTGAAAAGGGTTGTTTTCCCCGCGCCATTTGGCCCGATCAGAGCACGTCTTTCACCAACTGGAACATCAAAACTAACTGAGCGCATTGCACGAACTCCGCCAAAGTTTTTTGAAACAGATTTAACGGTTAATGCATGCTGCTGATCGGGCTTTTCCATCAAATTCTCCTGTTAATTTATTTCAGTAGATATATCAGAAATGCAATTATTTGCCAAACTCCACAAATTCATAGATATTTGCAGCTTCCAACATCTCGGGTGGGAAGTCAGAGCATTTCTGTGGTGGATACGTATTACCATCAATCGGTTGCTTCAAGTAGGTATCAGGATCGTATGGACCAAACTGGCTTACATTCTTTACAGTCCAAATTCCCTTGTTATATAAGGTTCCATCTTCCGCTTTGGATACTTCACGGATATAAACGTTCCCTATTGCAGCATGAAATTTCGGATCAAGGGAAACCGGTCCGCGCGGATCATCAGTCATATCAACCTTGAGCATTGCGTCAACCAGAGCGGTCTTATCAGAGATGTCACCATTCAAAGCATCGATAGCGCGTAGGATCACCCGCATTGAAGAATAGGCGAATTCAGAAGCAGCTGATGGATTCCGACCCCAACGCTTGTTGAAAGCTTCCTTAAAAGTGTTCCATTCTGGAGTATTGAGATCGTCAGCTGTATGGTGTGGGGAATAGGCGCCAACAATATCGGCAGGCAAAGCGTCAAGATCAGGTTTTTCAAACGTATTTGATTGTCCAATCAATGCGATCTTTTTGTGATATCCCAATTCCACAAATTGCTTTACAAAGTTAACCGCATCGCCACCACCACCGTTATACAGAACCGCATCATATCCTTGATCCAAAGGAATGGAAGCGATCATTGAAGAAAAGTCGGAAGTGGATCCTGGTGGAGACCAAACACTTGTAACTTCTTCACCACCACCGCGGCAGAAACCACGCATGAAGCCACCGCCCTGGTTCCAGGGATACGAATAATCTTCGCCGATTTGATAAACCTTTTTCCAACCTTTTTGGGTTGCTAGCCAATAACCGAAAACGTCCATTGATTGAGCACCTGTCCAGGTTGTGCGCACAATCATTGGATGGAATTCGCGCATTGTTATATCTTCTGAGGCAGAATACATAGGAATGACAGGGATGTTCTTATCTTTCATATAATCTGCAACTGCAAGACCTTCGTCACCTGACACCATACCCGTTAATATGTCGATTTTGTCCTGCTCTACAAGTTTTTTGGATTTTGTGATAGCCTGTTCATTATCGAGCTGATCATCCTCCATAATGAGAACGATCTTTTTACCGCCGGCCATATAATTAGCTTCTTCCAATGCTAATACCGCGCCCTGTTTCTGCATTTCACCAAAACCCGAGAATAGACCAGTAAAAGCACTGATCATGCCGATTTTAATTTCACCAACCGCTGCAGGAGCGGCTGGTTCTGCTGGTGCAGGGGCGACAGCGGGTACACCACATGCGGATAAAAGCATGCTGGTTATCATTACAATCGTGACAATCAATAACAGCTTTTTCATCATTTCTTATTCTCTCCTTTTATAATTTGGTTTGAATACATCTTCCAACAGGGTTAGCTTTACTCCAGCCTATGGATACAATTACACGAGATTCTCACCACCTCCTTTTATGTTTTTGGATATATCTTCTCTTTTTAAAGGAAAATATATTAGTAATCGTAAATTTCTTGTCTTTCCGCAAAGTATCGAAAATACCGATCACGCCTGTAGGCGAAAAGAGCACAATTAATAGGAAAATCACTCCAATGACTAGGTTATATCTTTCTGTGACACCGCTGATTAGCACATCCAACCAAACCGCAATTGCTGTTCCGACGATAGGACCAAAAAAGTAGGAAGCTCCACCCAGAATAACTGTCAACAACACCCAAATTGTTCGACTTAATTGAATAGTGGTGGGCATGATGATCCCGGTGTTGTATGCTGCGAGAATTCCCCCCAGACCGGCATAGACTGCGGCAATCAGGAAAGCAACGACTCGAATCCAATAAACTGGGTAACCAATTGCTGCCATGCGTTTTGGATTCTCACGGATACCATTCAGCGCTAAACCAAATGGCGATTTAGTTATTCGCCAAAGGATAAAAACGCTCAAGAAAAACAAGACAAGCGAAGCCCAATAAAAATTTTGATATTCATTGAAGTTGATTCCGTATATTACAAAAGGACGGATTCCGCGGATACCCGACCAACCCCGAAGTATTGTTGTATTTTGAGCTGCGAATGCCCAGCATACTTGTCCAAAAGCCAATGTAATCATAAGGAAAACGATCTTATGAGTACGCATTGCAATAATTCCAAACAGAAAAGCCAAAATCAAGACGGCACCAATCGCCATCAAATCCGGCCAGGGGAAAATTAATCCCCGCTCGACACCAAAAAGACCAATGATATATCCGCTTAGTCCAAAAAAAGCTGTTTGAGTTAGACTAACCATGCCCCCTTGGCCAATCAGAAATCCCATTGAAAGGGAAAGAAATCCGAAATAGATAATTCTGATAAATGTCGTGACTGTATATTGACCTACATAAAATGGTAAAAGAACCAACAATATGGTGGCAATGACATAAAAGATTGATTTGATCGTATTGTTACGCATGAAACTCATATCTGCCTCCCAAATAGACCTTGAGGGCGTAATGCCAGTACCAGGGCCATAGGGATAAAAATCAGGAAGTAAGAATATTGGGGGGCAAAAGCCAAGCCAAAGGACATAATTTGTCCTAAAATAATCGAGCTAACAACTGCACCCAGTAAGCTGCCCATTCCTCCAACAATAATTACAACAAGGGATAATGTCAGGATCGTAGTATCACCGCCTGGGCTAAGCTGCAGATATGACCCACCAAGAACTCCTGCTAGACCGGCTAAAAGAGCAGAAAGAACAAACACAATAGAGTATATTTTATTGATGTTTATGCCTAATGCGCTGACTGTTTCACGATCATCAACCCCAGCGCGAACCGCTCTTCCAAGGTTTGTCTTGTAAAGAATGACCCAAAGAGAAACTGCAATGAAAATACTGATAGCCATCATCAAGTAACGAAAACCCGGGTATGTTAATCCCAAGAGGGTGATTGGTGGATTCAGGTATTGCGGCACGTTTAATGTGATTGCGGTGCGTGCCCAAAATATCAAACAAATATCCGAAATGATCATCGAGAGGGCAACCGTAAGAAGTGTTTCAGGGAGGTCTCTACCTCTTACACGACCGAGCATTGTCTTTTCAAACAATAAACCTAATAGTGCAATAGCCAGACCGCCAACAATTAGTGCCAATGGCCAGTTTCCTGTGGCCTTTACAACAGACCACCCCAGATATCCCCCTAGCATATAAAAAGCGCCGTGGCCTAAATTCACAACACGCATCAGACCAAAAGCTAATGTCAAACCGGATCCTAACACAAAAAGGATTGCTGCTTGCGTTAATCCATTGAGAATTAAAATTGTGAATTTTAGTTCCATAAAGATTGTCCTGGTTTCAATTGGAATTATTGAGATTGGATAGTTGGGTGCCTGGTACTTAAGACATTCATATCATTCCCCGCTATTCAGACCAGAATAGAATTCAACCTTAATGTATACCTAACTAGTTTTAAGTAATACATTATCCTCCTGACAAGATACTATGATGTGGTTTGTCATTGAACCAGTATTGATTAATGGCGGTTTGGAAAGTTTAATAATTACAAGCTAATAATAAATCCTCAATGAATTCTAAGCTTTCATCAATTTTAAGAAACCGTATTACATTTACTTATGATACAAAAAAATAATCATTTCTCTGTGGCTACGAGGAGGGATTATTGCTATGAATAAAGGAGTAGTCCAATCGGACTATTTGTCTCGTTGTAACGCTTGACTAACGGCTTCAGTTCTGCTGGAAACGTTCATTTTTACCAGGATATTACTTACGTGATTCTTAACTGTAAATGTACTAATGTTCAGTTGACTCCCAATTTCCGCATTGGATAGTCCTGTAATCATCAAGTTTAGAACTTCTTTTTCGCGATGAGACAATCTATTTCCATTTGGTGTGACAGGCGAATCATGCTTTTGTAAGATTATCTGGGCAATCTCCGGGGATAGAATTGGAAGTCCAACATTAGATGCGCGGATTGCTTCTGCTAACCGATCCGCAGAGACATTCTTTAATAAGTAACCAGTCGCACCTGCTCTTAATGCAGCTTTTATTAAATCGTCTTCATTAAAACTGGAAAGCGCAATAAAGTGGATATCCGGAAGTTCTTGATGAATAACTTGAATAGCAGACACACCATCAATTTCTGGCATTATGAGATCGATCAAAACAACTTCTGGTTTCAGGTCACGGCACAATCTAATAGCTTCACTTCCACTGGACGCCTCTCCTACCATTTCTAGATCAGGGAATGCGCGCAGAAAGGAAGTCAAACCTTCACGTAACATATCATGATCATCTACGATTAATACTCTAATCTTCCTTGATTTCATCAATTTGCATTCCCTGAGGTAGTTGCCGGCCACACCACCGTGACACAAACTCCATGACCTTGATCACTTAAAATTTCTAAAGCGGCACCAATAGTATCAGCACGTTCCTTCATTATACTAATTCCCAAACTCTCTGGAGAAATTTTATTCATTTCAAATCCTCGTCCGTTGTCCTGGATAACTAGCTTTACTCTCTCGGCTTGACATTGAAGGTTGATTACTGCGGTTGTTGCTCTAGAATGCTTTGCAATATTATTCAAAGACTCTTGAGCAAGTCGATAAAAACCTATCTGAATATCTGGAGGTATCTGACTTGCTCCCTCTGTTATTACTGTGATATTTAATTTTTTTCTGCTCATAAGCGCTTGGGCAAGTTGTTCCAACAAATTTCCGAGAGTGGCTTCCACTAATCCCTTTGGTCGTAATTCAAGGAGTAATGTCCGCATCTCAGCCAAAGCTCCGCGGGTAAGTCGCTGCAATTTTTCAAGATTACGATGTCCTTCGATTGGGTCTTCTTTCCAAATGGTTGGTAAGACATCTGCAATTAAACAGGCTGTCCATAAGGTTTGACTGACAGCGTCATGTAAATCACGAGCTAAACGTTGTCTCTCCTTTAATGTGGCCAATTCCTGTGCTTGGCTGTATAGGCGCGCATTATTAATCGCAATAGCTGCTTGATCAGCAAAGGCTCTTAACCTCTCAGCGTGTAATGCATTGAAGAAGTTTGGGGTAGCACTGTTTAGGTTAATAAAGCCAATTACTTTTCCATCTTTTTGAATTGGTGCACCGAGATAAGAACGAACCCAAGAGGTTTTTGCTTTTTGGATCCAAAACGGATTGCTTTGTGTTTCGCTGATGATCAAGGGTTGTTGGTTCGAGGCCATAGACGAAAGATTCGGGAAATCATTTAGGGGGAAAACCTCGTCCTGATTTTGCGAAATACCATACTTACCAGCCTGATCACGTGAACGCACTACATGTGCCTGTGATTCGTTAACCAGGATGATATTCGTTGTTTCATGGGGAACAACACGTCCTATTGCAACCAGAATTCGGTCAAGAACTTCATCCAAGTTAAGTGTGCTGCTTAGTATCGAGGAAGTCTCCTGTAAAGCCTCTGCCAGATTCCGCTGCTCCCGTTCAGCTGCTGTACGTTCCTTAACGCGCATTTCTAGTTCAGTATGCGCCTTTTGTAAGGTGTCTTGAGCTTCCTTCCGTTTTGAATCGTCTTCAGCTGTACCCAGAATTCCCACTACATTACCATCTTTATCATGTAAAGGCATTTTGTTCGTAACTAGCCAAGCATTTCGGCCATTTGCTTGCGTTTGTGGTTCGAATATGTGGTATTCAGGAGAGTTATTTTGCATAACACGCTGATCGACAAGACGGAACCAATTAGCCTGCTCTTTTGTCCAGGCTAAATCATAATCTGTCTTGCCAACTATCTTATCCGGGGTCCCTACACCAGCTGCAATGGCAAATTTACTATTACACCAAACATAAACTGAATCACGATTCTTCCAAAAGACTTCCTGAGGAATATTGTCTAAAATTAATTGTAATAGTTGAGCTATATGGAAATCTTTTTCGGAATTCCGTACTCCATTTTTTAACCAAAGATCAAATGCAGCGAGGTCTATTTCGGCAGGAGAACTGATACGCGGTGTATTGATCTTAATTTTGCTATCCATTGTCTTCGATTATATCAAACAATAAAAATACCTTTGAGGGTTCGAGTCCCTCCTGGGGCACTAAATATTAATATTTTCTAATATTTAACTATTGACTTTTTAGTTAGACATGATATCATTAAATTAACAAACGTTCGGGTGCCCCCCTCACCCGCACGTTTGTTGCTTTTTTAGGTAAATAAACTAATTAGAAATATTCAACTCCCGGCTTTTCACCGGGAGATTTTGTAGCTATTCTTCTTCGCCGGAATGTGGTTCCGGCTCCTCTTCTTCATCCATCCGCACCCAGAGCTGGAGTACCTGCCCCTCTGGCGATTCCATAGACCGGGCTGCCAGGATGGGAGTCTCCAAAGTCAATCCCATCTCATCCCTATATTCCAGGTACATCATTCCCTGGGTATGCCAGGCCCGGTAACATCGTTCGATGAGCGCAGAGCCATTGAAGGTACGTAAATTTGTTAATCGGAAATGGTGGCTCATCGGCCCCTCGGCAATACCCCTGGCCCAGTCCTCATCCACATGGATGAACTGCGGAGTGGGTCCTTCTATGATTGTAATTTTGTCGTCCATGTGCAAATGATACCATAATTTGATAGGACCGCCTGATGATGACATTCATTATCCTGGTACTGGTCTGGGGTCACCTCAGAATAATATTAATCAACCCCCTTTATGGAATTGAACGAAAGATTATAGGTTGGTTATCATATCAGAGACAAAGAAAATACTATATACCATCATCCACTGGTGGAGCAGTAGGTCCATAATCCAGTACCTCGCGCGTTTGCGAATTTGGAAGTTGCGGGCTGATGATCTTATTCTCTTCCATGTAATCGATCAGCCGGGCGGCACGGGTGTACCCAATACGCATGCGTTTCTGCAGCAGTGAAATACTCGCCCGCCCTTCCCGTCGGATTAGATCAATGGCTTCGTTTGTCACTGGATCCAGCCGGTGCTTTCCCACGGCGGTTTCGCTGAATAAATCGGGTTGCTGATAATTGCCGCCTATTGGCAAGCCATCTGCCTGATCGACTAATCCTGCAGTAAATTCCGTTTCACTCCCCTGATTGGCAGCATTCTTCCAATAATCCACCACTTTTTGAATCTCATCATCTGACACGTACGTACCCTGCATGCGGACTGGCGCTGAGGCGTCTGGAGCCTGGAAAAGCATGTCGCCCCGTCCCAATAAACGCTCAGCACCTGGCTGATCCAGCACCACCCGGCTATCTGTATTGCTGGCTACAGTAAAAGCAATGCGCGAAGGGAAGTTAGCTTTTATGTTTCCGGTAATAATATCTGTCGATGGTCGTTGTGTGGCAATAATCAGGTGAAGTCCGGTTGCCCTGGCCATTTGCGCCAACCGGGCAATGACCGCTTCAGTTTCATTTTGCGCCAGCATCATCAGGTCTGCCATTTCATCAATCACGATAACCAGGATGGGCAGCTTGCGCTCGCCGCGCAGTTGCATCCTGGCATTATAATCATCCAGATTCCTGGCACCAGCTGCCGCGAATTTATGATAGCGAGAATCCATCTCGCGCATCATCCATTGCAGGGCACCCACCACCCTGTCCACATCCACAATAACAGGAGTAAGAAGGTGCGGGATACCGTCATAACCGATCAACTCCACTCGCTTGGGGTCTACCAGGATCAAGCGCAAGTCTTCCGGTGTGTTGTTGATGAGCAGACTGGTAAGGATGGAATTAACACATACTGATTTACCTGAACCTGTGGCGCCTGCAATGAGCAGGTGGGGCATGGAAGCCAGGTCTGAGGCTAATGGAGTTCCGGATACATCCTTCCCCAATGGAATACGCAACGGGGATTTTTTACGCTTATATGCCGGGCTATCCATCACATCACGTAAACGGACAATACTGATGGATTCATTGGGCACTTCAATACCCACATAATTCTGCCCGGGAACCGGCGCCTGGATGCGGATGCGTGTGGCCGCCAGCGCCATTGCCAGGTCATGTGATAGGGAAACAATCTTGGCCACCCTCACCCGCATGGATCCTGAGCGGGTCTCTACAAAGTCTGGTTCCACGCCAAATAGGGTCACTGATGGCCCACTGAGAATTTCCACCACCCGGCCGGGCGCTCCCAGGGACGCAAGAGTCTCTTCTATGATCCGCGCCCGTTCCATATCCTGCTTCTCATTTTCCACCCGGGGAATGCCATATTCAAGAATGGTTTCCATTTTTGGCAGCACCCAGTGTGTCTCAGGCTCTCTTTTTTCCTTCTCCGGCATATCTTGTGCAGAAGAGGTGATCACCGTCGCCTGTGAGCTGTTCGATGGAATGGGTTGGAACTCGTCATCATAAGCATCTTGTGGCGGTCGGTAGGTGTGTATCTCTGTGTTCGAGCCGCTGACTGGCAACCGGATGCCGCGGAGATTCTCCCGTGCTAATTCAAGGATCTGAGCCAGCGAAACATCGAAGGCGAGGATGAGGCCGACCAGCAGCGCTGCCAGCATCACCAGGAAGGCACCAAATCCGCCCAATGTTTCCACCAGGAAATTCATGATGGAACCTCCAATAAACCCCCCACCCCGCCCCTGTTCCGCCAATAAGTAAGGATTATCCAATCCACCACCCATAAAATGCATGAGTGCTAACAAGTCAAGGTAAAGGAGCACGATGCCGGAGATCTGTTCAAGTGGCAGGTGTGGAAGCTTTTCAATTCGCCGGAGAATAAGAAACATGCCTGCAGCGATCAACCCCAATGGAATGATAATCACACCCCACCCCACCAGCCATTTCAACACACCTGCCCACCAGGCTGCAAAATCGCTGCCGCGGCTCATCAACGCAAGCCCGGAGAATATCCCCACGAGTACCAGCAAACCGCCAATAATATCCAGCTTCCGTTCCGCAGTAACATTCAAGCCGCCTTTTTTCGCCGACTTGGCTCGCTGCTGTGATGTTGGTGTATATACCCCGCGCACCACCTTCCCCCGGCTGCTGCCCATGCGCGAATCACCATTTTTGCCACCTCTCGTATACTTAACCTGTTTTGCCATGGTTATCCTTTGCGACATATACATCACTTGAGGTAGAGCTTGCAGGATTCATGCCGAATTAGTTAATTTCCCACCATATAAAGAAAAAAACGCCTTGTGGCGTTTTTGCGGAGAGGGTGGGATTCGAACCCACGGTGGTCCAGAGGGCCACAACGGTTTTCGAGACCGCCCCGATCAACCACTCCGGCACCTCTCCAATCCAAATTGAATTATATCAGACCCGCTGCGAATATTACGCAGATCTTGGCATCAGCTCTAGAATCATTCCATGGAACCTGACACCACCTTATCCTGCTACCAGGGTTCTCGATTCACTCTCGTAGACATCCCTATACTCAGGGTAGATGACCGCTGGCAGCTTCATGGTATCCAGCCTTGATTTCAAACCAGCGTAAGCATTCTCTTCGCCATGCACCAGGATCAATTGCTGCGCATCTGCGCTCAACCTGCCTGCATATTGCACAAGCTGGTCCTGCCCCGCATGTGCTGAAAGTCCACCAATGGTGGCCACCTCCGCCCGTAGTTGATATTCCTCGCCATAGATCTTAACCACCGGTTGTCGTTCAGCGATTCGCCGACCCAAGGTGTGCGGTGCCTGCCATGACACAATGATCACAGTGTTGCGCGGATCTTCGATGTTGTTTTTCAGATGATGCAGCACACGTCCGAATTCTGACATGCCGGAAGCGGAAATGATGATCATGGGGTCATGCCGGTCATTCAATGCTTTGGATTCATCCACGGATTTAATATACGTCAGCATATCAAACTCAAGCGCTGGGTGGCGATTTTCCTGTACGAAAAGACGTGTCTCCGCGTCGTAGCATTCCAGGTGACGGGTATAGACTTCAGTAGTGCGTACTGCCAACGGACTGTCCACATAAACCGGGATACGGGGAAGATCTCTTTCAGTCATCAACTGATTCAATACGTATACCAGCTCTTGTGTGCGGCCCACTGCGAAAGCCGGTATGATGACCTTCCCCCGTCTTTCAATCGTACGCAAGATAACATTCTTTAATTCCTCAATTGCAATATCTGGATTGGAGTGCGATTTATCGCCATATGTGCACTCCATCATCATGAGATCAATACCATCCTCCGGCATGATCGGGTCGCGCACCAGAGCCAGACCACGCCTGCCGATATCTCCTGAGAACCAGAATTTGAGCTTTTTCCCGTGGTCGTCAATGTTAAGCACCACAGCCGCTGAGCCAAGAATATGTCCCGCATCTAACAGACGGGCTGTAACTCCAGGTATGACAGGAAATTCTTGATTGTATTCCGCTGGCAGCACCTGCTGGCTCACCTGGGTAGCATTATGGTAGTTGTAGAGCGGATGCACAGGAGGTAACCCCCTGCGCAAATTCTTCTTATTGATGTATTCCGCGTCTGCTTCCTGAATATGAGCTGAATCCTGCAGCATGATGTCTGTCAGATCTTTGGTGGCTGGCGTGGCATATATGGGTCCAGTGTATCCTGCAGCAATCAGGCTTGGCAGGTTGCCGCTATGATCTATATGCGCGTGAGAAAGGATCACTGCGTCCAGCTTGGATACTGCGAAACGGAAACCGCGGTTCCTGTTCAAAGCTTCGTCACGATGCCCCTGATATAATCCGCACTCCAGGAGCAGCCTGCTGCCATTGATCTCCAACAGATACTGTGACCCGGTCACCGTGCGAGCTGCGCCATTGAAGTGAATTTGCATTAGCTCCTCACTTTGTAGATTGCATTACTTTAATAATCTGCGAACCGTAATTGGTATATCGCCATGGAAAATATGCCATTATTTCTGCGAGTTGCTCAAATGTAGCTGGCTTTTTCTCCGCAATCGCGATCATCAGGTCTTTGGGCAGGATAACATCCGATTCCACATTTAATTCGGCGGCGGTTTTTTTGCGCCACTCTTTAAGTGCATCAATCCGTTCTTTCAACAATACATCTCTTTTCTTTGCCCGTGGCGGGCGAAGCCCTTCTGATTCCAAACCCACCTTTACTGCTGTCAGCCATTCATGGCTGTAACGTTTCAATAACCGTTCATTTAATCCGGTTGCCAGCAGCTCTTCCAAGTTTTGAGGCTTAGTTGTTGCAAGTGCAAGCAGGAATTCATTCGGGCATACCTTGAATGGCGGGATATTCCTTCTGCGGGCTTCGTGGTCTCGGACGTGATATAAAGCGCGCAAAACTGCTGCTTGTATCGGATTGAGGTCGTGAGCCCCATTGACTTTCCAGAAGCTGTTTAGATCAGGTTCCTGTCCGTTACCATTGACTTTCGCGATGCGTTGAAAATCCTCCTCTGCCAACTCCATTAAATGGCGTTCGTTCAGCTCCTGAAGCATGATTTCGCGCAGCGCCACCAGGTAATGGGTATCCATGCGAGCGTAGGAGAGCATGGCAGCCGGCATCGGCCGTTTTGCCCAGTCTGCTTTCTGATAGCGCTTATCCATTTCCACTCCAAACTTATCTTTCAAAATGGCTCCGAGGCCGAATACCGGATAGCCTAGGATTCTGGCTGCCAGCATGGTATCAAAGACATTCTGAATATGGATATGGTAATCTCTTTTCAGGCAAAGCAAGTCATATTCTGCAGCGTGGAAAATCTTCACGATATTCGGGTTATCAAATATGGGTGCCAACCTGGAAATGTCGTGTAAGGCCAGTGTATCCACCAGGAAATCCTGGTTAGAAATCGAAAATTGGATCAGGCAAACTTGTTCTTTATACGCATGTAGACTATTAGATTCGGTATCCACTGCGATACAGCATACACTTTCCAGGCAGGCACACATCGAGTTGAGTTCGTTAGGGGTTTCCACCCAGACAGGCGGATCCAGATCGGTGGTGGTCATGTCCTGATTATAGTCCAAAGTACCTGGCCAGCCGGTAACACGTAACAGGTATATACTTTCAGTTTGCGATCATCCAAATGAACGCGTCTTCCTGGTATTCCTTGCATGACTCTATTGCAGATGTTATGATTCATACAGTGAAAATCAACCCCTCCAATCCGGTGAATCCTGATCGTGTTATTCGTACCCGCCGGATCTTGATTGTGATCTTACTTTGCACCCTGCCTTGTTATTGCCTGGGCATTGTATCTCTGCGTATCCTGGCAACTCAAAGGGAGCATAAGACTCCGACTGCCACACTCACACCGACAGCCACTTCAACCCCGACAATGGTTCCAACAATCACAGCCTCACAATTGCCAACGTTGACTCCCACTCTCACTCAGACACCAACAGCTACAGCCACCACAACTCCAACGTTCACGCCACTGCCCACTGCAACCGAGACTCCCGTTACCCCGTCTCCCAGCCCTGAGCCAAGCCAGACTCCTACCGAACTTCTCGCCCCCCCGGATCCCATCTTTCCCACAGCTACGCCATGATGCCTATCGATTGCTGCTTGTCATTTGCAGGATATAATGTAGATAATGTCATATAAAAATACATTCTGCTTTTGCGTCATTTTTTTGCTAACCGGTTGTTCCATCTTTCCGGGTCAGATTGGCGCAAATCAACCTTCTTTGCTTGATCAGGCAGCCACCCCCCTCTCCCCCTCAGCCTCCAGCTCTGCCTCCCCTGAGACTGTGGAGATCACCACTGCAATTAAGCCAGTTACCTTATTTATCTGGATCCCGGATAATTTCTCCCTCCGCTCCGGCGAGCAGACTCAAAAAATGTTGATGGATAGAATGGATACTTTCCAGAAATCCCACCCGGATATCACTCTGGACCTGCGTTATAAGAATGTGAAACAATATGAAAATATGCTGGATCTGTTGAATTCCACCAGCAGGGTAGCCCCGGCAGTATTACCCGATATCGTCCTGCTCACACGTAAGGATATGGAAACCGCTGCATTGAAAGGGTTACTTGCCCCACTCGACTCGATGGAATCGGTTGCAGACGGAAATGGTATTTTTCCTGGTTTTTCATTAACAGGGACATTGCAAGGCAGCTTATTCGGTTTCCCTGCAGCTGGTGACGCTCTGGTGATCATTAGTTCCACGGATAAATCCAACCAAATGGATACTTGGACGAATGTGTTTAGCTCCGGGATGAAGCTTGGCGCTAACTTAAACGACCCGGATGGCACACTATTTGTCACGCTTTATCTTTCTGCTGGTGGCAAATTAATAGATGACAAAGGCAAACCATACCTTGATCCGTCAACCTTGACTTTACTGCTGGATACCATGCGTCAGGCCAGAAAATCAGCTGTCTTCCCGGAATGGACTCTCCTCACACCTGATTGGAGCCAGGTATCCGACCGATTTATCGCAGGTGATGTGCCATATCAGATCAACTGGTATTCCTCCGTCAGTGAGAGTGCCGCGGATTCCTTTCAACATTCCATCCTGCCAGGCTTGGGCGACACACCAGCAACGACTCTCACAGGTTGGTACTGGGCTTCATCTAATCCTGCTCCTGCGAAACAAGCTGCCCGCCAGGAACTGCTTGGTTTCCTGACCGAACCAGCTTTCGGTTCTCCATGGAGCACTACCGCCGGGTATTTACCTGTATCCGATCAATACTGGCCGCAAAGCAACGTTGAATTGTTGCCATTCCAATCGATCCTTAAGATTTCCGAACCGCTTCCAGAAAACGCGCTGATGACCACCGTAGGCCCCGTCTTACGCGATGCTGCCATCAGGGCATATACTACTGATGATCCGATCGAAGAAATTGTGACCGCTGCCATTGCCAGGATTAACCAGTAAGTCAGGAGGATGATGGAGTTCCCCCGTTCTTCCAGAGTAATTCAGCTCTTCTTGTCTCTCCTGTTTCTCATTCTTTTTGCTAGCGTTCAGAGTGCTCAAGCAACCCCGGAAAATGAGTCAGGAAGTCAGAGACAGTACGTGCTGCCGCAAGCCACCGCGGGAGAAATTGGTACTCCCACGCCTGTTCCGCTGGGATTCACCGAGCAGGAACTGGCTGCTGGCCGACCCATTGGTATTATCATTGGCGCTATCGTTTTAGTATTGATCATCTTCCTTGGAGCTTTATTAAGCTATAAACTGGGTTATGGCAAGCGTCAGTCATAACCATTTGTTAAAACCATTATTAATAAAAATGATCAAGAAAAAGTAGGGCCGAACAACATTTCACGCACATGGTGCGCCTGTTTGCGAAGCCGGTCATCCTTCTTAAGCAGACCGGCTACCTTATCACAGGCGTACATCACTGTTGTGTGATCTCGCCCGCCCAGCTCATTGCCAATTTGCTGAAGGGAGAAATTTGCGTCCTCGCGCATGATATACATGGCCACCTGCCGCGGTAAGGCGATATCCCTGGAACGGTCTTTACTGATCAAACGGTCCCTGGTAACTTTAAACACATTTGCCACAGTATTGATAACCTGTCCTGGCTCAACCGATGTTGAAGCTGGAATCAGATCAGAAACAGCGGTTTGCACCAACTGGCCATTGACTGGCAGACCACTCAAATCGGAGAAGGCGATTACCCGGTTCAGGGCGCCTTCCAACTCGCGGATGTTGGATTGGAAGCGTCTGGCAATAAGCTCTAAAATTTCCGCCGGGATCTTTTTCCCGGCTTTCTCTGCCTTGGCGCGTAAAATCGCAATACGTGTCTCAAGGTCGGGGGTCTGAATATCAGCTGTGAGTCCCATCTCAAATCGTGAACGCAGCCGCTCTTCCAAAGTGATCAACGATCTTGGCGGCCGATCTGAGCAGATGACGATTTGTTTGTTCATTTCATGCAGCGCGTTAAAGGTATGGAAGAACTCTTCCTGGGTTGCCTCTTTTCCGGCAATGAACTGGATGTCATCGATGAGGAGAATATCTACATCACGGTATCTGTCGCGGAAGTCCGGCGTGGAATGATTGCGGATGGCTTGAATGAGGTCGTTGGTAAATTCCTCAGAAGTGACATATAAAACCTGAAATCCCCGTTGCTGTCCCAGGTTGCCAATGGCATGCAAGAGGTGTGTTTTTCCCAATCCAACGCCACCATAGAGATAGAGAGGGTTGTAAGCCGCAGCCGGGTTTTCAGCCACTGCCATAGATGCGGCATGCGCCAGCCGATTGGATGGCCCGATGACAAAACTGGAAAATGTGTATCGCGGGTTGATACGGACGAGTTTTTTATATATTGGGAGAATTACCGGGGAAGCCTCTGCTGGAATGATTTCAGTTGGCATACTGATATGATCTTTTTGTATTTCGTGCTGCTGCAATACGAAATCCACTTGTTGGGGAAGATTCATGAAACCTGTCAACATGCGATTTACAGTGCTGGATAGCCGGCTCTCCAACCAGTCGCGGGCAAATGGATTGGGAACGGCAATCGTAAATCTTTCATCCGCATGAGAGACCAATTCGCAATTTTTTACCCATGTCTCATAAGCAGCCTTCGACATGTCCATTTTCAATTGTCCCATTGTCGCTAACCAGGCTTGATCTGCATTCATAACCGTCTCCAGCTTATTTGGTGAGTGTTTCTGGTAAAAATTGTAAAAAATACCAGCCCATTTGTATTAAATGGGAAACGAATTAAATTGTATTAGGAATGCTATGGGGTGTTACATTGCTCCCTGACAATCAGAGACAATAGGATTCTAGCAGAGAGATGCCTGGATAACAAGTCGGAATCCCTACGGGTTTATAAAAATCTATGAATCTTTAAGGTTGCTCAATGTTAAATATCCACCTTTTTTAACATTATCTTTTCAGCATTCCCACATGACTTTTATCCCCCATATATGGGTGCACATTTAGGAAAATGGCTATATCTGACACAGACTCACATCGCATAGCTGAACGTGGATAATTCTTGAAAATACGTTCTAAAAATGATTTGAATCGCAATGCCTGGTCTGTTGGGTTGCCATGCGCCAAAATCGGAATCTCGTTTACATGCAATGCATCATTAGTCGAACCGCCCGTCGGCCGATCTCCACCGCGAAGTTCGTCCCGCGATCCCAAGGGTAAACCTGGCTCATGCTGGCAAAGAATAATCCATGGATGGGCGTTTCGATAGTTGGGATGTTACGGGAATGATTTATCGTGGGGACTGGCTGCGCGTAATTCGTACTGTTGACCCACACCTTACTCACCCAGCTCTCCTTGAATTGTGGATTAATACTCTGGATACCAGGGATGAAACGCTGCAGCAATTCTTTCGGAGTTAAATTATAGTACTCATGCCCCACTTCCAGATAGTCCCCGATATACACAATGTTATCCCCTCCATAATGCGCAGATGTAATGAAATTAGTATGCTCCACCAGCGAAAGGAAAGGGAAACCAGCGCTCTTGGGGATGTTGTACCAGTAATACCCATCTGTTGACAGAGGCTGGTTAAGCGATAAGATCATCACGACCGCGCCCATGCTTTTTAATGCCAGCAAACCTTTTAGATAATCCTCAGGCAGGGATGGAGCGATTTTTGCCAGCAGGGCTGGCGAAGTCGTTACCAGACACTGGTCGAACATGCGCTTTTCCCCATTCACCTGCAGACCCAGCCTAGATGAATCAGATGGCTGAACGGATACAATGGGAGTGTTCAACTCGATCGTCACTCCCATTTCCTGCAGCCGTTCCGCGAACAAATCCGCGAATCGCTGGAAACCGCCTTTGAATGTGCCCAGCTGGGTAGTGCGCACGTGCAACCTTGCCCACAACCAGGCCATATTTACCTGGCTGGAGAACGTCTCTCCGAATTTACCAATCAACATTGGTTCCCACATCTGTTCATAGACTTTTTTGCCAGCCCATTTACGCATCCAGGCGTCGACAGTGGTGGTTTCCAGAACTTTCCAGTTCGTCGACAGCCGTAGAAACAGCCCCACCAAACCAAATCGGATCTTGTTGATGCCCCACCCCAATCCAGGGTACAGCAATGCGGCCAGGATCGAATCGAATGGATAAAACTTACCTTTATAGTACATCACGGTATAGGGTCGCAGAAATAACACCTGGTCATCCAACCCCAACTCTTTGATCAACCCTAGCATGTGGCTGTCACTGGCGAACCAATGATGGTAAAACTTCTCCACCGTCCAACCCCAGTGGGGTTCCTTAAAACCTGCTGCCAATCCCCCAACATGCCCGGCTGCTTCAAAGATGGTAACATCCTTGCCTGCTTTTGCCAGGTCGTATGCTGCCGCCATTCCTCCCAGCCCTGCCCCGATCACCGCAACTCTTTGATCCATCACGCCTGCACCTCGCTGTTATCCTCGGGTACTATGCCCCACTGCAATCCTTCTCGGGTGAAATAGTATAACCCCAGCGCGGTGATGGGCAGCCATAAGGCTGCATGCAGCACTAACGTGTACCCTACAGCCACCGCATTGGGAACGTTGTATGCCTTTAACAGGGCAATACCGGGTGCGTCGAATGTGCCTATATAGCCAGGCGCCGAGGGTATGGTGGTCGCCAGGTTGACGATCCCATTCATCAACATCAGAGCAAAAAAGCTGACCTCGAACGGGAATGCGTGCATCACAAACCAATATTTTCCCGTTTCCAACAGCCAGATGATGACAGAGGTGAAGAAGATCATCAACGCATCCAATGGAGAGCGCAGCGCCTCCAGCCCGTCCAGGAATCGGTATGCCAACCCTTCCACCTTCGCCCGCAACTTGACTGGTACCAGCCGCCCATTCACCCAATCCACCAGGTGACGGGTTACCCGCGGGAACATGGCAGCCAACAGAAACACCAGCAGCACCCCGATAAAGATCACTGCGCCTACAATTGCCAGTGATCTAATATCGCCGATGAAACCTGAACTGCCGGTAAGTTTGGAAAGCTCATTCAGGTTGAGGAACACGAAAGCCAGCATCACCACCCCATCGAAAACCCGTTCCACAATAATGGTTGCCAGGGATGCTGAGATCGGTACACCTTCCCTGCGCTTCAACACCGCCGCGCGCAACACCTCACCTGCGCGGTAGGGGTAGATATTATTGCCCATATAGCCAATGGCCACCACCGGGAACATTGCCCGGGTGGAAATTTGTTTCAATGGACGCAACAAGTAGTGCCAGCGCCAGGCACGTACCCACACCGCCACAAAATAAACCGCCACACCGGGGATCAACCACAGATATTGTGCAGTTTGCAGGGTATGCCAGGCTTCGAGGAGATTCAATTTGCGTAGAGAAAAATACATCAGCGCCACGCTGATGAGCATCCCCAGCCAGAATATCCATTTTTTCATGAGATTAATTCTACCATGTTATACTTTGGGCATGCCGCTGCTCACCGCCACCGCCCTTGGTAAGTCATTCGGGGCTGAAGACCTGTTCTCTGGTATCAGCTTCAGCATCCCTCACCGCGCGCGGATCGCCCTGGTAGGCGCCAACGGGATTGGCAAGACCACTTTATTGCGCATCCTGCTCAAAATGGACGAAGCGTCTTCAGGTTCAATCCATTTTGCCAAAAATATCCGTATTGGCTATCTCCCGCAGGAAGCCGTTTTTGACTCCGATAATCACCTGTGGGAAGAATGCATGCTGGTTTTCAGTGAACTGCGAACCCGCCAGGAGGAACTGACTGGACTGGAAGAGCACATCAGTCACGGGGAAGCTGATCCAGGTGACCTGGAACGCTACGGTCGGTTACAAATCCTTTTTGAACATATGGGTGGCTATAGTTATGAAAATCAGATCAAGATGACCCTCACCGGGTTGGGCTTTACCAAAGCTGATTTTCACCGACCGCTTAAGCATCTCTCCGGCGGACAGCGCACACGTGCCTTGCTGGCGAAGCTGCTGCTCTCCAACCCCGACCTGTTACTGTTGGATGAACCTACCAACCATTTGGATATTGATGCTGTTGAGTGGCTGGAAAATTTCCTCAAAGAGTGGGGCGGGGCGGTCTTATTCGTTTCACACGATCGCTATTTCATTGACCAGGTAGCCAACACTGTCTTTGAAATGTCGCCTGACCTGGAAGTCTTCCGTGGTAATTATTCCGCTTACCTTAAGCAGCGCGAGGAACGCTATCGCCGCCTGGCGTTGGAATATGAAGCTCAACGTGAGTTCGTAGATAAGGAAGAAGACTACATCCGGCGCAACATGGCCGGGCAGAACACCCGCCAGGCTCAAGGGCGGCTCAAACGACTCGAACGGCTGCTGGCGGAAAGCCAGCTCGCAAAACCGCACAAGAGCCGTTCTCTGCACTTCGGCATCCAGAGTGGTGGTCGTTCTGGCAACCTGGTGCTGCGCACCTACGGTTTGCAGGTGGGTTACGCTGACGAAGGCAACCCGCTTTTCAAAGTACCAGACTTGACCTTCAAACGCCTGGAATGCGCAGCCATCATCGGACCCAATGGCGCGGGTAAGACCACCTTCTTAAAGACCATTCTGAACCAGCTGCCGCCCTTCGCCGGTGAGGTGGACCTGGGTGCCTCTTTGTCCGTCGGTTACTTTGCCCAGGCTCATGAGGGCTTAAACCCCGCTCTCACCTTGATGGAAGAGATTAATTCAATCACTCCTTCCATGCTGCCAGGAGACATTCGCGATTATCTGGCCAAATTCCTCTTTACCGGTGATGATGTCTTCAAACCCGTTAGCCTGCTCTCAGGCGGTGAACGTGGCCGCCTGGCGCTGGCAAAACTTGCCCTCCAAAATTACAACCTGCTGCTGCTGGATGAACCCACCAACCACCTGGATCTGCCATCCCAGGAAATATTGCAGTCTGTTCTCTCTGAATACAAAGGCACCATCCTGCTCGTCTCCCATGACCGCTACCTGATTGATGCCCTGTCTACGCAGATATGGGAAGTCTGCCCGGATGAACGTTTGCTCAAAACTTTCACCGGCACATATAGCGAGTATAAGAGCGTTCAGGCTGCCACCCAGCCCACAATTACCATACCGCGGTTGGAAAAAGATAAAAACCAGGCGGCTCAGAAATCAAACCCCAGCCTCTCTCCCTGGAAGAAACAAAAAAAGCTCTCCGAGCTGGAAAAACGCATCGCTGAATCCGAAAAATCACTGGCAGCCATCACAACGCAGCTGGCTAAGTCAACTGGAGATGCCGGAAAGGTACAACAGCTCGGCAGTGATTACGTCCGCATGGAAGAGGAGCATACCCGCTTGATGGATGAATGGGGCGCTTTGATCGAACGTTAATTCATCGTTTCTGCATTAAATGAATCTACATATTGGATAATTACCCTTTTGGGTTAAAGTGCATAAAGCGTAAACCTTCCCGGATATCCACCCGGATCAGGTCAAATCGCAAAGGCTTCTTGATTACCTTCATGGAAATCGTCCCCATTATCACCACCGCGCTGACCACCACCAGGTAGGATACTGCGTTGAACCAGTACACCCACTGCAGCCCAAGATAAGCAATCACCATTCCGCTGATGCCGGATCCCACGATGGCTCCCACTTTGTGAGAGATGGAGTTCATACTGTAGGCGTTGGGAAGCTCCTCCGGGGTGACCAGGTTGGGTATGATAGCCTGCCTGGCTGGAAGATCAAATGTGATGGCCACAGATTGAACGATAGACAGTATATAGATTGCCCTTAAACTAATGACATTGAAATAGGTCATCAAACCCAGTGTCAGTGCCACCAACCCCAGTGCAACCTGGGTAACGATCACCAGCTTCTGGCGATTGAACCTGTCTGCAATTACCCCGGCAAACAGCGACAATATCACGATCGGAACAAAGCGCACCAGTCCCAGCACACTCACTGCGATGGGTTGATCGGTAAGCTGCCGGATGTGCCAGTATAGCGCCCATTGCTGCATTTGAGACCCGTTGATGGAAATGATCAGCCCGATCCACAACAGCCGGAATGGCCGCCTCCTTAATGAAGGGGGAACTACCACAGCTGCTAAGGTCCCCAGTCCCGCAGATGCAGAAAATCGTAACCCATAGTGCGATCAGTCAACTTGGCAATCGGTGGCATAACCCGTTTAAACTGGCTGCGGTGGATGCGCTCCACCACTTTCTCCACGAAGTCTTTGCTGAAACCAACCTCTACACAGTCTTGAATGGAATTACGTTGGTCAACCAGCAGGTAAAGCAGTTGATCCACTTCAGCATAGGAGTACCCCAGGTCGCCTTCATCCGTTTGACCTATAAACAGGTCGGCGGTGGGTGGCTTGGCAAGGATCACCTCTGGCACTCCCATCTCACGTGCGAGCTGGCGTACCTGGGTTTTATACAAATCGCCCAGAGGGTTAATGGCACAGGCGGTATCCCCATAAAGGGTGGAATAACCGAGCAAGATTTCGGTCTTGTTGCCGGTACCGATCACCAACCCGTGCTGCGCTGCTGATAGATCATAAAGTACGATCATACGCATGCGTGCCATAATATTCCCGCGGCGGGTATTGTCCATGTCCGGGTAAAGATTAATCAGCGAATCGGCCATCTCGGTGATTGGTACAGTGACCGATTGCACGCCCAGTAGGTCAATCACCTGCTGCGCGTGATCCAGCGAATCCTGGGATGAAGTTCGGTATGGCATGCGGACAGCCAGCACATTTTCCCTGCCGAGCGCTTCGGCTGCCAGGAAACATACCAGCGCGGAATCCAATCCACCAGAGAGACCCAGGATTGCCTTCTGAATGCCTGCCTTTTCCAGCTCACTGCGTATGAATCCGGTGAGAATCTGGCGCGCCAGGTCTGTGTTGATCGATAAGTCTACAGGTGGGTGGGTTGATCCAGTCATTAGCTCATCCTTTTACCATGATAGGGGTCATATTCTTAATTTTACTCCGTTTCAGATGCAATCAGGTCAGCTTGCTTGATCCTGTTCTAATGCGTTTCATTACTTGTGCTTTCCCATGTGTTCTTGTTGGATACAAGGCCCAATGTATGTATAATGATAATGAGAAAGGAAAATATGGACTTGCTCATTAATCCAAACGTGGCTTATCTCGTGCTGGTCATCGGATTCCTGATTGCCATCCTGGCGCTTTTTTCACCTGGCACAGGCGTGTTGGAAGTGATTGGTCTATCCCTGCTCATCATCGCCGGCTGGCAGATCACCCAACTCGCCTTCAACTGGTTCGCGCTGGCTCTGCTTATCGTCGGCGTCTTTCCATTCATTCTGGCGTTACGCAAAACCGGCAAATGGTACCATTTCATCATCGCCTTGCTGGCCATCACTCTCGGCAGCACCTTCCTGTTCGTAGAAAAAGGCTGGCGCCCTGCTGTCCATCCGATCCTGGCGGTGGTGGTGAACCTCTTGCTGGTGGGTTTCTTCTGGATGGTGCTGCGTAAAGGCTGGGATGCGATCACTTCCAAACCGCAGAATAAGCTGGTGGATACTGTTGGTGCGATTGGTGAAACCCGCACCAGGGTGCACACTGAAGGAACAGTGCAGCTTTTCGGTGAGCTGTGGACTGCTTGCAGTGACCGCCCAATAGCGGAAAATAAAAAAGTGGTGGTCGTGTCCAGAAATGGATATATCCTGGAGGTTGCGGAGATTTCCCCCCAATCTCCCAATCAATCATAGTAAGGAGAAAGAATGAACGATCCTCAATACCTCATTTTGTGTCTTGTTGGTGTGGTTGTTTTGTTGGTTTTGGTTTTTTTGGTCAACGCCATCAAAGTAGTACCAGAATATAACCGCCTGGTGGTCTTCCGATTGGGGCGCTGCATCGGAGATAAAGGCCCCGGGCTGGTATTGCTCATCCCATTCATTGATCGTCCGGTGAAAGTCGATCTGCGCGAACAGGTGCGTGATATCCCACACCAGGTGAGCATCACCAAAGATAATGCGCCCATCTCCATCGATTTTCTATGGTACTTTAAAGTGATGACACCGACCGATAGTGTAGTGCAGGTCGGCAATTTCGAAATGGCCGCCCAGGGTATGGCCTCAACAACTTTAAGGTCAGTTATTGGCGGTATTATGCTCGATTCTGTCCTTTCAGAACGGGAGCATATCAACAATCTATTACGCACCCGCCTGGATGAAGTCACCGAGCGCTGGGGTGTTAAAGTAACCAATGTGGAAATCCGCGAGATCATCCCGCCCAAGGACGTTCAGGATTCGATGAACAGGCAGCTCACAGCAGAACGTATTCGTCGAGCTGTTGTTACCGAATCTGAAGGCCAACGCGCCGCGGCGATCAATGTGGCGGATGGTGAGAGACAAGCCGCCATCTTGAATGCTGAAGGCGATAAACAGTCCAACATCCTGCGAGCTGAAGGCGATAAAATGTCTCAATTGCTGCGGGCTGAAGGCTACTCCAGCGCTCTGGAAAAGATCAATGAGGTCGCCAAAGGTGTGGATCAAAAAGCGCTCACGGTACAATATTTTGAAACCCTCAGGAATATGGCTTCCGGTTCTTCCACCAAGTTTATTTTCCCCATGGAATTTACCGGTCTGCTGAGCAACTTCATCAAAGCCAATAAAGAGTAAACTGCTGGATGTAACAGTTCATAACAAACGGCGAAGGAAATACATCATCCTTCGCCGTTTGTAGGATGCCGCCATGCAGAACGGACCCATTATTATTGAGAAGGCTGGCTTCAGCGACCTGCTGGTTCTGCAGAAGCTGGAAAAAGCCTGCTTTGATAAGGACGCATGGCCTTTACTCGACCTGGCCGGCGTGCTGACCCTGCCGCGGATTATCCGCCTGAAGGCAGTCATAAATTACAAGATAGCCGGATTCATCGCCGGGGATGCTGATAATCAGAATATCGGATGGGTAAGCACTATTGGTGTGTTCCCCGAATACCGGAGGATGGGTGTCGGCGCGGCTCTGCTCAAAGCCTTCGAAGCAGATGTGAGCACGCCCGAGATCCGCCTGACTGTTCGCCAGTCGAACCAGCCAGCCATCAAGATGTATGAGGAGTTGGGCTACTCGTCCATTGAAACATGGGAAGCATATTACAAGGATGGTGAGGATGGACTGGTGATGCGAAAGCTGAGGGCTATAACATAGCAAAACCTCCGCATATCAGCGGAGGTTTTGCTTTTCCCATTGAATTTACTCGGGGGGTTGATAGTAAACCCCGGTTGTTAGAAGCGCCGGGTTGCCCACAGACTGGGCAGCCAGCATCTGCGCCTGGCGGGCATAATTGGTGGCTTCCGCCAGCAGCTTCAACGCATATTCCGGGTTGTGGAATCCGGTGCTGTTCTCAGCGGATACAAAATCCCACAAATACTGCGCCTTGCGGTGAAACGCCCTGGCCTGGTCGAGGAGAGCGCCATCATTGGGAGATATGGCATTCGCGGCTTTGATGGCAGTGATGGCATCAATGATCGCGTCTTCTGCGGCGATCTTGGTATCGCTCACCTGGCCCTGAATCTCATTCACCCGGCTGATAACATACTCCACGTCTGTGTGACAGGCGCCGCAAGCCAGTTCCGGGTTGAGCAGCGGACTGTGGATGTCGTGCATGGAGTATTTGGCAGCGCCATCCCGCACATAAGGCATGTGGCAATCTGCACAGGCAACTCCAGCTTCATAGTGGGTGCTGCCCGCGCTGAAGAATTCATATTCAGGATGTTGAGCTTTCAGCGTGGCTGTTCCCGCCTCCGGGTATTCCCAATCTTTAAAGCCAATGTTTTCATAATAGCCCAGGATGGACTCTATATCTGTGCCATCCTCCCACGGTACGGTGAGCACTTTGCTCTCGCCTGCCATATAATATTCCACATGGCAGTTGGCGCACACTACCGTGCGCATCTCCTGCCGGCTGAACTCTGTCCAATCGATGCCCTGCGCTTCGAAACCCGCAATGACAGCCGGGTTGTTTACGGTCAGCTTCATCGTGCCGGCTTCGTGACAGTTGGCACAGCCTATCGGTTCATTGATCTGCTTGCCAAGTTCCGCGAATGGCATCTTGCTAAAGGCTTCCAAGCCAATCGTATTCCAGATGCCCGGGTTATTGGAGGACTTGCAGGCGTAGCATGTTCCGGGTGTCTTTTCATTTACCCGTTTGGTATTGTTAACATCTTCAAGGCTCCATTCGTGGCCGCGATCGTCGTTGTATTCCTTGCTGAATCCGTAGCCGCCAAAAAGTATGACTTGCCGCGGATCGCGTTCCAGCCATGAGAAACCGGAAGACCCGCCAAATTGCGTATCTTCCTTGTTGGTTTTGGTCTTCTTCAAGGAATCATACTGGTTGGGGAAATTGAGACCCCATTTGGAGGAATCCGGTTCGTAGGCTTTGATATCCACCAATGGTTCGGTGGCGCGCTGCTGGACAGGTTGATTCTTGAGGAAGATCAAGATGCCGACCAGGACAGCCGCCAGCACTACGATCACAGCCGATAAGATGATGGTGGTAAGGTGTTTTTTCATTCCAGACCTCTTTCTTCTTCAACTGGATAAATGAGCGAATCTTGCACTGGCAGCAGTGTTAATCCACGCTGGCCATGCGCCACATCCCGGTGACAGGCCCAGCAATCGCGCCCCATATCATGAGCAGAAAGGTCAGCTACTGTTTCGTTATGGCAGCGGATGCAGTTGGTTTGGATGATCTCAGCGGTTTCCGGCTTGATGCGGATGGCATCCGGGGTGCGGCCGGTGCTGAAGTAGAGCACATCGTGCGCTCCGGAGGCAAATTTTACATAATAATAGGAGAAGATGTTGTCATGCGGCAGGTGGCAGTCCACACATTTGGTTTCGGACTCGTGCGGGGCGTGATACCAGTTCTCGTAAGCGGCATCCATTACATGGCAGTTGGTGCAGGTACGGGGAGAACTGGTCAGGTAGCGCGGCATATCGGTAACGCCAATAAACACAACCATGACCACCAGCAGGCAAACCAGCGCAAGAATTAAGGGCGGGGATTTGAGAATGGATTTCACACTTAGGCTCCAGTTAAGCTGCGATGAATAATATACACTATTTTAGTCCATTTTATCGGATTAGACATGGATTAAATTCATAAGTATGCCCTTATTATAGTAATATATTGCAATCAAGGTCAAGCAACAAAATTTTCAGATTTTAATTTGATAGATACTATGCCCTTTTTCCCTATCGACCGTATAATTAATGCAACTTGCCGGGAGAAATAAATCATGCCAGCGCCTGAAATTATCCAATCTTTAGTCAACCGCTTTGACGATCAAATCGCCGCCTACCGCGCGGGGAAATATAACGAAACTCAACTGCGCCGCGATTACCTGGACCCGTTTTTCAAGGCGCTGGGGTGGGACATGGATAACATAAAGGATTCTGCAGAAAAATATCGCGAGGTGATTCATGAGATTTCTGTGGAGGTGGAAGGTCAGGCAAAAGCTGCCGATTATGCTTTCCGCGTGGGTGAAAAAGCCATCTTCCTGGTGGAAGCCAAGAAACCAGCGGTGAATATCGCCGTCAACCCTGAACCGGCTTTCCAGATCAAACGCTACGGTTGGTCTGCCAAGCTGCCCATCAACCTGTTGACGGATTTTGAGCAGTTGGCTGTGTATGACTGCCGCAGCAAGCCCAAACCGGGTGACATCCCCGCCGTAGGCCGGATCAAGCTCTACCACTTCAAAGACTATATTGATAAGTGGGATGAGATCGCGGCGGTCTTCTCGCGTGAGGCGGTCTATAAAGGCTCTTTTGATTCGTTTGCCGAGGGCATGAAGGGGAAACGGGGCACGGCGGATGTGGATGATGAATTTCTGGCCGAGATGGAACGCTGGCGCGAAGACCTGGCGCGCAACATCGCCCTGCGCAACCCCGTTCTGACCACTCGCGAAATCAACGCCGCAGTGCAGACCACCATTGACCGCATCATCTTCCTGCGCATTTGCGAGGAACGCGGCATCGAACCCGAAGACGCATTGCGTAACGCCACCGATGGCAGGGATGTCTACCAGGATCTGATGGTGCTCTTCCAGCAAGCGGACCGCAAATACAACTCCGGGCTGTTCCATTTCAATGCGGAGAAGAACCAGACCAGCCAGCCGGATACCCTTACCCCCTCGATAAAGATTGATGACAGGGTGCTGAAAGATATCCTCAAGCACCTGTACTACCCGGACAGCCCGTACGCCTTCAAATATATCCCGGCGGATATCCTCGGTTCGGTGTATGAACGCTTCCTGGGCAAGGTTATCCGCCTGACCGCCGGGCACACAGCCAAGGTGGAAGAGAAACCGGAAGTGCGCAAGGCGGGCGGCGTGTATTACACCCCCACCTATATTGTGGATTACATCGTTAAAAACACGGTGGGCGAGCTGCTCAAAGAAAGTACCGCTGAGGAACAGAGGGTAAAGCCCATCCGCATTGTGGATCCGGCTTGCGGGTCAGGTTCCTTCCTGCTGGGCGCGTACCAGTACCTGCTGGATTGGTATTTGAACTGGTACAGCCAGAACGATCCAGCCCGATGGGCAAAGGGTAAGGACCCGGTGGTGTTCGAAGGGCGGGATGGCTGGCAGTTGACGATGGAGGAGAAGAAGGGCATTTTGACGCGCCACATCTTCGGCGTGGATATTGACGCGCAGGCGGTGGAGGTGACCAAGCTCTCGCTATTGCTGAAGGTGGTGGAGAACCCCGGCCAGCTCAGCATGCTGGATGAGCGTATTCTGCCCGACCTGGGCAGGAACATCCAGTGCGGCAACTCGCTGATCGGACCGGATTATTACGATAAGCAAATGACGATGTTCGATGAGGAGGAGCAGTACCGGGTGAACGCCTTTGACTGGCACAAGGCTTTCCCGCAGGTGTTTTCGGCCCCCTCTGTCCTGCGGACATCTCCTCCAAATGCGGGGCATTTGGAGGAGAAAGGCGGGTTTGATGCGGTGATTGGCAATCCACCATATATCCGCATTCAGGCACTTAAAGAATGGGCTCCGCAAGAAGTGGAGTTCTACAAAACGGAATATGTGTCTGCCAGTAAGGGGAATTACGATATTTATGTGGTGTTCGTAGAAAAAGGGTTGAGCCTACTGAATCCCCAGGGGAGATTGGGTTTTATTTTGCCACACAAGTTTTTCAATGCTCAATATGGAGCACCTCTTCGCGGTTTGATTTCATCCGGTAAACACCTTGCCAAGGTTGTTCATTTTGGCGACCAACAGGTATTCGATGGTGCAACAACCTATACCTGTTTAATGTTTTTGAATCACAGTAGTTTAGATTACATACAATTTGAAAAAGTACCTTCAATTTCTACATGGAAAAATCACCAAGAAGAAAGATCTAATCAATTATTAAGTTCAAAACTTAATTATCTTGAATGGAATTTTTCATCCTATGGGGAAATTTCAGTCTTATCGAAATTGGCAGATTATCCTTTAAAACTAAAGGATATATCAAATAGAATATTCCAAGGATTAATTACAGGCGCAGATAGTGTTTTTATTGTTAAACAAAAAGAAAATGGGAAATATTATTCAGAAGCCACAAAAAAGGAATATGATTTTGAAATAGAAATTATTCACCAGTTATGCAAAGGATCAATTAATATTCGACGATACTTCATTACGGAGTTAGAAAAAGCAATCCTTTTCCCTTACAAATTGATACAAGGAAAAGCAGTTTTATTAACTACAAAAGAACTGAGCAAACAATACCCAAAGTTTTGGGGTTACCTGATTGAGAATCGAAAGATTTTAGAAGATCGTGAGAAGGGGAAATGGAAGCATGAAAATTGGTATGCATTTGGTCGCTCACAGAATTTATCGGAGATGGAACAAAACAAAATATTAACCCCGAGTATAGCCAATCGGAGTTCATTCTCTATTGATGACGGATGCCATTATTATTTCGTTGGCAGTGGCGGTGGTGGTGGAGGTGGTTATGGGATTACCCTAAATAATAATCGACTTTCAAATAAATATATTGTGGGTCTATTAAACTCTAAATTGCTAGATTATTATTTAAAATCAATAAGTTCGCCATTCTCTGGTGGGTACTTTGCATACAATCGCCAATATATTGAGCAACTTCCAATTCATGCAATTGACTTCTCCAACCCGTTGGATGTCACTAAACACGACCGTATGGTAGCGCTGGTGGAGAATATGCTCAGCCTGCACGAGCGCCTGTCCACGGCCGGGCTGCCGCAGGAGAAAGAAATGCTGCAGCGACAGATCGACACGACTGACCGTCAGATTGACGCGCTGGTGTATGAGTTATATGGTCTGACCGCTGAGGAGATCAAGATTGTGGAGGGGTGTTCAATACCGTAGGGACGAGGCGTCGCCTCGTCCCTACAATGAAAACCATTATGGCAGCGCAAACGCCTGTCCGCGGTCGGGTTGCCGCAGGATAAAGAACCCCTCCGGCGTCAGATCGACCAGACCGACCTACAGATCGACGCGCTGGTGTATGAGTTGTACGGGTTGACCGAGGAAGAGATCAAGTTCGTGGAAGGGTGTTCAATACCGTAGGGACGAGGCGTCGCCTCGTCCCTACAATGAAAACCATTATGGCAGCGCAAACGCCTGTCCGCGGTCGGGTTGCCGCAGGATAAAGAACCCCTCCAGCGCCAGATCGACACCACCGACCGGCAGATCGACGCGCTGGTGTATGAGTTATACGGGCTGACTGAGGAAGAGATCAAGATTGTGGAGAATGAATAACTATTAGTCAAAAATCAATTTAATGACTTATTAAATTTAAATAATAGTCCAAAGGAAATTTCGTAATGCATAATGTCACAAAACATGAGCTAAATTTTATTTCTCAAGATATCCGTTCAATTATTCAAATTGTCTTGGGTAACAAAGAAAATCCTAAAATGGGCGTCATTGGGCTGGGATTACCCCCGTTTATTGCTCTTGTTGTCGAAGGATGTAATAACTATGAAACTGCTGACAAGCAACAGAAAATTTTCGGTCAGTTTGAGAATCCATTGTTTGAAAAGTATGCAAAAACAATAAGAAAATTACGTGTCCGTGAAAAGATACTTGATGATAATCGGGGAGGTCTGGATGCACTTAATGATACTTTGGCCATTGTAAATAAGAAAAGCCTGGAATCATTTTTATCTCCTCATCGAGGTTTCTTCGGCAGATTCATAAGGCTGTTACAACCTGATCTTGGAATTTTTTACTTCGAAGACCATCTCATTTCTACGACCCACACAGCAATTCTTACAGTAGGACTTACAGATGAACAAATCGTAGCTCTCAAACCGTTAGAAATGATGGAAGTACTGAAAAATCATTCTAAAGAATTCAGCGTGATGACCGGTGAATACTTAGGCGAACTCGCAAAATTCCTTAGTGAAAGAGGGTATTGGACCGAGCCTTCTACTTTACCAATGGCAAAAGAAAACTTTCAGCTAATTTCTTATAATGATTATTATGCCGCCCTTGTTTATAAAAATATTATTGATCACCTTGAACTAAGTCAACCGATGCTGGCTCCAACTATTATATTTCTGTTAACCCAAGTCAATTTTGTAGATAAAATTCTCACAAAACTCCTTCCTATAACATCGAACTTTTTATTAAGATCCAGCTTTATGGCTGCGTTTCATGCAACAAGTTCATTAAAGCAATTAAAAGAGCGAAATAATATAAATGAATCGTCAAAATTTATTGAAATGATAGAGCTCATCATAAATTCTTCCGATTCAAACTTCATCCTTAGAGCAAGTAATGTTCGGAATATTTTGGCCCATTATGAATTACGAAGAGCCTCACAATTTTTGACAAATTCAGGTGACCCACTTGATGATGTATTGGTTGGATTATGTGGCAAAAGTCATGAAGAAATCCTCGAAATTGCGATTCGACAGTTACATAATATTTCGGAAATTTTTGGTGCGGAAATCTCCAAAACCAAGTTAAGAAAAAGCCGTGCTTTGTTCGGGTAACCGATAATGAGACCAAAATTGTGGGGAGATGAAAAAAAGTTAAATATATATTTTTGTGAAAATACAATAATATATAATCAAAAATGAGGCTAATATGTACCAAAACATTCGATCCGATTCAATCGCATTTCGCGACTCGTTTATCTCCGAGATATCATTGACAAGTGTTGACAATGACTATGGGGCGGTAATTCGCATTCTCCTTTTTTATATCTGGAGGGGTTGTTCACTTTCTCGTAAAGCAGGTATTTCAGGTAAAGCCGACCCGCAGGCTTCACTAATATCACTCTCTGGATATGAAGCACTTCTCGCCATCATACAGTTAATTAGAATCGGGTACCAGGCAGATGCGATTACCCTACTTAGATCACTAATGGAAAGAATCGCAATAATTGGGTATCTCGGTGAAAATAGGGAGTTAATACCACGTTACTTTTCAGGTAAACTCTCACCTTTTTCGGAAGCAACTAGGTGGGCAAAGCAAAAACCAATTTCGAATTGGATGATACTCTATAGTACATTTAGCAAAGTCGTACATTCAAAAATTGAAGGCCCTGCAGGTCATATTCACAATCGAAATACCATTGGCAATGCTTTCAGGTTAAAAGATGAAATGGATTCTGCCAAAGATGCTGACATGACTGAAGAACTGATTTGTGGTGCTATTTATTCTTTAATGGCTCTTGATCCATTGGCTCTAATACTATTACAGGACAACAACACAAAACCATACCCTAATGATCCTGATATTATTCATAATATTGGACATGAAGATTTAAACAAAACTTATGATTTTTTAAAGAGCTTTATCGAAAGGTATGAAAAACCAAGCAAATAAAATTCATTTGAACCAATCCTTGGAACGCAACCCAGATGCATAGGAATTGACCGATTGCATCAACTGCCTGTGTCTGCATAAGCATCAGACTGACCAGACCGACCAGCGGACCGACATGCTGGTGTATGAGTTATGCGGGCTGACCGAGGAAGAGATCAAGATTGTGGAGGGGCGTTAATTCGCGCAGGGACGTGTCTCTACTTGCTACTTCATCTTTTGCCAGACTGGTTTCAAAATTCTTACCAGAACTGCAATACTAATGGCAAGCCCAAAGAGAGCGCCTGGTGGGCTTATGGCGCCTCTGAGTATACTCATACCAAAGAAAATGGTAACAGCACTGGCAAAAACAAATGCGCCCCATTTTTTCCATTTCCACATGGCAATGGCAGACACCAGGTTTAGCAATCCAAGTAAACCCATCAGATACATTGCCCACACAGGCCAGTTTGGAAGCGATTCCTGCAACTGTTCTGAAGGCGGGACAACGCTTATGAGTATGTATAGTGGGCTTACGATGAATAAGACGATAAGGAAAACTGTAAGGCACCCTCCCCTTTTATTTTGAGTAGGTTCTTCTGTGCTCATCATTACTCCTTTCGATCATTAGGTCCTTGTGATTTAAGAACACATGCAAAAAGAATCCTGATCACTCAGCAGCGTAAATAATCCGAAAACCAGTGAATGGATGCTGAAAGGCAAAATTCACTGCATATTTTTAATTATACAATTTGTCTATACAATTACAATACCCTTCCACGCGAAACGGTTGAACCTACCCCAATCGATCTAGCTACTACGCGGTTGCGTTTCCCCCCATCTCTCCTCGCCAGGGACGGTGAGGAGTCAGCTTTGAAAGAACGCCCGAATTAAAACACCAAAACTTTATCCGCTTCAATCACCTTGTCTGCCAGCTCTTCCATAGAACTTCGCTGAACGCCATCAATCAAATCATTTTGCCCGAGCCCGCGGGCTTCAGAACAAGTGCCTCAGGTGGCTACCATGCCCTTTCGGACAAGGCTCTGAATCATGCGTTCGATGTTATAAAAACCATCCGGCGTTTTTTGCCCTTTCCTGGCACAAAGAACCGCATCCCCCATCAGGCTGACTGATAGTTCAACATCCGGTTTTTTTGAAAGACTCATCGCCAGTCGCAGCCCATTGTATGGCCGCTCAATGCCATAAGGGGAATCGTTAAGGATAAATAGAATTTTCATGGGATTACCTCCAAGAATGCTGTTAGATATACCGCTAATTTGCTAATTATAACAACGTTAGGCGAAGCTGGTTCAAGAAGGTTATATATCGGGGGCTGCTTTTGTTCGTTTACTGCTTCGCAGACATCCTCTCCAATGGCTGCATTCGTTCTCCTGACCGGGGATAGTATTAATGTCAAGGAGGCGGGAGAATAAACTGCTGGGACTAGTCCCTGCGGATGCAACTGAAATATCAATAAAAGAACCGGACGGGAAATTCCCGTCCGGTGTGTGTTTGTAATTCCCTGAGTCGATTTAGTACTCGGGCGGGGGCATTGCCATCGGCTTGTCCTTTTCAGGAACATCCGTGATCAATGCTTCGGTGGTCAGGATCATGGCTGCGATGGATGCAGCGTTTTCGAGCGCACCGCGGGTCACTTTGGCGGGGTCAATGACGCCGGCTTTCACCAGGTCAAGGTATTCCTCGCGCAGTACATCATAACCGGTGTGCAGGTTCTTTGTTTTTTCCTGTTCCCGTCTGACATTGGCTACAACCACGGAACCGTCTTTACCAGCGTTCTCTGCGATCTTGCGCATGGGAACTTCGAGAGCCTTGCGGACGATGGCGACGCCAATCTTGGCATCTTCGTTGTCCATCTTGAGGGCATCCAGGCAAGCCATGGCATTGATCAGGGCGACACCGCCACCCGGGACAATACCTTCTTCAACAGCCGCGCGGGTTGCAGAGAGGGCGTCTTCCACACGGTGTTTCTTCTCTTTCAGTTCAGTTTCGGTTGCAGCACCAACACGAATGATGGCGACACCACCAGAGAGCTTGGCCAAGCGCTCCTGCAGTTTTTCGCGGTCATAATCGCTGGTAGTATTGTCAATTTCAACGCGGATCTGGTCAATGCGGCCTTTGATGGCTGCGGTGTCACCTTTACCGCCGATGATCGTAGTGTTGTCTTTGTCAGCCTCAATTTTTTCAGCACGGCCAAGGTCAGCCAGGACTGCGGTTTCCAGCTTGCGGCCAGTTTCGTCAGAGATGACTGTGGCGCCGGTCAGGATGGCAACATCCTGCAGCATGGCTTTGCGGCGGTCGCCAAAACCAGGGGCTTTGACAGCCAGCACGTTGAGCATGCCGCGCAGTTTGTTAAGCACCAGGGTAGCCAGCGCTTCGCCATCGATATCCTCAGCGATGACTAACAGTTCACGCTTGCCGATCTGCACCAGTTTTTCGAGCAGCGGGACGATATCGGTGGCTGCGGAGATCTTCTTGTCATAGATCAATACGTAAGGATCGGCGATGACAGATTTCATGTGCTCAGGGTCGGTTACAAAATAAGCAGAAATATAACCGCGGTCAAACTGCATACCTTCCACATATTCAGTCTCAAATTCGAGTCCCTTGGATTCTTCCACGGTGATGACGCCATCTTTGCCGACTTTATCCATCACATCCGCAATCAGGGAACCAATGGTGCGGTCCTGGGCGGAGATGGTGGCAACGTTGGCAATTTCGTCTTTGGTGGTAATCTCAATGGACTGTTCTTTGATCATGGCAGCCACTGCCTTGGTAGCCGCTTCAATGCCACCCTTGAGCAGCATCGGGTTGGCGCCAGCAGCCAGGTTCTTGAGGCCTTCGGTCACGATGGCATGTGCAAGCACGGTGGAGGTGGTGGTGCCATCACCGGCAATATCGTTTGTCTTGGTCGCGGCTTCCTTCAGAAGCTGAGCGCCCATATTCTCAAACGCATCTTCCAGTTCGATTTCTTTGGCAACGGTTACACCGTCGTGGGTAATGGTGGGTGAACCGAATTTGCGATCCAGGGCCACATTGCGGCCTTTCGGGCCGAGGGTAGTTGCGACGGCATTTGCAACCATATCCACACCGGCTTTTAGGCGACGGCGGGCATCTTCACCAAAAACAATTTGTTTAGCTCCCATAGTTAATCTCCTTTATTAATTTACTAAAAATTACTTGCCTTCAACAATGGCGAGAATGTCAGATTCGCGCAGGATGAGTAGTTTCTTGCTTTCCAGCTTGATCTCGGTGCCGCCGTATTTTGCATAAAGCACGACATCGCCAACTTTTACGTCCATGGGGACGCGCTTGCCTTCATCATCGCGGTCTCCAGCGCCAACGGAAAGGACAGTGCCTTTCTGAGGTTTTTCTTTTGCTGTTTCCGGTAAGACGAGGCCACTCGGAAGTACTTCTTCCTGCTCGATGGGTTCGACAACCACGCGGCTGCCCAGGGGTTTTAAGTTTATTGCCATAAAATCCTCCAATATAGAATGTGTAAACTTTGGGTATGGTTAGCACTCTCGTGAAGTGAGTGCTAACACACCCTATAATACCCGTCTTCAAACATGGAGTCAAGTGGAAAATGCGATTCTTATACAACTCTTATATATTATTGGGGAGTGCCTTTTACGACCTAAGCAATCTATGGTTTTCCTATTAGTTGGATTTCGTTGTCCCTCGACAAGCTCGGGAACCGGCTCTATCCAACCTACCAAAAAGCCCGCGATGACACCGTGCCCTTACGGCCCGCGCGGAGTTGGCGTGGCATACAGCGACTCACAGATCTGCTCACCCGCCTGAACAATACTCATGATGTCTTTATCCCGATAGTATTGTGCCCGCACTTCCGAAAACACCCGCAGAGATTCAGTGCAATAATCATTCGTTGTACGCGCCAGCCCGGCCAGCACCGACCCGTAGGTGTAATAATAAACCACTGTCGTATTTGAGATTGGCAACCCGGCAATCACGATATCCGGGTCTGTCTCTGCATCACACTGCCGCGCTTCGCAGCTTTCCACCGCGTTGCAGCCGTACACCGCGCACTTTAAAGCCGGGATAGAGCCCTCATAGTTCTTGGCTTTGAAGTAAACAATGCCCAACTGGCCGTAAACATCCGCGTTGGATGGATCGAAGGTCAAGGCTTTTTGCACATTGCGCGATGCAATGAAGAATTCGCCCATCTGCGAGTAAGTCTTTGAGATTGAAAGATAAGGCACAGGGTCTTTAACCCCCAATTGTTCATTGATGTTGGCAGCTTTCTCAAAGTACTCCAATGAATTAATATAATAAGGGGATTCTGGGTCATTGGCTGCCATACGCCGGTAATTGGCCCCAATATAGATATATAAAAAGGTCATATTGGGCGCGAGCATGGCGGCTTTCTTGTACTCCTCGATAGCCGAGGGGTAATCTCCCATCGATTCCCATAGCTGCCCGTAGATGCGGTGTACATCCATCAGGGTGTCATCCCTGGCCACTGCCTGCTCAATGTATTGCTGCGCCTGAGTCCATTTCAATGAGTCGATCAGGATTTCCGCGTAGAAAGCCAGCGCCAGGGTGTTTCGGTTATCCAACTGCAGTGCCCTGACAGCCTCCTGCTCGGCTTCCGTCAGATACGCTTGTGTCTTTTCCCCCGCAATGACCGGGTTTGCATTCCAGTCCAATACAAAGCTGCGTATGGCATGGACTATCGAGCTATCCGGGGACAGGTCGCGGGCTTTGTTGATGGATTCCAGCGCTTCATTTAACCGCTGACTTCGAGCTGCGTCTGTAGTCAGGCTGGCGGAAGAATATGTCTGGATCCTGGCCAGCTCTGCCCACAACGTGCCATCATTGGGAGAAAGTTCAATCGCCGCCTGGTAGGCAGCAATGGCTGCATTCAGGTTGCCAGCCTCGAATTGCGTTTGTGCTTCCAGGATGTGCGAGCGGTTTGTGCGCGTGGGTGTCATGGTGGGAGCAAACATGGGTTTGACATCTCCCTGGTTGATTGCCCGCAGCAACATCACCCCACCAAAGATCAATGTAAGCAGCAAAAGGACTTTGTACGGGTTAAACAAACTCTTTTTACGGTGAAACGAAATCTGTTTGCCGGTTAAGTTCATTCTACGGTTGAGGGGTCTCTGTGGGCAATTCGGTTGCCTGCAATTCTGCCCCCGGAGTGACATTCAAGTTCGCCTGGCAGATGTTGACCATCTCATTCGCATTATACACAGAGGTCTCGTCATTCGGCACGCCCTGAATCAAAAGAGACGATACTTGAATAGCCTCATTACACTGGTTCAGCCGCGCCAGGGTTAAACCATAAAGGTAGTAGTACTCTGCGATGCGGCCATAGTCCAGCGCCAAACCTTCCACCACCACATCGCTCTCAGGGACATTGCCACCACGGACAGTCAGTTGCAATGGCAGCACCGCGTCTTCATACTGCCGGTTGCGGTAGTACATGGTACCCAGATTCCCCCACATGTACGGGTCTGAGGGTGCATCATTCTTGGCCTGCTCTGCATACTGTATGGCCTTGGCATATTCACCGATGGTAACGTAAGTCCTGGCGATGTAAGTATCCGGCAGCGGATCGGCGGGATTCAGGGCGTTTGCTTTAGTAAATTCCTCCACTGCCTGGTCATATTGAGGTGGATCCAATGAGCGGTATGCCAGACCCAAAGCCAGGTGGATGTCTGGCAAATTCGGGTTGAGATTGATGGCTGTCAGGTATTCCTGTATGGCTAACTCATAGTTGGCGGTATTGTGCAACACAATACCGCGAGCCCGATGCGTTTCCATAATCTCAGGGGCAAGAGCCAGCGCCAGGCGGGATTCCTCTGCGGCTTTTTCCGCGGCATTGATTGGCGCCTGGCCTACCTCCAGCATCTTCACCAGCAATTCAGCATAAACGGCGTGTGCCATTGGGTTATTGCTATCCAACTCCAACGCGCGTTTCACTGTCGCCTCAGCCAATTGATACTCCCCCTGTAATGTCAGCGCCCAGGCGCGCATGACATGCGCTTGTGGGTTGTTGGGGTTGAGCAGTAGCGCATTCTCAGCGGAAGTTCGCGCGTTGGCATACTGCTGGGTATAGATGAGGATCTTGGCTATGTTCACATAATTTGCGGCATTCTGCGGATCCACTTCAATGGCTTGCTTATAAGCATCCACCGCCTGCAGGAATTTCCCATCCAAAGTGAGCGCTTCTGCATCCGCGATGTAAGCTTCCGGTGCTCGCGTGGGGGTGGTAGTGGGAATAAAGAACGGAGCCGTGACTGGAACGATCACCTGGTTGAAGTATAAGACACCGCCCACCAGTACCAACAGGAACAGGATACGCCCCAGCCGCAATGGCTTGCGTTTTTTAAGCATGCTCCACTTACTGCCTTTTAGATACATGCAGAAATCTTACCTTTGTCTGCTGAGGGAGTCAAGCTAAGCAAATTGCTGCGAACGTATTCCCATGGTCAATATCATCCTATAATATCCTTATGCGTCAATTCATGCAGCAGCTTAAAGCCTGGTCAGGCACGTTGGAAAAAGAACTGGTCGTGCTAGTGTATGCCTATCGCGATCCCCGCACTCCCTGGTACGCCCGGGCGTTCTGTGCGTTCCTGGTAGCCATCACCATCAGTCCCATTGATCTGATTCCGGATTTCATTCCCTTTCTTGGATACCTGGATACGCCTTATTCCTCCCTATCGGCATCTGGCTGGCCATCCGCATGATACCAGCTGAGGTGATGGCAGATTCGCGCAATAAAGCCCGAGACATTCGACCTGAAGATCTGGCAAAGAACCGAAAAGCCGCGTTGGTCGTGATAGTCTTTTGGCTCGTGATCATTGCCATGATCGCCTGGCTGCTTTACACCGTCTTTAATCGTCCTCCATTACTACAATAACATCACGGAGCCGGAGCTGATTGAATATGAAACGCACAAGCCTTTCCCTAGATAGCAATATTTATTTTTTCTGCTCATATTCTCTTACATAAAAATGTGTCGAAATCCCTGACCACGGTGGTATTTGGGAATACAACTTGCGCCTCCGCCAGAACATCTTTTTCGCGGTACCTCCGCGAGATATGGGTTAAGAGCAATTGCTTAACGCCACTTGCCACCGCCAATTCTGCCGCGCGTTTTGCGGTAAGGTGGGCAAACTGCTTCGCCATGGCGGCTTCCTCCTCCAGGTAGGTGGCTTCGATAACCAGCGTATCCGCCCCCATACACTCCTGTACCAGGTTCTCCGTTTGCCCCACATCCCCAACATGCACCAGGCGTGTACCTTCTTTTAATGACCCCAGTACATCTGTTGGCCTTATCAGCCGGCCGTCTTCCAGCGTAATCGTATTCCCCTGCACCAGTTCCCGTCGCAACGGACCCGATGGAACACCCAACTCGTCAGCTTTTTCAGCCAGGAAAGGCTGCTTGCCTTTTTCTTCAAACCGGAAGCCGTAACAATCCTGCCCGCGGTGGAAAACCGGGAACGCTGAAATAGTGAAATCTTTCTCTTCCAGAATCACGCCAGGCTGTATCTGAACCATGTTGATCGCCATGGGCGCTGGCGTGTTACGCAGCACCACACCGTATAATAGATCGTTAATGCGCTCGATCGAGGCTTTGCCCGCGTAGATATCCAAAGCTTCAATCGCCTCCCAGCGCATGAAAGTGGAGAGCAGCCCGGCCAACCCCAAAATGTGATCCAGATGGCTGTGGGTGATCAGGATGCGGTTCATATGTTTAAAACCAAGCCCTGATTGTAAAATTTGCCGCTGGGTGCCTTCGCCGCAGTCTATCAGAAAGCGGTGCTCATCGTGCTTCACCAGCTGGGCGGAGAGGCCGCGGTGAACCGATGGTGCGGATGCTGAGGTTCCCAGAAATACGATCTCAAACAATAGATTTCCCTTTCCTTATAACTTATATTAACTTTAATTTTACCTTATTAAACAGCCACTCGCTGTTGATTGGAATTCTGGTCGTAAGCTTTGCCTGTTTTCAAAAAAAGCTGACCTTCACCATAAGGGCAGGTCAGCTTAGGTTGAATAAACCAGAATTAGTGAGTGGAATTGCGGAAGGTGTGGTAAATATCTTCGCCAGTGGACATGCCTTTTATACGCAAGTCCAGCCTGGTTGAACCTTTCAACTTCTCAGGGATCTTGTAAGTGAGTGTGGCAGGTTTATTCGAATCCGGAATAAATGTGGCCACATAAGTACCACCCGTTGCGCCAGTCCCTTCATGGCCAATATAGATCTTATATTTCAACCCTTTGGTGGCATTGTTGATGATGATGGTAACGGTCTTATTCCGGACCACGCTGATGACTGAAAAATCCAGGGGTGCAGTAACGCTCGATCCTGTTCCATTGGAAAAGGTAGCATAGCCGGTGCTGCCCGAAACCTGGCTGGTAAGTCGTACCGCCCGGCAGCTTATCCCGTGATATGCTGCCGGGATTTTGTATTTACCGGAATACACGCCATCCACCCCATCAGTGGCTATCTTTCCGACCCAGGTTCCGCCATAGCCCGCGTTCTGGCAGGTACCTATCAACACATCATAGACCTCATACCGCGGAAGCCACGAGGTTTGGATGCTGACATTCTTATCGACGATGTTATTCGTGATTGTCACACCGACGCCGTAATTGTAGTAGTTATATCCGTAATAGCTATAATAAGGGTAGCTGTATCCAGGGTAACCGTAAGAATAACCGGGGCCAGATATACATAAATATTGCCCGGCATACACCCAATATGGATATCCAATGCCATTGTTCGCGGCGATCATCGGCCAGCTCACCCCAAATCTTAACCCAATCTTGTATAGGGTATCCCCCCACTGGACGAGATAAGGTGTCTCGCAAGTGTATGTCCCGCCTGTTGGCGCGGCAGCCTGCACAGGCGTGAAACTGCCCAGCATCAGCGATACTATCAGAAGGGGGAGGATTCCCAATCTTATTATTCTTTTAGGTAAATTATTAACCGCGTCCATATTACCTCCGTCATGCTGTTCAAGCATCAATCATGCCATCGTTTCCTTAAAAACATTGTAGCACGCCAGTATTTGGATGCAATAGGAGACGTATATCTCGGAAACAACAAAAAAAGCAGGCCGGCTGGCCTGCTTTGAATGGTCTTGCGAGCTTTATTCGATTGCCGACTCTGGTACCAGCCCATCAAGGATCATCTCCAAAGCCATGGTATGGCTGCAGCGCGACCTGGTCTGAAAGAAGTCGCAGTCGCATTGCCATTCGCCGTCTTTATACACAACATTGTGGTTATTATTCTCACCTTCAAAGGTAACCGTCATAGCGTTCAGGTGAATGCGCTTCCGCTCCTGTGCATACCGTTTTGCTTTGTCGATCTTGCCGATCATCCCGTAATCCATTAGTTCTCTCCTTATTAAGGTGTGATAAAAAAAGCAGCACGCGTATAAATTCGCATGCCGCTTACTAAGGCTTTCTACTTTTTGAGATTAATTCTCGCATAGCCGTATACTGGCTCCTTAAATTAAGTATATAGCATTTTAAGAGTCAAGTCAAATGAATTCTCTCTCAA